>NZ_JBFUKX010000005.1:0-186008 GCF_056400605.1 Mucilaginibacter sp. P5_A4 | reverse complement strand
GTACATTATTTTAATTTTTCATCTAAAAAATTTATTAATATTATAAATCAAGTAGTTTATTAGCTATTTGTTATTTATAATATTCATAAAAAAATTAAATTCAATAAAACAGATTGTTTTTTTACCTGATTTTTTATAGAAAAATGACCTAAACCAAACAATAACAATAAATAAACCACAAAACTTAATTAAAATAAATTCTATATGGCCTTACAGACAAATTTTACTATATATATTATCTATTTTTAAAACACTAAGCCCGATATTAGTTTATTACAGTGCTGCGCGGGGCATCGATTTAAGCAATCTGCCGGCACGATCTTGAGAACGCAGAAGCTTATAACAAAAATGCCTGCAATGTATAAACTGCAGGCATTTTAGTTCAGAGCCACGCAGCCCGAACAATTAGATGTTAATTTTTTATTCTCCTTCCAGGTTCGCCGCGGCGGGTTCATCTAAAAACCATTCTGTTTCGCCAACTATGGAGTCGATTAGCTGGGCAGGATATTCTTCAATATTTTCTTCATCTTCCAGTACATGGTGTACAGCAATTGCCTTGCCTTCGCCGTATACCAGGAACGCAATGTAGCGGGCATCGTTGATCAGGGGCGCATTAAGCGTAATACGCCATACCTGCTGATCTTCCAGCCAAACTTCCTTTACACCTGGCGTGGTATCATGCAAAACCGGGGTATGCGGAAACAGCGACGCCGTGTGTGAGTTATCGCCCAAACCCAACAATACAAGATCGAAACTTAGTTCATCCTCATCAAAAAAGGTAGAGATCATTTCCCAATACCTGGCTGCGGCCTCTGCCGGTTCAAACGTGGTGTTGACCGCGAATACATTGGCAGGGCTTATCATTAATGGATCAAACATCGCTGTTTTTGCCATCAGGTAATTACTATCCTTATGGTCCTGGGGCACATTGCGCTCATCGCCAAAAAAGAAATAAACCTTTTCCCAATCAACCTGGTCGGCGTAACTGGTAGAGGCAAGGAGCTCATATAGTTTTTTTGGCGAACTGCCGCCCGAAAGGGCAACAGTAAACTTACCTCTCGCTGCAATTGACGCGTCAGCTATTTTTACAAAATAATCAGCCAGCGCTACAAGCACCTCATCGGCAGTATTAAATATATTCAGGTTCATAATACTAACGTTTTTTGCCGTTTACCGGTAATGTGAACCAGTTAAATCCGTCGCGGGCAATTAATGCCTCGGCGGCTTCCGGGCCCCATGAATCGGCCGAATAGTTAGGGAAATTTAAACTCTTTTTATTTTGCCAGGTGCTCAAAATAGGCATTACCAATTCCCATGCCTCTTCTACCTGGTCGCCACGCATAAACAGGGTCTGATCGCCCAGCATGGTATCCAATATCAGGGTTTCATAAGCCTCAGGTGCCTGGTTGGTATAAGTGCCTTTATAGTCAAACACCATATCAACCACGTTTAATACCATATCAATTCCGGGACGCTTGGCCTGTACCTGCAAACGGATACTCATCTCGGGCTGAATGCTGATGATGAGCCTGTTTTGTTGCCAGCTTTCTGCTGCCTCAGTAGGGAATATCAAATGCGGTACATCTTTAAATTGAATGGAAATAACTGATGATGACTGGTGCATACGTTTACCTGTACGTAAATAAAACGGAACACCCTGCCAGCGCCAGTTATCTATAAAGAATTTGATAGCTGCAAAAGTTTCTGTATTTGATTCGGGATTAACCTTTGGCTCTTCGCGGTAGCCGGCAACTTCTTTTCCTTTCATCCATCCGCTGCCATACTGGCCCCTAACGGCCGAATTACGTACATCCTCGGGTGTAAACTTACGCATGGCCTTTAATACATCAACCTTACGGTCACGTACCTCATCGGCGCTAAAGCTAACCGGCGGCTCCATGGCTATGTGGCAAAGCAATTGCAGCAGGTGATTCTGGATCATATCCCTCATCGCGCCCGATCCGTCGTAGTAATCTCCGCGTTCTTCAACTCCCAGTTGCTCGGTAACCGAGATCTGTACGTGCTCGATATAATTACGGTTCCACAGTGGCTCCATAATGGAGTTAGCAAAGCGGAATGCCATAATATTCTGAACGGTTTCTTTACCCAGGTAATGATCTATACGGTAAATCTGGCACTCGTCAAAAATGCTCTTTAGTAATGTATTTAGTTCCTTAGCTGTTTCCAGGTCGTGTCCGAATGGTTTTTCGATAATGATACGCACCCGTTTTTTATCTTCGGCCAACTTGGCTTTTGATATGTTGGATGCGATGATTGGGAAAAAGTTTGGCGCTACAGCCAGGTAAAACAATACATTGGCTTTGGCTTTCCATTCGGCATTGTGTTTTTCAATGCGTTTGCCAAATTCTTTATAGGTTTCAAAGTCGGTTGCATCTGATACCTGGTAATAGATGTTTTTTACAAATTCGGCCCATTTTTTTTCGTCAGTTTTTCCGCTGCGCGAAAACTGGTCGATGTCGTTATGTAAATTGTCCCTGAACTGCTCGTCAGTCAATTTTGTACGACCTGTACCAATTATCGAAAATTGTTTCGGCATCCAGCCATCTAAAAAAAGATTATACAGGGCCGGTGCAATTTTCCGGGAATTTAAATCGCCCGTGCCACCAAAAATGATGAATATGGTAGGGTCTGATTTTGTGCTTGAGCTCATTGTGATCAGCTTTAATAGTTTATGATTAGTCTTCGGCTTTGGTCCACTGTGTATGGAATGTTCCTTCTTTGCCTATCAACTCGTAAGTATGCGCGCCAAAATAATCGCGCTGTGCCTGGGTAAGGTTCGATGGCATTTTTTCGCTGCGGAAAGCATCAAAATAACTTAAAGCTGATGCATATCCGGGAGCGGCAACACCGGCGGCTATAGTGCCCGATAAAATTTTCCTGATACCCGGCAGTGTTTCACTTACTAATTTTTGCACATCGCTGTCCAATAGTAAATGGGGTAGCTGTGGATCTTTATTGTACGCGTTAAAAATATCATTCAAAAATTCCGAACGGATGATACAACCACCTCTCCATATTTTGGCAATTTCGCCCAAATGAAGATCGTATTTGTACTCCTCAGAAGCTTTTGACAGCAAGTGCATGCCCTGCGCGTAAGTAACTATAGATGTAAAATAAAAAGCCTGCT
The DNA here is from genome assembly GCF_056400605.1 of Mucilaginibacter sp. P5_A4. Lineage (NCBI taxonomy): Bacteria > Pseudomonadati > Bacteroidota > Sphingobacteriia > Sphingobacteriales > Sphingobacteriaceae > Mucilaginibacter > Mucilaginibacter sp. P5_A4. Next base: position 182,860 of record NZ_JBFUKX010000005.1, on the reverse strand, counting down.
CAAGAGCAACCAGTAATTCCTCTTTATCGCCGGCTAATTCGATATCGCCGCCGTATAAGGTTGAAGCTTTTTCGCGCAATTGCTTGTATTTTGACAGATCGCGCATGGATACAGAAGTATCGATGGTTGGGATAGGAGTAACCAGGTCCATAGCCACTTGTGACGTCCATTTACCTGTACCTTTAGCTTTTGCTTCGTCTTTAATATCATCTAATAACAAATGATCAGCTCCGGGAGCTTTATATGCAAAAATATCCTTGGTGATATCTAAAAGGAATGACTGTAGGCGGCCGGCATTCCATTGAGCGAAGATCTTTTGTATAGAATCATTGTCCAGCTTTAAGCCTTTTCTAAGAATCTCGTAGGTTTCGGCAATTACCTGCATAATACCATACTCGATTCCGTTATGCACCATTTTAACAAAGTGACCGGATGCTCCGGGGCCAATGTAAGTTACGCATGGTGCGCCATCAACCTTAGCCGCAATGGCTTCAAATATCGGTTTCATTACTGCGTAGGCATCCTTATCGCCGCCCGGCATCATGCTTGGACCACGGCGAGCGCCTTCCTCACCACCAGAAACGCCCATACCAAAAAAGTGCAGGCCAATAGCTTCCAGTTCTTCAACGCGGCGGTTGGTATCTGTAAAGTGCGAGTTTCCACCATCAATTAAAATATCCCCTTTCTCCAATAAAGGAGTAAGCTCCTCAATTACAGCGTCTACAATTTTACCGGCAGGTACCAGCATCATAATGGCCCGGGGAGTAGTAAGGCTTTGAATAAATTCCTTTACATCGCCAAAGCCTTTAGCGGCCCTGTCGCCGGCTTCATCATTTAATGATGATACCTTAGCTGCATCTTTATCATGCCCGGCTACTGCAAAACCGTGATCGGCCATATTGAGTAGTAAGCTTCGGCCCATAACGCCTAAGCCTATCATGCCAAAAGCATATTTATCTGTTGTTGCACTCATGTTGTTTTGAGGTTTTCTTTTTTTAGGTCTTCTAATATTTTTTTGGTCTTTTCGAAACTGGTATGCTGAAAAGAACGGATACCCAACTTTTGAGCCGTTGTAACAAACATCATCCGGTCATCAAAATACACACATTGCTGTGGCGATGCCTGGGCAATGCCCATGGCCAGCTGCCATATACCCGGATCGGGCTTGCGCATTTTTACCTCGCACGATGATACAAACGCGTCGAACGCATCGTGCAGTTTAAACTTACGTACCCGGTAATCATTTAACTCCTTACCTTCGTTATTAACGGAGATAATACGGAAACCGCAACCTTTTTTCCACTCCTTTAGCCATGCCAGCATATCCGGCAGCTCATACGAGGTAGAATAAATAAAATCCTTAAAATCCTCACGAACAAAATCGCGGGGGCGGTTAAATATTACTGTATCCAGGTATTCATCCAGCGTGATGCTGCCAATTTCATATACGTTGAATATAAAATTGTGCAGGGCATTTACTTCGGCATAATCAAGGTTAAACCTTTTGGCTGCTTCCTCGCGCGCCTCGTGCCCCCACCCGTTCGACAATAAAATACCTCCTACGTCGAAAAAAAGGATCTTTACGTTTGCGGTTTCCATAAAGCCGTTTAGGCTACTTTACTTTTTTGATCTTCGATAGCTTTTAACAGTTTTTCGAAAGGTTTATTGAATTTTTCGATGCCTTCATCTTCCAGTTGTTGGGTGATGGCGTCCAGATCGATACCTAAGTCTTTAAGTTTGGCCAAAGTAGCGGTTGCTTCATCTAAACCAGCTTCAAGCGTGTTGGCAGCAATACCATGATCGCGGAAAGCTTCAACAGTTTCCAATGGAACGGTATCTACAGTATCCGGGCCAATCAAAGCCTCAACGTATTTGGTATCTTTAAATGCAGGGTTTTTGCTTCCTGTACTTGCCCAAAGTAAACGCTGTGGCTGCGCGCCTTCTGCGGCCAGTTTTTGCCATCTTTCGGTGCTGAATACTCTTTTGTAAATTTCGTATGCTTTCTTGGCAGATGCAATGGCAACTTCGCCAACTAGGGCTTTTTCGCCTTTTGCTTCTAATAACGGATCAACAATAACATCGATACGGCTTAAAAAGAAACTTGCTACTGATGCAATATGACCAATTTTATGGCCTGCAGCTAAATGCTCCTCTAAACCAGAAATATAGGCTTCGGTTACTTCTTCGTAACGCTCAAGGCCAAAAAGCAACGTAACATTAATGTTGATGCCTTTTGCAATTGATTGCTGAATAGCCGCTAAACCTGGTTTAGTACCAGGGATTTTGATCATTACGTTTTCGCGGTTAACTTTTTTCCAAAGCTCTTCGGCTTGTTTTGCTGTTCCTTCGGTATCTAAAGCCAAAAACGGCGAAACTTCAAGGCTAACATATCCGTCAACTTTGTTTGATTCGTCATAAACGCCTTTAAATAAAGCGGTAGCTTGCTGAATGTCGCTTATTGCCAAACCAAAAAATAACTCCTCGTTATCTTCTGTGGTTGCTGAAAGTTCTCTGATATCATTATCATAATCAGAGCTGCCGGTTATCGCTTTTTCAAAAATAGCCGGATTGGAGGTTACGCCTCTTACGCCATCTTCGTCAATTAATTTTTGCAGTTTTCCGGATGCGATGATTTCGCGGTCGATAAAATCAAGCCAGATACTCTGTCCGAAATCATGTATCTGTTTTACGTTGTTGGTTGCCATATTGGTCTGTTTAAAATATTGTGTTTTTATTGGATTGAATTTGCGAATGCCTATGAATTTGATAGATATTTCTGCAAATGTATTCGTTTGATCTGTTTTGTAAAGTTCTTTGTTAATATTCTGTTTATTGTAAGCTAAATATCATCATTGCGTTACAGTAACGTAACAATCTTAATTATTAGATGCCACCAGTATCTGCAGGTCGTATCCTATAAACAATCCGCTCTCAATAACGCCGGTAATGCTTTTTATATCCTTCTCCAGGCTATTGGGCACTTCATCAAAGCGGCAATCCAAAACCAGGTTGTTGTTCTCTGAAATAATGGGGCCATCTTTCCCTTTAGCTGGCCTTATAACAATGCTATTGGCCCCCAGCTTCTTCAATTCTGCTTCCACATGCAGTAACGCCTGAGGGAATACCTCAATAGGAATAGGAAAATTCGTGCCAATCTTATCCACTATCTTTGAATCATCAACAATAATATAATTCACCGTGCTCGAGCTGATCAATAGCTTTTCCTTAAACATGGCCCCGCCGCGACCTTTAATTAAGCTGTTGTTCGGGTCAACCTCATCAGCGCCATCAAACAGCCAGTCGGGTTTGTTTTCAAACAAACTGGTAAGCGGAATACCCAGCTTGCTGCAAAACATCGAGATCTCCAGCGAAGTAGGAATAGCCAGCACGTTCAGCTTTTCAGCCTTGATCCTTTCGGCAATAGCAAGCAAGGCCAGGTAAACGGTGGAGCCGGAGCCTACGCCCAGCACATCGCCATCCTTTACCTTCGCGGCAATTTCAAGCGCTACCTTTTGTTTGCCACTGGCGTTAATGATCTCTGACGACCATTCGAGGTTTTTAATTAAACTACTTTCCCAATTCATGGATTTAGATTTGAGATGTGAGATATGAGATATGAGAGCATTGCCAATTGGCCAAACTCCCGACTCTCAAATCACACATCTAACATCTGCTATTTTTCAATCAGATAAGAGATCAGAACCGTCTGCACCCTGCGCAGCTAAGTCTCAAATCTCATATCTAACGTCTCATATCTACAAAAGCGCTTTAGCCTTATTAACTACATTCTCCACTGTAAAGCCAAAAAACTTGTACAGGGCTTCTGCCGGGGCAGATTCGCCAAAGGTGGTCATACCTAACATATCACCTTCATCGGTGGTGTATTTATGCCAGCCCATTGGGGATGCCATTTCCACAGCCAAACGTTTTTTGATTGCTTTAGGGAATACCTTTTCTTTATAAGCGGCATCCTGTTTCTCAAACAGTTCCCATGATGGCATACTAACCACGCGGGTTGAGATACCATCTGCCTCTAATTTTGCCTGGGCCTCCATTATTAAAGCCACCTCAGATCCGGTTGCCATTAATATCAGCTCGGGGGTTTTGCTTGCTTCTGATAGTATGTAAGCTCCTTTTTCCAGGTCGGATGCTTTACCATATTTATCCTGGTCGAGGATAGGCAAGCCCTGGCGGGTGAATACTAAAACCACCGGACCACCTTTGTGCTCAATGGCAACACGCCATGCATGCGCGGTTTCGTTAGCATCGGCCGGGCGGATAACCGTAATATTAGGAATAGAACGCAATGACGCCAATTGCTCAACAGGCTGGTGGGTTGTACCATCCTCGCCTAAGCCAATACTATCGTGCGTGTAAACAAATATCGGGCTTATCTTCATAATGGCCGCTAAACGTATCGGCGGGCGCATATATTCAGAGAACATTAAAAAGGTAGCGCCAAACGGAAGTACCCCTTTTGTTAATGCCATACCATTCATTGCCGAGCCCATAGCATGCTCACGAATCCCGAAGTGGAAGTTGCGGCCAGCCCTGTTCTCGGATGTAAATGAATCAAATTCCTTTAAATTGGTTTCTGTTGAAGGCGAAAGATCTGCCGCGCCGCCTATAAGGTTTGGCAGGCTTGCTGCAACTGCATTTAATACCTTACCAGATGCCTGGCGGGTAGCCATTTTAGGGTCTGAGCCTTTAAATACAGGTAGTTTGTCTTTCCATCCCTGTGGTAAACCACCGCTGCTGGCCAGTTCATATTCGGCAGCTAATTCGGGATATTTAACTTTATAATCGGCAAATAGCTTATTCCATTTCTCTTCGTAACCCGCACCCCTCGCACCTTTAGCATGATAATATTCCAATACCTCATCAGGTACGTTGAATGATTTTTCGGGATCAAAGTCAAAGAATTTTTTAACCAGCTTAATTTCATCCGGACCAAGCGGCGAACCGTGTGAACCTGCTGTACCCGATTTGTTAGGGCTCCCATATGCTATCAGCGAACGAACGCGGATCAATGATGGTTTTTGTGTTTCGGCTTTGGCATTTATTAACGCCAGTTCCAACGCGTGGGTGTCATTAACATCCGGCAAATCCTGTACATGCCAGCCGTATGACCTGAAACGTGCGCTTACATCTTCATTAAAAGCAATGTCGGTGCTGCCTTCAATAGATATGTGGTTATCATCATACAGGTAAATCAGGTTACCTAATTGTAAATGCCCTGCTAATGAAGCGGCTTCAGAAGTAACACCTTCCATCATATCACCATCGCTGGTAATAGCATAAATATTATAATTGAAAAGCTCGAAGCCGGGCTTGTTGTAACGTGCCGCTAAATGTTTTTGCGCAATGGCAAAACCTATGCCATTTGCAAAACCCTGGCCCAACGGGCCTGTAGTAACATCAATACCCGGGGCCAAACCATATTCGGGGTGCCCGGCGGTTTTGCTATGTAGCTGACGAAATTGTTTAATATCATCTAAACTAAGGTCATAGCCGGTTAAATACAAAAAGTTGTATTGCAATATACACGCGTGCCCTGCCGAAAGGATGAACCTGTCGCGGTTTGCCCAATCAGGGTTTTTAGGGTTGTAATTTAAAAACTTCGTCCATAAAACATGCCCCATAGGCGCAAGCGCCATTGCTGTTCCGGGGTGACCGGAATTTGCTTTTTGCACTGCATCTGCCGATAAGACCCGTACGGTGTCTATTGCTAATTTTTCTATGTCCTTTGTATTTTCCATTTTATTGAGGATTGTATATTATTCTGTTGGTGTTGATATTACGCGTTTGGTTTTACTGTCTTCGTCATTAAGCCATAACCTTGCACCACCTTTGATGCCATCGGCGTTGGTTACTATTTTCATGTTTTTATCCAGCTTAAAAGTAAGCAAATCGGAGTTGCCGCCGCCAATGTATAAAGTATCGTAATTAAAAACGGTTTTTAAAATGTCAAAAACCTTCTGCATGCGCTTGTTCCACCTTTCCTTGCCGAACTTTTCCAATGCCTTTTCGCCTATATACTGATCATAGGTTTTGCCGGTTTTAACTGGCAGGTGGGCCAGCTCAAAGTGCGGCAGTAAGTGGCCATTCATTAGTAATGCGGTACCAAAACCTGTGCCCAGTGTTATCACCATTTCTAAACCTTTTCCGCTTACCACACCCAGGCCCTGCATGTCGGCATCATTTACTACTTGCGTAGGCTTGCCCAATGCATCGCTTAGTTTTTTAGTAAGGTCAACATCAGCCCATAGTTTGGTGTTGAGATTTGGGGCGGTTTTTATAACCCCATTTTTTACGTAGCCGGGGAAACCAACCGAAATTTTATCATAAGCCGGAAAGTTCTTAACCAATGTTTTTATAGCCTTGATCACATTATCGGGGCTGGCTGGGGCTGGCGTGGGTACCTTGTCGTAATCCATTTTCAGCTCACCCTTTTTATTTAAAATAGTGGCTTTTATGTGTGAGCCACCGATATCGATTGAAAGAATTTTTTCCTGTGATGTTGTTTTTTTCATCTGTATTGATTTTAGCGAGCTGGCAAACCTGCGGTTAAGCGGGGTAGTTTAATAATTGTAGCGCGTAAATATCACATTTTTAATAATATCTGATTGTTAAATGTGTAATTAACACAAGTGTAATCAATACAATAAGCAATCAACATTACAAGGTAAAGTTAGTGTTGCTTTTCACTTTTCAAACAGAAATACAAGTATTTTTACTCAAAAATGGTAAAAACGATGCAAAAATGATCTTTTTATTGGTATTTTCCTAAGAAAACATGATTTATATCATGTTTTTTTCTTCCTTTTTAAACAATTATCTTGTTTTTGCCGGCATTAATCATATAATTTCGGCCTTTCCACACAAAAACGCCCGATGTGCTTTGCGGCAGGGTAACCTCAATATCCCATTTACCCTTTTCAAACCTATATTTTACAAGCAACTTTCCATTGGGATGCGGGATTTCGCCGCTCACATTTTTTATATCCCCCAAATGTGGCTCTATTTTTATTTTGCTAAAACCGGGGGCGTAAGTTTCTATCCCCAATATGGTTCGGTAAAATTCAATATTTGGGCTTGCACCCCAGGCATGGCAGTCGGACCGGTTATGTTCCAAATCCGAGATCTCGGCCCAGGTAGTGAGGCCCATTTTGATATTCTTACGCCATATATCCAGCCATTTTAAATAATCATTACCAAAGCCTGCTTTTATTAAGGCCTGGTGCAGGTAGTATTTAAAGTAGATGGTACATTGGGTAAGCGTAGTATCGGTCATTAGTTTTTTGCCAAGTGCAGATGCGTCATTGCCGGATGTCATCCCCGTTAACACCGCCAGCGAGTTGGTATGCTGCGAAAACAACTGCTGATCCTCCACATCCGAATACAATTGCCTGCCGGCTATCCAATATTTTTTTTGAATGGTCGCTTTTAGTTGCGCGGCTTTGCCAGCATACTTGTCAGCCAAAAAAGGCAAGCCCATTTTAGCCTCCATTTCGGCAGCTTGCTGGTAAGCCCACATCAGTTGCAGGTCTATAAGGGCCGAGCTTCCGCTGGCGCTTTTGGGGGCCATTCCAAAATCCCATCCTTTACTGTTCACCCAATCGGCAAATGTCCAATAAGGGGTATCTTTTAGTGAGCCATCGGTCTGCTGGTATTTGTCAAAAAACGCCAGCACATCCTGTACTCCCTGCAACTTATCTTTTACAAATGCGCTATCGGGCCGGTACATCCAGTAATCGTGCAACATGCCTATATACCATAAGGAGAAGGTTGAGATTATCTGCGGGGAGAACGATGGATGCCGGCTCAGGGTAATGCCTTCGGCCACGCGCGAATGATCCATCTGGTTAATGGCATTACGCACCAGCCGATCGTCGCCGCTGTTGTAGTACGATACCAATGCCTGGATACGGCTATCGCCAACGTATTGCAGCTGCTCATAATAAGGGCAGTCATAGTAGGTTTCGCCTGCGCAAAGCCGGGCGGTGCGCCAGCCTATCTCCAGCATCTTTTGCATTTCGGGTGTGCCATCAAGCTTCGCGTTGAGCTTAAAAGGATACCCGGTAAAAGTGCCGTAAATATCATCGATCTGTAAAGGCTCGCCGGCAGTTGTTATTTTTAACTGTATATAGCGAAAGGTGCGAAAGCTAAGCGAATTAAAGGATTGACCAACACTGCCATTTGACATAATACTATCCCGGCGACCCGAAAATATTTTATCATCCACCTCATCGCGGTTACCTTTTACAAGACCAACGGGACCATCCAATTTGATAAACAGGGCTTCGGCATAACTTAAACTGATCCCCGCATTTTTGCCTTTGCTAAAATTAAGTGAGATAAAAGCATTGGTTAAAAAAGTTTGATCAAGCAGCAGGGTAGCCGTTGTATTGGCCGAGATGGTTAGCGCTGTTTTGGTTGCCGGGAATGTTTGCGGAACACTTACCCCTTCCACCTTACGCAATGCGGCTATGCGCTGGTTTTTTAATTCCATTGGTGGAATAGAGGAGGGTACCAACATCCATCCAAAAGCATTCACGGTTCCTTTCGGGTTACCATTATCTATTTTTACAGCATTTTTCCAGCTGCTGTCATCCAGGTTTTCGGCATTCCAATTATTGATGCCGGTGTTCATATCTATCCGTTCGCCCGGTCCGGCTACGAAATACGTGCCATAACCCACACCAACAATGGGCAGATATGCTTTGTTACGAATGCATTTCCAGCTTTTATCCGTATTGATTAAAGCTTCCGCTTCGGTATTTCCCTGCATAATAAAACCCGTCTGGATAGAGATCTGTGCTTCGGGGCGGTAATCCCCATCATTCCAAACCACGGCTGCAATGCTGTTATTGCCCGCTTTTAGATAGGGCGCCAGGTCTACAGTTTCATAATTCCAGTAATAGGTATCGCCACGTGCCGGACCTAATGATACCAGCGTTTGGTTAACATACAGTTTATACCTGTTGTCGGCAGATACGTGAACAATGAACGAATTGGGCTTGTCCTTTAAATCTATGCTCTTCCTGAAATAATAGACACCATAATCTTTGGTCGATTCCCCGGGAACGGTTATCCACAAAGCTTTCCACGATCCTTTTAAAAGAGCGGGATTGATGGATTGACCATAGCTTGTAAACGCCGTTAATACAAATACTATCAACAGCATAGGTTTTAAAATTGCTTTCATTAAATGGCAGGGTATATTAATCGGTTAAAGCGACTTGTTTGCTAAAATACAATTAAACTTAAAAATGTTTGCCCCGCCCTTAATTATTAATAATGCTTATTATTTCATAAATCCACTATCTTTAGTTTTTGCTAAACCTAAGATTATGGATATTTTTACCGTATTTATGTGTTTACTGATTGTTGTTTTAATAATAAACAACAAAAGCAGTGTTAACCGCAGTATTGGGGCGCTGGAAATCCAGATATTGGAGCTAAAGCGCATGATAGAACACTTAAGAGTGTCGCGACCGGCGGAAGAGCCCGCCAAACCCCAGGAGGCACCCAAGCCTGTTGTTAAAGAGACTCCCCCAATAAAACCGCAGGAAGCACCGGTTGCCCCGCCCCGGCCGCCAGCCCCGCCGGAGATAAAACCGCAATCAGAAACTGTTAAACCTGTTGATGTTGAAAAACAGTCAGCGGTAATCCGTGATAACTTATCAACCATACACAGGCCGGTTAAAACCTCAGATCTGTATCCGCCAAAAGCCAAAGAGCCGAATCCTTCATTTTTTGAAAGCCATCCCGACCTGGAAAAATTCATTGGCGAAAACCTCATCAATAAAATTGGTATCGCCATACTGGTGCTTGCTATTGGCTATTTTGTAAAATTCGCTATTGATAGCGGCTGGGTTGGCCCGGCCGGTCGTGTGGGTATTGGTATTGCCTGCGGCGCTATATTAGTAGCTATTGCCCACTGGCTGCGCAATAATTACAAAGCGTTCAGCTCGGTATTAGCGGGTGGGGGTTTAGCCGTGTTTTATTTTACCATAACGCTGGCATTTCACCAGTTTAATCTGTTTAGCCAAACCGCGTCGTTCATTATCCTCATCGTGATCACCATTTTCGCGGTGCTGCTTTCCCTGTTATATGATAGACAGGAACTTGCGGTTATTGCCCTGGTGGGCGGTTTTGCAAGCCCGTTTATGGTGAGTACGGGCAAGGCCAATTACGATGCTTTATTTATTTACCTGCTGATATTGAACACCGGCCTTTTAATTATTGCCTATTATAAAGCGTGGCGGGTGCTTAATATAGTATCCTTCGCTTTTACCGTGATAGTATTTGCAGGCGTGCTGTATACGCTTACCGCGCCAACCTATCATTACGGCTTTATTTACGCCAGTATATTTTATGTGCTTTACTTTGCCATCAACGTGGCGAATAACGTAAAAGAGAACAAAAAATTCGTTGGGTCGGATTTTAGTATATTGCTTATCAATACCGCTTTATATTTTTCAGCCGGGTTATACCTGCTTACGGTGATGCATGAAGAGCAGTTCCGCGGCTTATTTTGTGTGTGCCTGGCAGTAGTAAATCTCATCTTATCCTACATCCTGTTTCGTAATCGCAAAGTTGATACCAATATTTTGTACCTGCTGATAGGTATCACCTTAACCTTTATTTCTCTGGCAGCGCCTATTCAACTGCATGGAAACAGCATTACCCTTTTCTGGGCAACAGAAACGGTGCTGTTATACTGGCTGTACCTGCGTTCGACAATTAAGCTCATGAAGCTTACCTCGCTCATATTATGGACAGCCATGCTGTTGAGTTTATTTATGGATTGGTCGCAATTATATACCCACCATGAAATTGCTTTAACCGTTATTGCCAACAAGGGCTTTATTACCACTTTGGTAGCAGCTATAAGCTCTTTCCTGTTATTTGTATTGGTTGGGCGCGACGAGTCTAAAGAAGTATATCGCGTAGGTATTAATAAGCAGGTGTTTGGTATTGCCGGTCTTGCACTTTTGTTTTTAAGCGGATTATTAGAGATCAATCACCAGTTTTTAAACCGCTATCCCGAAACAACGCTAAATATTTTATACCTGATGCTATACACCCCGGCATTTGTATATAGCTATTATCTCGTATCTATAAAAGCACCGGTCCTGAAGTTTAATAACAACATCCGCCTGGCTATACTGCTGGTTTGCATTACGGTTTACCTTACCCTGATGCCTGATTTTTTCGACCTGCTGACCAGCATGTTGAACACCAAAAAGCCACCGGCTGGTCATTTTGCTGCCCATTGGATAAGTACTGCATTTATCGCATTGTTGTTTTACCGAGTCGTCCGCCTGTGCCAAACTTTGCTGGATGATGGGATGAAAACACTGTTCACCTGGATATTGAGCGCCGGCATTGTCACTTTTTTAAGTTTAGAGGTATGCCTGCTGAGCAACATTTTGTTTTATGGCAAATTGCATTCTATTGAGCGGATAGAAACCGTTTATACTAAAACCGGCTTGCCTATTTTGTGGGGCCTGTTGTCATTCGCGCTAATGTGGCTGGGGATGCATTATAAAGTGCGCACCATGCGTATTGTATCATTAAGCCTCTTCTCGCTTACATTATTAAAATTATTTTTGTTTGATATTGTTGATATCCCGCAGGCTGGTAAAATAGCGGCTTTCTTTTGCCTGGGTGTTTTGCTGCTTATTATATCGTTTATGTACCAAAAGGTTAAAAAAATTATTGTTGATGATAAAGCTAAGAGTAAGGAAGAATAGCATAATATTAACCGCGCTTTTTTGCGGATTGATGTTAGCGGCATCGGCACAAAAGAGTTTTAAATATGGGGCGGCCCTGCAAAAGCCCGGGAGTACCGGTTTTTACCGCATCAGCCTGCAGCCTGCTTTTGTGGCGAAAGCCAAACCTGGTATGGCCGATATCAGGATAGCCGATGCCAAAGGCAATTTTGTGCCTTATATAAAAGCCGGAAGCTTGCCTCAAAAAGACCAGAAAAGTTTTGTTGTTTTTAACAGGATAGATACCCACCTGCCAACAGACACCGGGACCACCTATACAGTCGAAAACAAAACCGGCCTGCCCCTTGACCGCCTTTGGATAAAGCTGCAGAATACTGCTGTACAACGTAAAGTAAACCTGATGGGCAGCGATGACTTGAAACAATGGTTTGCGATACAGGAGGAGATTTCCCTGCAGGAAGCCGTGCAGAACAGCGAGGGAACTTATATGCAATCGCTCTCCTTCCCGGCCAGCAGCTACCGGTATTTGAAAATTTTAGTTGATGACAAAAGGAAAACGCCCATTAAATTTTTACAGGCGGGCATTTATACCGAATATGCCAAAACACTGGCTTACTCACCAATACCCGGAGTTAAGTTTACCCGCGCCGATAGCAACAAAACCACATTTATCAACATAAAACTGAATGATAATTACCAGGTAAATAAGCTGCATTTAAACATCACTGCCCCCAAATACTTTAAGCGGAGCATCACCATTTACCAAATAATTGGTAATTATAAAGAAGCGATAATTGAAGCGGAACTAAACTCTGCTAAAAATAACGACCTCCTGTTTTCGGCAAAAGCCAAACAATTATTATTGGAGATCGGCAATGGTGATAACCAACCTTTAACCATTACAGGGATCAACGCTTATCAATCAGATGAGTACATTATCAGCTACCTGGATGGCAAACAAAGCTATCGCCTGCTCGCGGGCGATTCAACCGCCCAGGCCCCGGAATACGATCTGAAATTTTTTGCGGATAGCATTAAGGATAATATTCCTGCCATTGCTCACGGCGCGGTTGTTAAAAACAATGTACTACAAGCCGAAAAGCCAAAAGCCGGTAAGGATTATACAGTGTTTATATGGACAGCTATTGTGGTATCATTGGGTTTATTGCTGCTACTCACTTTAAAAATGACTAAGGAGGTGAAAAAGAAAGCTGAAGAGGATAATTAGAGGTAGAACTACCATGAGTTAAAACCTATAAAATCCTGGCATAGCGCAATGACAGGATTTTATTTACTCCCTGATACTCAAAATATCATGAATAGCAGCCTCCGCTTTCTCATATTGAAAAGTGAAACCGGCATCCATCAAGCGTTGAGGTTTTACCCAGCGGCTTTTTAATATCAGCTCCGGTTCGGTGCCGATAACTAAGGCGCCAATTTCCAGCAGCCATTGCGGGGCTGGTAATCCAAACGGCATTCCGTAAGCTTTGCGGATGATGCGCATAAAATCGGCGTTCTTTTCTCCATAAGGGGCAGTGCAGTTATAGATACCCTCCATGGCGGGATGATCCAACAGGTATTGAGTGCTGCGGGCTACATCATGCTCATGTATCCAGGCTAAGTATTGCTGTCCATCGCCCTGCTTCCCGCCCATGGCCATTTTTACCAGGTTAAGCAGGCGCGGGAAAACGCTGTCGCTGCGGCCCAGCACAATACCCGTACGTAGCGCGATTTTTCGGGTATTCGGGGTTTCGCTTTTATAAAAAGTGCTTTCCCATATATTGCAAACATCTATGCTGAAACCATAACCAATCTCTCCGGTTGCCTCATCCTGCGGGTGGTCTTCGGCATGGCGGTATATGGTGGCTGATGTAATGTTGATCCAAAGTTTTGGAGGATCGGTCATTTTATGGATCACCTCGCCCAATAATTTGGTAGGGACCACGCGGGATGCGACGATCTCGGCTTTATTCTTTTTAGTATAGCGACAGTTTACGTTTTTACCGCACAGGTTGATGAGCATATCGGCGTGGGTTAATTGTACGGTCCAGCCGTTCGCCGTTTTGCCATCCCAAACCACGGTGCGGATGTTATCAATAGCAGGGGCCTGTTTACGGGCCAGGATAATCACCTCGTCGGCAAGGTCTTTATAATATTTTGCCAGTACTGTGCCAAGGTAACCGTTACCCCCGGCAAGCACGATTTTTTTATACGCTTTCATGATTTCAGTTTAAGATCAGCACTAATAAAACAATGCGGTAGCTAACCCAGGTGATGGTCATTACCCAACCCAGGTTCAACAGTTTTGTTCTGCGGATATGTTCCAGGAACATTAATCCTGCAACCCCCATGAAGCACAGGGTATAAATAAATGGATTCAGCTTAAACCAATGGCTTATGGCCAGAGGGATGAGCAGCAATAAACTACCAGCGAAAGAGATGGTCATCATGTTACCAAGGTAGACCCATACCTTATCCCTGGCATAGGTGCAGATTACGAAAGCCTGGAAAACGATCTGCCCGCCGCATATCAGGTACTCCCGGGATGCGTTGCCCTGGGGCACCATGCCCAACAGTAAATGTGCATACCGGGTTAATATAAACCCGGTACAAAACCAGGTAAACAGCAGGAAAGCTATGCGATAATGGAGTTTGAAGGCTGGCTGGTAAGCAAAAGCGGCATCCTCCTTAGTTGGCGGAATGATCACCCGCCGGTTGTAAGATATAAAGGCATAAACTATGCTCATCGACCAAATAAATGGCTTGAATGTGAATAGCGGAGTAAATACGGGCCAGGCATTCCCAAGGATCTTGAACAGGCTTTGAATGCCATAAGTAACCTCGCCGTTTTTAAGGTTCACAAGGGCTATTTCATTAACTGCCCGCTGGCGGTCATAAACAGGGCAGGTATCCTGGGGTATGGTTTGATAAGCCTCTCGTCCGTTATTATCCAGCATGCCGGTTTTAACAAAGGCTTTGGTATATACACTGCACATGGGGCATTCTGCATCAAAAAGCACCACATGATTTTTAAGCGTTTTCATTGTACATTGGTTTGTTGTAATTGAACAAGACAAATATACAATTTATTTTATATTTTCAATAAATACTGAAAATATAATTAAATCAATAATGGAACGAGTGTTGTTGCCCTGAATGATAAAAACTTCGCGGGGTTCTGAATGCAGAATTACGTATTCTATCGATAATCAGACTTGCGGAGCTTTAAATCTTCGCAAGTCCTTAAACTGCTATCCAAAAACATCCGGCAGTGATAAAATATTCAACAGCTGTACATCGCTGCAAATTTAACAATGGGCCTTAGTCAAGCGCTTTATAAATCGACCTATCTAAAGTAATTCCAAGTCGTTTAGTCATTTCTATGGGATCGAAGTCAATCCGTTTATATTCTGCCTGTACGGCTTCTTTGGCTTTGTTTAACGCTGTTTCATCTTCCCAAATGGCAATGGTGGCTATCAACATATTGCCGTTCGCGTCTATACTCTCGTAGGCATTGTCGCTTATAAAGCCCGGTAGATTTTTTATAAAAGCCCGGTTGTAATTGACCCGGTTGATAAACTCTTCTTTGGCCCTGGCAGGCACAACAAATTTATCAATGAAAAAAACCAGGTTCGGGTTATCCTTTTTTTCCGATAGCTTGCTGATGTCCGCAGGCACAACACCCAATTCCTGTAAAAATCCAAGTCGGTTGGTTTGTATAATTACGCTTGTTATTTTACCATTCTTAAGGGTATACACACCTATGCCGTCATTGGTAACTGTTTTGCCGGTTGCTGCAAAGTTTTGAAACGGACCGCTGTGCGTCCCGGTCCATTTCCAGCTTACCATAACCTTATCATCTTCGGCAAGCAGGTTCTCTATTTTCCAACTGATATCCGGGAACGCTTTAATAAGTTCGAGGACCGGCTCTTCAAAGGCTTGAACGCCTTTGTTTCCCCTAACTCCGGTGTACTCGCCGGATACCAGGTTTTGAAGTGATTCAAAGTTTCTTTTGTTAAGGGCTTCCTCATACAGATTTCGTACTATTTCTTTATTCTGAATTGCTGACATGGTAATTTCTTTGTTTTTAGTTTTTGGATAGATTTGTTTAGCCGGCTGCGCGATACAGATGCCTGGTATAAGCAGACTTACAAATGGCCGGAAGATACTTGCTTGTACAGTTTTCATTATTGTTGTTGTTTGTTGATACAAATCTCTCAACAACAGCACATCAATCCTTGTAAAAAATCATTGATTACCAAAAAAGCGGCGACTTGAAAAAGCCGGTGGGAGTAAGGCCTGTAAATAGCTTAAAGTCTTTATTAAAGTGAGGCTGATCAAAATATCCTGCAGCATATGCCATTTCGCTTAGGCTTTGGTTAGTTATTCCTTTACCAACCAGTGCTCTCATGCGGACTATTGACGAATATTGTTTGGGTGAAGCCCCGGTTGCTTTCCTGAACCGTTTTTCAAAAGCATCCTGGCTGATGTAGAGTGAATTGGCAAGGTCTTTTATTTTAGTATGCCCCTTATCCGAATCTATTTTTTGTACAGCCGCCAAAACGAGTTTATCGGGGGCGATGTTTATTAAATGCGACAGCAGGAAGTTTTCGACCAAAAAAATGCGTTGGGCGTTTCCTGTTGCCCCCGCCAATTGTTCTTCAATTTGCAATATATCCTGGCTGGCAAAGAGGTTATCAAGCGGGAGGCTGTTATTAAATAACTCATGTGCCGGCGCTTTAAATAAAGCTGTAGCAATTGCTTCTTTAAATATAACCAATATAGTCCCCGAGTTTTGTGAGTAATTAATTATCCGGGCGGAGTTTCTTAACCCAGAGATCACGGCTGATGGAAGTTTGCTCCCGACCCCATCGCTTGTATAATTTACATCGCCCTTAAACCTGAAAGCCATCACCAGCGATGTATCGGGTAATACCCGGTTTGCACTACCTTCGGCACTCTCTATGACCAGGTATTTCCTGATGTATGGCGTTAACGCGGCAGAAGGTGTTATAACATTGGCTATCATATTATGCAGACCGGTAGTTATGGTTTATCATAATAAAGTTATCGCATTTTCATTTCTTTAAAATACTATTTATGAAATGTGACATTGCATCAATAGTAAAGGTAGGTAAGGCGTCCCAATATCCGATCAATTAAAGCATAGTTTATTGTGATGTACCCGTTACAACAATTCGACCTCGAGCATAAACGCGGCTAAATCAATAGTCGTATCTAACGCTATGGCTTTATTGAAGTTTTTTAGAGCTTCCTCTTTGTTGAATACTCTTAAATAATACAGGCCAAGATGTTTATAAGCATACGCATAGTTGGGGTCAAGCGCTATACTTTTTTCAACCAATAGCCTGCCATCATCTAAACTGCCTGTCTGCAATTTTAAATAGCCTAAGGCGCAGTATGGTGCAGCAAACTGCGGGTCTAGTATTATAGCCCTTTCAAGAAGTTCTTCTCCTTTCTCATACTCCCCTTTTAATGCAAGTTCATAACCCAGGTTATTAAGCATATACAGGTTGTTTCCGTCTATGGCCAATACCTCTCTGTAATTTTTAATGGCAGCTTCATGCCTGTTTGTTACTGATTGAATATAGCCAAGGTTTAGATGGTCTTCAATATCAAATTCCGTTATTTTAGCTAATTGGATAAGATATTCCTCAGCTTGTTTAAGATTCTTTACAAGTAACAATGAAGTGATAAGCGGGCGTAAAAAGGATTCCTGCCCAGGACAAAGGTTATTTATCTTAAGAAACATATCTGCAGATGTTTGGGACTCGCCACTTCTGAGCTTTTCATTAGCTGCAACGTAAGCAGAAAAAACTTTTCGGTTCGTTATCGTAAAAAGCAATTGCTCTCCGTCGTTATCCAGGTTAACCCTTTTTATTTTTCGCGGCGTCAGGTTTACATATAAACTAATAACAGAACATATGATAAGGGCAAAACAATATAATTTAACCGAGCCATGAACATTCGTATTAAGAGCAATAAATCCAATAAGAAAGGCCATTAAAACTGTAAATAACGGCCCGGCAAGTAAAATTATAATTTTACTTATATAATTCCCTTCATCCTTATTACTTCTACACATTCCTTTACCTCTTATAAAAGGGTAAGATGGCTTAATGTAGAAGTGTATTCGGCCTATTTTAAATTTTAACCACGTCTCTGTATTACCATATGAACCAATAAACACATCAATATTATCTGGTTTGGTTAAAACCAAATAAGCAAAAGCATGTCCTAATTCGTGAAAGACGGTTATCAAAGGGCTTGTTATATAAACCGCTGCATAAATAGCAAGTATGGCAATTGCAAGAAACATTGAGGATAAGGCGTTTAATTAAAACTAAAAATACGTTATATAATCGAAATAAGCTGATAACAAAATCTTTTCACCGCCCCTTGCAATTATAAAACAATTTCATAGCTTTGAAAAACAAAGTGCTTTTAATGAAAGATCAAGACATTCATGCCGAATTAAGTTCCATCCGCAACCTGATGGAGCGTTCGGCCAAATTTATTTCCCTTAGCGGGCTTTCGGGCGTAATGGCCGGCATTTACGCTATTATAGGGGCGGGCATCGGTTATGAGATACTTACTAATGAAAGCAATGGCCTTTTACGCAAAGATATCGATGTAATTACTCAATTATTTATTGTAGCCTTTGCTGTATTAGCCCTATCCATCGGTACCTGCATCTGGCTGTCTGCCAGGAACGCAAAAAAACACGGGCAGCCATTTTGGAATACCGGCAGCAAGCGCCTGCTCATTAATATGGCAATCCCGCTGATCAGTGGTGGCCTGTTCACCTTTATTTTGATCTACCGTGGTTACTATGGCATTGTTGCGCCGGCTACCCTTATTTTTTACGGACTGGCATTGGTTGCGGGTAGCCACTACACCTATTCGATGGTAAAAGGATTGGGAATATTGGAGATTTTATTAGGTTTGCTTTGCGCATTAATGCCCGGCTATGGCTTAATATTCTGGACGATAGGTTTTGGCTTACTCCACATTATTTACGGTACTGTAATGCATTTTAAATACAATAAGTGAAGATCTCATTAGAACAATTTGACAAAGCCTTTGAAAACCGTATTCGCCTGCAAATTATGAGCGTACTGGTTGCCAATGAAAGCTATGATTTTAATTCGCTTAAAGATCTGCTCGACCTGACGGACGGCAACCTGGCATCACACCTGAAAGCTTTGGAAAAAGAAGAGTACATCCAGGTGCTAAAAAGCTTTATCGGCCGCAAACCCAACACCCGTTACCTGGCATCAGAGAAAGGGCGCGCTGCCTTCAGGCTGCATTTGCTGGCCCTTGAAAATTTAATAAAACAACAGAAACTATAATTTTTTTACTCATTTGCTTTGAAATACAAAGTTCTTTTAAAAACAAAAAAATGAAATCATTTAAACCAATTTTCCCTGAAGACACGGTAATAAAAGCCGGCCTGGTGTTTATACTTATATCGGCCGCACTGTTTTTTATTACCGACCTCTTCTTGTTTGACTTAAACGATGGCACCGCATTCGGCATCTTTTGCGGCAATTACCTGCTTTCTGTCATCTACTTTTTTTTGGTGATCACCAAAAAGCCGAAACCACTGACTTACTGGGCGCTGCTTTTTATACTATGGTTCATCAGCGCATTTGCCCTAAACCGATGTATGAATGTTTTTGACAATTCGGTACCCTGGCTTTGTGCTGTTATCTGCATTTCATGTATCGCTGTAATGCTTGCTTTATTTATGGAACATTTAAACAACGCGATTAAACATGTGGTGATGTTTTTCCTCGGTACCGCGTTTGTGTTGTTTGTTTATTACAGCGTTTATCTTACCTCCATGTACATTATTGGCCTGCTGGCGGCAATAGCTATTGGGATATCTCTTCATGTTTTTGCCCCGGCTGCTTTAGCTATTACAACTTTTATTATCATTAAGCGCTGCATTGGGCAAAGCCGGGGGTTAAAAGTGGCGCTTGCCGGCGGTGTATTGGTTCCTGTTATTGCATGTTCACTATTTATTTGGCAGTGGAGCAGCATCAACAGGCAGGTGAACCTGACTATTAATCATAATTCTCTATCCGAAGGTAAATTACCTTCCTGGGTAGTTATCAGCCAAAATATTCCTAAAAATGCTATAGCCGAGCGAATTGTAAAAGCGAACCTGGTTTACAAAACCGCCAACCTACAGGATAACTGGTTTTGGGGCGGTATCCGTTCAGCCTCATTTGATGAGCCTTTAAAGCACGATCCGTTAGTGGTGATGGCAAGCCTGCTCTGCGGCCAAACTAACCTGGCGGAGCACGAACGTATTAAAATACTGGAAGCCATGTACGATGCCAGGCATAAGGCCCAGGAAAGGCTATGGAGTGGCGACAAATTAAAAACCGCATCTGTAGTTACAAATGTTAAAATATTCCCCGAATATCGATTGGCTTATACCGAAAAAACCCTGTTTGTAAAAAATGCGGGGACTGATATTATCTGGAACCAGAAGGAAGCGATCTATACTTTTCATATGCCCGAAGGTTCGGTAATTAGCTCTTTATCACTTTGGATAGATGGCAAAGAGGCAAAATCGAGATTAACTACCAAAGCACGGGCAGATTCGGCTTACAAAACAGTGGTTGGGATTGAGATGCATGACCCGTCTGTTATACACTGGCAAGAAGGGAATACGGTAAGTGCAAGAATTTTCCCATGTACCGCTACCGAGAACCGGAAGTTCAGGATAGGGATTACCAGCCCGCTAAGAAAACAAGGCGACCAGCTGATTTACGAAAGTATCTATTTTGATGGACCGCCATCTAATGAGGCAACAGAAACAATCCAGGTAGCCTTTTCAAAAAAACCGGCATTATTTAACCTGCCGGGTTTTGATGAACTAAGTGAGGGCGTTTTTACTGCCGACAGGAAATATGAACCTGATGAGGCGATCTCTTTTATGGCGCCACCGCTTGCCAATGAGCCTTTCACCTTTGCCGGATCGGGTTATAAACTGATGGATTACAAAGTCCGGTATGCCGGCTTCAACCCGGAAGTTGTTTACCTCGACCTAAATAGCTCCTGGACAGGGAATGAATTTGATAAGATCTGGGAAAGCATCAAAACAAAAAAGGTATACTACTATGATGGGGAACTAAAAAAACTCAGCTCCGAAAATAAGGCTGATGTTTTTAAGAGAGCCGTTAAATTAAATTTCAGCCTGTTCCCGGTAAATGAAATCAAGGATCCACAGACATCATTACTGATCACCAAATGCCCCGGGGCCGCCCCAAACTTAAACGATCTGGATGACTCTGAATTTCAGAAAAGATTAACAACTTACCTGTCCGCCGCCAAACCCATTCGACTATTCAATATCGGCACAAACCTTACGCCTTATTTAAAAGCATTAAAGGAGATGCGGGTGTTTACTTCTGAAACGGGGGAACTAAAGCAACTGTTGGTAAACCTCCACAAGAATCAATTCCTGCTTTCGCAGGAAGATGAAAAACATGTGGTATTGGATCAATCGGGACTGATCATTGAGCAAACTACCTATACTGCAAACAGTAAAGCACCCGATCACCTGCTGCGTTTGTTTGCCTATAACGATATCTTGAAAAAGGTTGGGCCGCATTATTTTGATAAAACCTATGTACGGCCAGACATTATTAAAGAGGCCGAACAGGCTTATATCGCTTCGCCGGTATCCAGCCTGATCGTTTTAGAAACCCAGCAGGATTACCAGCGTTTTGGTATCGATGAAAATAAAGATGGTCTTAAAAATGCCTCTATGAAATCATCGGGCGCTGTACCTGAGCCCGGCGAATGGCTGTTGGTGCTGATAGCCATTGCCGTTGTTAACTTTTTAGTATACCGGGCCAAATATGCTAAGCAGGATATTTAAACTTCCGCTTTGCGGTCCCCAATTGAGCAGCAACCGTTTGTTGATAATCGGTTGCCGCCTGGTGTACATCACTCTCGCTGTTAAACTACTTTCCATTTATTTTTTGTGGAACGCAGATATGCTAATGGGATTGGCCATGGCACCTTACATCTGCCGGGTAAAATCTGGTGACTATTCTATGCGGTACCTATTGCCTGCCTTGGTGTTTGGCATAACCGGACTTATTTTCCCGGTTAAAACCACCTTGTTTGTGGCTTTGCTGCTTGCTGCACTGCTGTTTTTCGAGAATTTTAAGGGGAAAATAAGTCCGGTTCTGTTTTTTTTGTTGTTGCTTATATCTCCCATGTTTGCGTATATCAGCAATGCCGTCGGCTTCCCAATCAGGATTTGGCTGAGCGAGACAGTAGCTAATATTTTAACCATGGCCGGTATTACGGCACATGCATCTGGCAATATTATTGAATTTAACCAATCAGTATTTTCGGTAGATCAGGCCTGTGCAGGTTTGCATATGCTGAGTATGTCGCTCATTATTTGCCTGTTTATGATAGCCCATTGCCAGCGGCAAACAGTAAAACAATTAGGTTTTATAAAAATGGTACTGTTACTGACTCTCACCTTTGCCTTAAATATTGTCTGTAACCTTTGCCGTATTATGTTGCTGGTCCTTTTTAAAATACCCGCAGGCAATATGTTTCATGATATTACAGGCATCGTTTGCTTACTGATCTACGTAATATTACCGCTGCTATGGCTATCCGGTTTATATCTTAAACGATCTGCTAAAATTGAAAAGAATCCACGTCATTACCAGATCATTCAGCTGATTCCCGACAAAGTAAGGTATCCGGTAGTTCATTTAATATTTGCGATGATGCTCATCATCATTGCCTTTAATCTGAAAACGATGGACGAGCTGAGTAATCAAAGCGCGGATAGCATAGCGCTCAAAGGCTATAAAAAAGAAATACTTGAAAGTGGCGTGATCAAATTTGAAAACGCTAATGCCTTGGTTTACCTGAAGCCAACCCCTTTTTATGGTCCCGAACACAACCCCATGATCTGCTGGCGGGGCTGCGGCTACAGCTTTACCAGCATTCGCAAACAAACCATCAATGACCTTGAGGTTTATACTGGAGTCCTTACCAAAGGCAAAGATAAGATATACGCTGCCTGGTGGTTTGATAATGGAAGCCTTAAAACCATCAGCCAATTTGAATGGCGATGGGCAGCAGCTAAATACAACAAGCGGTTTTACCTGGTTAATGTAAATGCCACAAGTGAGGCAGGGTTATTAGCCGCCGTTAAGAGCCTACCGGGAATAAAATAATTTCATTCTTAAAAAAAG
This sequence comes from Mucilaginibacter sp. P5_A4, assembly GCF_056400605.1. Taxonomy (NCBI): domain Bacteria; kingdom Pseudomonadati; phylum Bacteroidota; class Sphingobacteriia; order Sphingobacteriales; family Sphingobacteriaceae; genus Mucilaginibacter; species Mucilaginibacter sp. P5_A4. Next base: position 159,852 of record NZ_JBFUKX010000005.1, on the reverse strand, counting down.
ACTTAAAACGTGGCAGCCCGGTAAAGGCTATTCACCAGGAGGGATAAAAACTATCAAATTTTTTTATGAGAATTTAATGATAATGTATTTTCACCCGCACAAATAAAAAGCTGTCACTATTAGCTACTATTTTGGCAGATAACCTATTTGCCGTTCATTTGGTTAACCATAAAATCCAACGCCGCCTTATCAGGCAAAGATTTTGCAGCGGGCTTTTCGCCCAGTAGCATTACCTGGTTGTCGTGAGTATTGTATGCCGGCCAGTTCGGCAATCCATTACCATTAGGATTGCCCGTTCTGGCGAAGTTTACCCAATACGTTGATATGGTTGTTGCCAACTGCTGATCTACAGGTTCCCAGGGACGGTTCAAAAACTTAAGGTTATCATAAGCATAAGCCACTTCGCCGGTATGAAAGGCTCCATATTTTACAAAATCGGCCGTTGCGGGCAAGCGACGGGTAAAGCGGTACACGTATACTTTTGATTTGCCTTTGGCACTTTGCACATTGGCCCAGGTATAATTTTGTATGCCAAAAATTTGATCGCGGTTAATATTGATCTGCGATCTTTCTGCTTCGGCATCTGTGCCGGCCGGGAAGTGCAGCAAAAAAGCGGGTGCCTTATTGCCATATTGCGCCGCTATTTGTTTTTTATAATCTTCGGCTGTTTTGAGCTTACCTACAAAAGCATCATCTTCATTCCATCCGGTTAGCAAGGGCACATCGTTTTCTTTATTTTCAGCAAAAACCTGGCCTATTGTCGCAGGTAATACATAGCCATCAACTATTGGTCTCCCTTGCGCTTTATTAACCAGTTCGGCCGCCGGTTTGTTTCTCATTTCGGCAATGGAATTTGCCCCTAAAGATTTGGCTGTCTTAACGCCTTCTTCCTCAGCTTTTTGCAGGGAGGTGCCGCCAAACGGACCGGTTATAAAACTGGCGCCGCTTTCGGCAATGGCTTTCTGAAACAAGCCTTTTCCCAAGGGCGATGCAACTAAACAATTCACACTCATAGAGCCGGCAGATTGGCCTGCTATAGTAACATTCCCGGGGTCGCCACCAAAGTTTTTGATGTTTTGCTTTACCCATTTCAGGGCTGCCAGCTGATCCATCAAACCATAATTACCGGAAGCCTTATGGCCCGATTCTTTGGTGAGTTCGGGGTGTGAGTAAAACCCGAAAATACCAACACGGTAATTGATAACCACAAAAACAACGTCTTTCCTGGCCGTTGCTTCTCCATCATAAATAGGCACAGCCGCCCCACCAGATGCAAAACCCCCACCATAGATATAAACCAACACCGGTTTATTGTCTTCGGATGATTTGGCGTTCGTCCAAATATTAAGGTACAGGCAATCTTCGTTAATTGGCTCATAAGGAATCAAAAACTCACGGGTATAAACGCCAAACTCATTGGGCCTGCCCTGCATCGGGCTTGCCGAAAACGCGGTACACAGTTTAACACCTGCCCATGGAGCTACCGGCTGAGGCTCCTTCCAACGCAGATCGCCAATTGGTGGAGCCGCAAAAGGAATTCCCTTAAATATGTGGACGCTTCCATCCGAATTCACACTTCCTGATACCTTACCGGTATTGGTATTAACCACATCGGGCAGATTCGTTTGCGCAAACACAAATGAACAACCAATCAATATCGACAAAAGCAATGCAAAACAATTTTTCATATAGAGAATATCTATTGACGTGTATAATGGGTGTATAAATCTAAGGCTTTTTGCTGCTGTTTTTATATTTTGCGGTACGGGCATCATTAATTATGCCTTTCCAGTTTAGCCCATAACCAAAATCATAAACGTGGCCCTGGTCGTCGGTATAGCATTTCATATCATGCGGCACATCTTCAAACTGCTGCTCCACGGTTTTCATATCGGCAGGCATTTGCAATGGCAGCAATGCCGATGGTTCGGTTTTCCCGGTCAAAATATCCAACGTAGCCTGGCCCTGTACACCAAAATCAACCACAATAGCATTCGCATTTTTTTCAAATTCAGAGAACACCATGGGGTTGGCCATATTTACCGAAACGATAACCGGCTTGCCTTTCATTTTAGCATAGGTATCATTCACCATCCCCAGATCGCTAATATTTATCGCTGTTGACGACTTGCCTTTATAGGTACGGTTAGTAAATTTCTCCAGCGGATCGCCTCCGGCAATACTGGTTGCACGTGCATCAGTAGCTGTATATTCGCTGTATTGCAGGCTGATAGGCGCATAGCCCGTCCCTCCGCTTTTGGCATCCTGGCTGTTGTAGCCGCCACCACTGTTTGGGCTGTTAATGAACACTAAAGCGTAGTCGGCTTCATCGGCATTTTCGGTTACCTTAAAATATTTTTTTACCGTTTCCATATTCACCGGGTATTCCAGCTTTTCAGGTGTTTCCATTCCCAGGAAATTGCGCCCGGCCGGGGTGAATTTTTTTGGTACATACACCGTTTTGCCTTTTTGCAGCGGTAAAATATTAGCCTTGTTCTTCAGCATTACTATCGACTTAAGCTGCGCCTCATAGCCTGCGTTCATAAACCCGGGGCTGCCCACTGTCGTTTTTGAAGTTTCAATATTCAGGTAAGGATTCTCAAACAACCCTGTTCTGAATATATTCCTCAGCAACCGCACAGCCGACTGCTCAAACCTTGCCCGCATAAAAGGCTCGCCATGTTCTTTTACACCCATCTGGTAAGCGGCCACAACGGGGGCAACCTCGTTATTGCCACCAAACTGATCGACCCCGGCCATCAAAACCTTATAATGACGCTGTGCTACGGATAGCCCTTCTACTCCCCATGATTTTCCCGACAGGAAAACATCGACCGCAGTTTCATCACCGGTAACCAGCCAATCGGTGCACACCACACCATCAAATTTGTATTTTTTGCGAAGCAGATCATTGATAATATAGGAGTTGTAATTATTGGCTACATTCTCTTTGTTCTTTAGATCCTGGTTAAATGATATAGTATAATAAGGCATTACTGACGCGGCCATCCCGGTTTTGCCGCTCAGCTTAAAAGCGCCCTCAGTAAAGGGGATTAAATGCTGCTTAAAATTATTGCCGGGGTAAACCGCGTATTTGCCATAGCCATAATGCGCATCGCGGCCACCTTCCCCGGCGCCACCACCCGGCCAGTGTTTTACCATGGCATTTACACTACCATAACCCCAGCCGCCATTAATTTCTTTATCGCCTGTTGAAGTTTGAAAACCATCAATATAACCACGCGCCATATCGGCAGATAGCTGTGGATCCTCACCAAAAGTACCACTTACACGCGTCCAGCGGGGCTCGGTAGCTATATCAACCTGCGGTGATAAGGCCGTAGCAATACCCAATGCCCTGTATTCCAAGGCAGCGATGTGGCCAAAGCTCTCTACTATCTTTGGATCAAACGTAGCGGCAAACCCCAATGATCCGGGCCACATGGAAATTGCACCACCTGCTCCGGCGTTATACTCGGCAGTGGCAACAGTTCCATGGCGAGGATCGGAACTATTATTGTTTGGAATCCCCAGCCCTAAGCCTTCTACAAAGGCCTGTGCTTTATTGTTCCATTGGGCGGCAATCTCTGGGCTTTGTACCGAAGTAATCAGCACGTGCCTTACATTGTCTTTTTCTAAAAACTGTTTTTGCTGATCAGATAAATCGAATGGTTTAGCGCCGCTTTCGGCAAATATCTTCCCGCCATAGGTTCCTTTAAAAGGCCCTGCAGGTGCGGCAGGTATCGGCTGATGCCTGCTATACAGCATCAACCCTGCAATTTGCTCAACGCTCATTTTTGATGCCAGGTCTTTCGCCCGTATATCAACCGGCAGGCGCCAGTCTTCATACTTATCCAGCTTGCCGTTCTTATTCAGATCTTTAAAAGCCAGGCCGTCAACGGTTAATATTTTAACACCCGATGTGGTAGAATAACCCAATTGCTGCCCACCCGTATTGGTTACAAAAACAATATCTCCGGTTGTCTTTTCTGTCCATTTGACTTGAGCTATGGCAGCAATAGCTGGCAGCAGCGATAGCAGCGCAATAAATTTTAATTGATTTGCCATGAAGTTTATACTGGTTGATGTGTATTTATGGTTGCTTTGTACCTATAAATGCCTTTGCAACTTAAGTTGCAAAGGCATTATAATGATAGGGTTTCAGGCTTAATTTAAAGCGTTTTTTCTTTTGCTTCTAATCTCCTGGCTCTTTCCCCGGCTCTATTTTAATTTCATTTCGTTAATAGTAACCTGCGGTGTTAATACTTTGTTTACTTTTTCAACAGTAATATCTTTGGCCAGTTTAAAGGATGCTTTTTCTTCTATCGCCCTTGACGAAGAGCCTACCCTGATCTCGTATTTACCTTCATCGGCAATCCAGGCCTGCCTGTTGGTGTAAAAAGATGCAAGGTCGGCTGCTTTTATAATAAAGGTCATGGTTTGCGATTCTCCTGCTGCCAGTAAACGGGTTTTGGCAAATGCCCTTAACTCCTGCTCGGGTTTATCCAGGTCTTTTTTAGGGGCGCTGATATAAAGCTGTACTACTTCTCTACCTGCAATATCGCCGGTATTTTTAATGGTGATAGTTGCTTTAACGCTTTTCGTAAAATCGGTTGAGCTCAACTTCAGATCACTGAATCTAAATTTGGTGTACGATAAACCGTAGCCAAACTCATATGCCGGTTTAACTTTAGCTGCATCGTAATAACGATAACCCACGTAGATGCCCTCCACGTAAGTAACAGACTCCGGCTTTTCCACTGGTGTACCTGGGAAATTATTTGCCGATGGTACATCCTTATAGTCCATTGGGAAAGTGGTAGCCAGTTTGCCCGATGGATTTACCTTACCACCCAGAATATCCGCAATAGCGTTACCCGCTTCAAGGCCGGGTTGCCATGCCAATAATATTCCATCTACGTCATCGCGCCAGCTGGCAACATCAATAACACCACCTATGTTTAATACAACGATTACTTTTTTTCCTTTTGCATGAAATGCGGCAGCTACATTTTTGATCAGGCCCTTTTCGGCATCATTCAAATAAAAATCGCCGTCCAGTTTCCTGTCTGCACCTTCGCCGGCGTTTCTGCCAATAGTGATCAGGGCTTCATCTGCGCCAGCTGCTTCATCTGCTACTATGCCGCTCACATCCATTTCGGGGATAGGAGCCGGGTGGTCAAAAAAGTTTTTAGGTTTCGGTTGTTTTAACTTCATATCGGCCAGATAAGTGCCATAATTTTTAGATAAGGTTTCCTGCAATTTAAATCCGGCATTGGCCAGGCCCTGCATTAACGATATGGTGTAAGCTTTGTTAACATCGCCGCTGCCTGTGCCTCCAGCAATAATATCATAACTTGTATTACCAAATACTGCTATCCTTTTTGCCGGAAGAAATGGTAGTGCATGATCCTCATTTTTAAGCAAAACCATACCCTGGGCTGCTGCCTCGCGCGATACTTTGGCATGAGCTTCAAGATCAGGAGCATCAGTATATTTATATTTTGTAAACGATGGTGATTTAATAATTACATTCAGCATCCGTTCCACATTCGCATTCAGTTGTTTTATATCGAGCGCGCCGCTCTTAACGGCAGCCACAATAGCTTCTGATTGGCTGGGACTACCTGGCATAATAAGGTCGTTCCCGGCCTTCATTTGCGCTACAGGATCTTGCCCTCCAAACCAATCGGTCATCACAAACCCCTTAAAGCCCCATTCGTTTTTTAAGACAGTGGTAAGAAGATCCCGCCTTTGTGAAGTAAATGTGCCGTTAAGTTTATTGTATGACGACATTACCGTCCAGGGTTGCGATTTTTTTACAGCAATCTCAAAACCTTTCAAATAAAGTTCGCGCATGGCTCTTTCACTCACAATTGTATTGATAGAGTTACGGTTTGTTTCCTGGTTATTAGCCGCGTAATGCTTAATTGAGGTGCCTACGCCATTTGATTGCACGCCTCGTACAATTGCCGCCGTCATGTTACCGGCAACCAGCGGATCTTCTGAATAATATTCAAAATTACGGCCGCCAAGCGGGTTGCGATGAATGTTTAAACCTGGCGCCAATAATATATCCACGCCATATTCGCGCACCTCGTTACCGAAAGCTACTCCCACCTTATTTACAAGTTCGGTATCCCAACTACTGGCCAGCAGTGTTGCAACCGGAAAAGCGGTAGCATAATACGTTTTTGATTTATCGTCGTTGCGAACAGGCTCGATACGTAATCCTGCTGGTCCATCAGATACCGTCATGGAGGGTATTCCCAAACGGTCAATACCGTGTGTCCGGCCGGCGGCACCCGGAACTTTCTCTGGAATATTATACGCATCGGGATCTGATGGGGGCAATTTGAAGCCTCCAATATCTATCGACTCTGGCTTTTTTCCTTTTACCGGCGGCGGCATACCGGGCATTTTAAAGCCCATACCCACAACCAGCTTTGATTTTTCTTCTAACGTCATCGCAGCAACTATCTGCTTAACATTGTTTGCGCTTAGTTGAAGCGGCGGTTTTTTACTTTGAGCCTGTGCCGTGGAGTTAAAACTTCCGGCAGCCCACATTATTACAATAGCAACACTAAAGCTGTAGCTTATTTTCATGATTAAAGGTTAAAAAGTTGTTTTTAATAATTGGTTATAACTTGTTTATTAACAGCAAATAACACCATTGCGTCAACATAACACAATAGTATATATTATCTTTTGAAATTGCAACTGTTTGGAGGAAGGATTTTTGGACGAGATGAAGGACGTTCGGACGAAGGACTGTCAGACAAAGGACTCAAGAATGCCAGAGGTTCAGTTGAGTCGGGGTAGAAAACACCTAAAATAAAAAAGACACCTCTATCGGGTGTCTTTGCTCTTTATTCTTTTTATCCTTTGTCTGACAGTCCTTCGTCTGAACGTCCCTGCTCTTTTATCTTAAAAAAGAAGTGTATTCTTCAGCGGGGTATCAAAAAGAAGTTTTTCGACATAAGTGGTGCGCAGCGCATCTTTTAACGCCAGGGCATGTTTTTCGTGGTGCATATCGCTTGATATGAAATCGATCAGGTTATTATCTACAAGCATCTCAGCCTGCCTCTTTACATCTTTGCCGTAGTAGCCGGTTAACGAAATGGTATTCAATTGCATGCTACATCCCCAGCCCTGTATATTTTTGTATTGTTCAAGATCCATATACGGGTATCTTTCGGGGTGGGCCAAAATTGGTTTATACCCCATATCGTTCATTTTTTGTATTACAGGTATAACGTTGGGCGGTTTATTTATAAAAGAAAACTCGAACAGCGCGTAATTATCGCCCATTGTCATTAATTTTCTATCGTTCACGCGCTCTTCAAACGTTTCATCAAAATAATGCTCTGCAGCAGTTTCAATAAGTATATCTATATTTTCTTTTTTTAATTCCGCTTTTAGTATCTCCAGGGAATCCGCGATGGTTTCTGGTGTGTTCCGGTAAAAATCGATCATAACGTGGGGGGTGGCAATAATCTTTTTTATCCCCAGTTCCATCATCTTACGAATAAGTATAATTGAATCCTGCGGGGTTTTTGCACCGTCATCAATGCCTGGTAAAACATGCGAGTGCATATCAACCATTATTGATTCATAGTTGAAGGTTATTTCCTTACGCTCTTTTTTCTTTTTAAATAACCCAAACATAGTTACCGGTTAGTGTACTGCCCTTTATAATATTGCTGGTAATTTCCTGATGTAACATTTTGTAACCATTCTTCATTGGCAAGGTACCAATCTACGGTTTTTTCCAGCCCTTCTTCAAAAGTTATTGTGGGCACCCAACCCAATTCGTTCTTCAATTTTGACGCATCTATTGCATAACGCAGATCATGACCGGCCCTATCTGTTACATAGGTGATCAGCTTTGCCGATTCACCGGGCCCTCGGTTCAGTTTTTTATCCAATATCGTACACAATAAATTGATCAGGTCTATATTTTTCCACTCGTTATGGCCGCCAATGTTGTAGGTTTCACCTGCTTTAGCCTTATGAAATATAAGATCTATCGCCCTTGCATGATCCTCTACCCAAAGCCAGTCACGAATGTTTTCTCCCTTACCATATACAGGAACGGGCTTGTTTTGTTTGATATTGTTTATCGCCAGCGGAATCAGTTTCTCCGGAAAGTGAAAAGAGCCGTAGTTATTTGAACAATTTGATATCACGGCATTTAGTCCGTATGTATCCTGGTAAGCCCTTACAAAATGATCAGAACTGGCTTTTGATGCCGAGTATGGCGAATGCGGATCGTAAGCGGTTTCCTCGGTAAACATTCCATCTTCTCCTAAAGTACCATAAACCTCATCTGTTGATACATGATAAAAACGGGTTTCATCATAACGTCCTTTCCAGCTTTCACGAGCAACATTCAATAGGTTAACGGTACCTACCACATTTGTCATTACAAACTCAAGCGGGCTAGTTATTGACCTATCCACGTGCGACTCCGCCGCAAGATGTATTACAGCATCCGGCTTTTCGGTGTAAAAAAGATTATTTATAAATTCAAGATCAACAATATCGCCCTTTACAAACCGGTAATTCGGCTCGTTTTCAATGTCTCTTAAGTTTTCGAGGTTACCTGCATAAGTTAATTTATCTAAATTAATAATAGTATAATTTGGATACGTTTTAACAAAGCGGCGCACCACGTGTGAGCCTATAAAACCAGCGCCTCCCGTAATAATGATCTTTTGCATTAGCTGAATATTTGTTTATAATGGGTTTTGAGATATGTATTTTTCCCACTCCCAGGCAGATGACATCATGGTTTCTATATCCAACTCGGTCTTCCAGCCTAACTTTTTGGTTGATTTGGTTACATCGCCCCAAACCTTCTCTACATCGCCAGCACGGCGGGGGCCAATTTCGTAATTTACTTTTACCCCTGTTGCGCGTTCAAAAGCCTTTATAACGCCCAACACGGTATTGCCCTGGCCTGTCCCTAAATTAAACACATCGTAGCCTTTATACTCGTCTTTCTCCAATAACCTAAGTGCTGCCACGTGAGCTTTGGCTAAATCGACAACATGTATATAGTCGCGAATACAGCTGCCATCCGGGGTATCGTAATCATTGCCAAAAACAGTAATTTTCTCGCGTTTGCCTATGGCCGTTTGGGTAATAAATGGCACCAGGTTTTGGGGCACACCAATTGGCAGTTCGCCTATAAGTGCAGTTTCATGGGCGCCAACAGGGTTAAAATATCTTAATGACACCACCTTATAGCTGCTTGTGCCTGATGCTATCATATCTTTCAATATCTCCTCGGCTATTTGTTTTGTGTTGCCGTAAGGCGATTGGGCCGGTTGCACGGGAGCCTCTTCTGTAACCGGTAATTGTGCCGGCTGCCCATAAACGGTACAGCTTGATGAAAACACAAAATTTAATGGTTTGCCATAATAGGCTTCCAATAAATTAATGAGCGAATAAAAATTATTGCGGTAGTATTTAAGCGGTTTTTGTACCGATTCGCCTACTGCCTTAAAAGCTGCAAAATGAATGATCCCTGCAACATCTGGTTCGGCAATGGCCAGGGCTTTTACGCCGGCTTCATCACAAAGGTCGAGTTTATGAAAAACAGGCTTGTAGCCGATGATCTTGGCCAGTTGTTCTAAAATTTTGGGGTCCGAGTTTGAAAGGTCGTCAACAATAACAGGTTCGTAGCCTGCATTTACCAATTCAACAACAGTATGGGAACCAATAAAACCAAGGCCTCCGGTTACTAATATTTTCATTTTTTTATAGATGTTTTAAGCTATTGCCTTTAAATAAATTGTGTTGCTATTTGTTATAGTATGTAAAATCCTTGTGGTTTATCTCCGTTTCGGGTAACGATTTAAAGTAATCAAGGGTGATCTTTAAGCCCTCGCTCCGCGAAACTTTTGGCTCCCAGCCTAATATTGCCCTGGCCTTGGTAATATCCGGCCGCCGCTGTTTGGGATCATCGGTTGGTAATGGCAGGCTAATCAGTTTCTGATCTGTACCCGTTAGCTTGATGATCTCCTCCCCAAACTGCCGGATGGTTATTTCATCCGGGTTACCTATGTTCATCGGCTGGGCRTAGTCGCTATGYAGCARCCGGTAAATTCCTTCAACCAAATCATCTACATAACAAAACGAGCGGGTTTGTGAGCCATCGCCAAACATCGTCAAKGATTCGCCCCGTAATGCCTGCCCRATAAAGGCCGGTAATACACGCCCGTCATTCAGTCGCATTCGYGGACCATAGGTGTTGAATATACGGATGATGCGTGTCTCTAACCCGTGGAAGGTATGATAGGCCATCGTTATCGCYTCCTGGAAACGTTTGGCTTCRTCATATACSCCCCTTGGACCAACMGGGTTTACATTACCCCAGTATTCCTCGGGCTGCGGATTAACATTCGGATCGCCRTATACTTCGGATGTGGAAGCKATCAGCATCCTKGCTCCTTTTGAGCGRGCCAAACCCAGCAGGTTGTGGGTACCYAATGASCCWACCTTTAACGTTTGGATRGGAATCTTTAAATAATCAATAGGGCTTGCCGGTGAAGCAAAGTGAAGAATATAATGCAGTTCGCCCGGAACAAACACAAATKTGGAWACATCATGGTTATAAAACTCAAAATTCTCCAGTTTAAACAGGTGCGATATATTCCKCARATCCCCGGTAATCAGGTTATCCATGCCTATTACATGATAATCYTCCTTKATAAACCTGTCGCATAAATGCGACCCTAAAAAGCCTGCGGCTCCTGTGATTAATATTCGTTTCCGGTTTGTCATTAACTTATTTCTTTGTGTACGATGCTGTTATAATAAAAACTCCATAATTTTTTCTCCCGTCAAAGTCATGAAAATTACGCCCGTCAAATATAACAGGTGCATTTAACTTTTCTTTCATAAAATCAAAATCAGGGGTACGCGATATCGGTACAAGACCCGGCTCACGAATGGAAATTAATAAATATTTTGTTACTACTTTTAACGCCGGCTAAGATAATGAACATATTTAAATGATATTACTATATAATATTGGGTTAAGGCTATATTTTGTCGCCGTCTATATTGCAGCGTTTTTTAATAAAAAAGCAAGCCTGTGGATAAGGGGGCGAAAGAATCAGCAACCGATACGTATAAGCAGCAGTATTTGGTTTCATTTTGCTTCACTTGGCGAATTTGAACAGGGGAGACCCATTTTAGAAGCTATAAGAGCCATACATCCTGGTAAAAAAATTGTAATCAGTTTTTTTTCACCATCGGGATACGAGATCAGGAAGAATACCCCACTCGCCGATTTTGTGTATTATTTACCTTTAGATACAGCAAAAAACGCCTCGCAATTTATCAATGCCATACAGCCCGAAGTGGCTGTTTTTACCAAATATGAGTATTGGTATCATTATTTTAATGCGTTGCATAAGCGCGATGTCCCTTTGTACATCATATCGGGCATTTTTAGGCCTAAACAAATCTTTTTTAAGTGGTACGGCGGTCTTCACCGTAAAATATTGGGTTTTGTAGCCCGTTTTTTTTTGCAGGACGAAGCATCAAAACAACTACTGCAAAACATCGGCTTTACTAACACAACGGTAAGCGGCGATACCCGTTTTGATAGGGTATGGGCCAACGCGCAGCATCAAAAAGAAATACCAGTTATTACCGAATTTGTTAATGATAAAAAAGTATTTATTGCCGGCAGCACCTGGCCCCGGGATGAGGCCTTGCTGGCCATACTACCCGCTTTATATCCTGACTGGAAATTCATTTTTGCACCGCATGAAATTGGGGAAGAAAAGGTAAATAACCTGGTAAGTTTATTGCCTAAAGGAACTGCAATAAAATATTCTGAGTTAATTCAAAAAGAGGAACTCACTGTTAGCCACTCACGGTTTAACTCTCTCGTTATAGATAACATTGGCATGCTCTCCTCTTTATATGCTTACGGAGATCTCGCTTACATTGGAGGCGGTTTTGGTGCAGGCATCCATAACACATTGGAGGCCGCGGCCTTTGGCTTGCCGGTAATATTTGGGCCCAATTACCAAAAATTTAATGAGGCCCAGGAATTAGTCGCTTTAAAGGCCGGATTTTGCATTAACGATGTTGAACAGCTTAAGGGTATTGTTGATACCCTTGCAACCGATGAAGCATTTTATAGTATTACCAGTAAAAAGGCCATGAATTATGTAAGGGAGCATACGGGGGCTACAGATAGTATTATGGCGCAGCTTGGATAAATGTAAAAGCAGGATAAGGCATAAAACAGCCTATACGTAAATATTGATTAATTGTTAATACGATTTGCTCATGTATGACTGCAGCAATATCACCGCCGATATGGTATCCACCAACTCCTTATTTTGCCGGCCCTTTTTATTCATCCCGCTTTGTGCTATTACAGCCGAAGCCATTTTGGATGTAAAACGCTCATCAAGCATCTCAACGGGAATTTCGGGAAATGTTTTTTTTAGCAGGCCAACAAACCCTTTTACATGTATGGCCGATTGGGATGGCGTGTTGTCCATCTGTTTTGGTTCGCCTACTATAAAGCGCTCAACCTGCTCGGTTTTAAAATAGTTTTTAAGGTAATCGACAATATGCATGGGGTGTACTGTATCCAGCCCGGTGGCAATGATCTGTAAGGGATCGGTAACCGCAATACCTATGCGCTTGGTGCCGTAATCAAAAGCCATGATTCTCATTAGATTTGAGATGTGAGATATGAGACGTGAGATTTCATTAGGTGTAAAGATAGGAGATGTGAGAGATGTGATGTAAGGTTTTTTTGCCTTTTGGATAAAATGAGTTTTTCTTAATAAAAAAGACTATGCCGACTTGCCCGGAACAGGGCTCCTGTCTCAAATCTCTCATTAGATTTGAGATGTGAGATATGAGACGTGAGATTGCATTGGGATGTAAAGATGGAGTTATGAAGGGGTGAGGTTTTTTTGGGTAAAATGTGTTTTTCTTTATAAAAAAAACCAATGCGAATTAGCCTGGAGCGCGGCTCCTGTCTCAAATCTCATATCTCACATCTAAAATCTAACCCCGTCATATCTCACATCTCAAATCTAATTCCTATTTTGCACCAAATGCAGTTTAAGCAAATAGTAGGACAAGAGGCAACCAAGCAACGGCTGCTTAACTCGGTGACAGAGAACCGGGTAAGCCATGCACAGTTGTTTTTGGGCCCCGAGGGATCGGGCAGCCTGGCGCTTGCCGTGGCTTACGCCCAGTACCTGTCTTGCGAAGATAAACAGGCCGATGACTCCTGCGGCATATGTTCATCATGCCGCAAGTACAATAAACTAATGCACCCCGATCTGCATTTTTCGTACCCGTTTTTCGCCAAACATAAGGATGATACCGCGCTTACTTTTATTGAGCAATGGCGGGATGCATTTACCGCTAACCTCTACATGAACCTGGATGCCTGGCGCGGATACCTTGACGCTGAAAACAAACAGGCCAACATTAACATTGCCGAATGCCACCAGATTATCAAAAAACTCAGCTTTAAACCATTTGAATCGGTTTACAAAATCCTGATACTTTGGCTGCCGGAATATTTGGAAAAAGAGGGGAATGCATTGCTGAAAATCATCGAGGAGCCTCAGCCAAACACCCTTTTTATTCTTGTGGCCCAAAACCAGGACCAGATATTGAACACCATTCTATCGCGTACACAACTAATAAAAATTCCTTGCCTGTCTTCGCAGGATGTGAAGCAATATTTGATCACTGAACATAACCAAACTGAGGATGCGGCTGCCGAAATAGCCTACCTTACCAATGGCAACTTAACCGAAGCGCTAACCATGCTGCAGCAGGATACAAAGAGTTACCATAGCCTGTTTGTACAGTGGCTTCGCATATGTTTTGGCAACAAGGGGCTGGAGGTTTTAACTTTTGTTGACCAGTTTGCTAAAATGGGACGGGAGAATCAAAAGAACTTTTTGCGGTATGGCATCAGCTTTATCCGCGAGTGTTGCCTGCTAATGGCAGGAGCAGGCAACCTGGTGCACTTACCGGCCAAAGAGCTGGAAACAGCCCAAAAAATGACTAACGTGCTTAATATAGAAAAAGCAAAGAATATATGTACCGAGCTTGAAAAAGCACATTACCATGTAGAGAGAAATGCAAATCCCAAAATTTTATTTTTAGATGTATCTTTACAGATTATAAAAATACTGAATTTAAAAACCATCCCTTCGGGGAGTCAATATATGCCAAATTAATTATGGGATGTGGAAGTTGTTCAACAGGGGGCGGATGCTCACCTGCGGGCTGCAAAAGTAACGGCTCGTGCCTTACAAATGGTTGCAGTAAATTAGATGTTTACGATTGGCTATCCCACATGGATATGCCAACCAATTATAAACCGTTTCCGGTTATCGAAGTAAAATTCAAAGGTTCGCGTAAGGAATTTTTCCTGAATAACGATAATATTTACCTTGAAGCCGGCGAACTGGTAGCAGTTGAAGCTACTACCGGGGGCTATGATATTGGCCACGTTTCTATCACGGGCGAACTGGTGCGCATGCAAATGACCAAACGCCATGTTAAGGAGGCCGATGTGGTTAAAAAAATCTATCGCAAAGCCACCGTAGCGGATGTGGATAAATGGAAAGCCGCTAAGGATATGGAATGGGAAACCATGCATAAATCGCGTAAGCTGGCGTTAGACCTTAACCTGAGCATGAAGTTGAGCGACGTGGATTACCAGGGCGATAAAACCAAGGCCACCTTTTATTATACTGCCGAAGGTCGTGTTGATTTCAGGGAACTGATTAAAAAAATGGCCGAAACCTTCCGCATCCGTATAGAAATGCGCCAGATAGGGATGAGGCAGGAAGCAAGCCGTTTAGGCGGCATTGGTTCATGTGGCCGCGAGCTTTGCTGCTCAACCTGGCTAACCGATTTTAAAACGGTTTCTACCTCTGCGGCCCGTTACCAAAACCTTTCATTAAACACCTTAAAACTTGCCGGCCAGTGTGGTAAATTAAAATGCTGCTTAAATTACGAGCTGGATACTTACATGGATGCGCTTAAGCACATCCCCGACAATGTAAACGTTTTGAAGACTGAAAAGGGTGATGCCCGCCTGCAAAAAACCGACATATTTAAAAAAATTATGTGGTTTAGCTACCCCCGCGAGGAATCATGGGTACCTATGCCGATAGCAAAGGTTAAAGAAATTCAGCAACTGAACCGTGAGGGTATTATCCCGGCCGACCTGGGTGAAATGGAAGAAGAAGAAACACTGATTGTTAAAGCGCTTGATTACGAAAACGTAGTTGGCCAGGATAGCCTGACCCGCCTCGATGACCGAAACCGCAACAAAAACCAAAAAAAGAATAACAATAATAATCGCAATAAAAATCAAAAACCGGGTATCGCTGGCGGCGAAGGAAAGCCGAACAACCAGCCGCGCCCGCAAGGAGCAGCTCCTGTAGCCGAAAAGATAGCCGGCGCCCCGGAAGGTAACCGCCCGCAACAGGGAAACAGGCCACCAAAGCAACAGGGTAATCGTACGCAAAACCAGGGCAACAAGCCGCAACAACAGGGGCCTAAACCCCAGGCGCAGGGCAACAAACCACCCCAGGAAGGCGGCAATAACAACAGGCGTAACAGGCCAAACCGCCCAAACCCTAATAACCAAAACCGTAACAATAATAATCCACCACAGCAGGATACACCACAATAAAATGAAACGGTATATAAAGATACTTTACCCGGCAGCATGCCTTTTAATGATAGCGCTGCTGGGTAGTTGTACCGACCCTAATGCGGTTATTGATACAAACCTGCCCTTTGCAGATCATAATTGGTCGTACGTTAACCGGGTTAAATTTGATTGCAGGATAGATGATGAAAAGGCTGCTTATAACCTTTACTTTAATCTGCGCGTTACAGATGCCTATAAATACTCCAACCTGTTTGTGCTCATTTATCAAACCTCCCCCGCTAAACAGGTAAAGGTAACCCGTTACGAAATAAAGCTGGCTACCCGCGACGGCGAATGGCTGGGTAAAGGATCGGGTAATTTATATAGCTATCAGCTGCCTTTTCAAACCAATGTAAAATTCGCGACTAAGGGCAATTACCATTTCGAGATTGAGCAAAACATGAGGGATAACCCACTGCATAATGTGAGCGATGTAGGGCTGAGGGTAGCAAAAGCGCAATAAATAGTTTTTTTCAGTTATTTAATTTGTCCCCCTTTTTTTAAATCAAAGTAATATTTTTTACATTAGGTGGCTTATAACCTTGCTTTAGCTAATGAAAAAACTATTCCTTATCACACTCCTTTTTCCGCTGCTTGCCGATGCACAAATAAATGCCGATAGTGCAAAGTACCAGAGCACAATTAAGTACTATACCAAGGCCATTACCCAAAACCCTAAAGATGCCGGCTACTATTACAAAAGGGGAATGGCTCAATATAGCCTCGAAGATTATAAAGCCGCCCTGGCAGATTTGAACCAGAGTATTACCCTTGATGCCAAAAATGAAGATGTTTTTATAGATAGAGGACGCACTTACGATAGTTTGAAAGACTATAAAAACGCTTTGGCCGATTATTCAAGCGCTATAGCATTAGCACCAAAAGATGCTGTTGCTTTTTATAACCGGGGACTTGCCAAAGCACACCTGGATGATTATAAAGGCGCATTGTCCGACTATAACCAGGCCATAATTCTTAACCCTAAAGATGCAGATGCGTTTAACGAACGTGGCATCTGTAAAAAACACCTGGAAGATTACAAAGGTGCCATTGCCGATTATACACAAGCCATTGTGTTAAATCCTAAAGACAGTTATCCTTACTTTAACCGGGGCCTTTTAAAAAACACCTTAAAAGATTATAAAAGCGCTATAGCCGACTTTGACCAAACTGTTATACTAAATCCAAAACATGCCGATGCCTGGTACAGTCGTGCTGGTGTTAAACGCAAGCTTGAAGACTATAGGGGCGCAGTGGATGATTATACAAAATATATTATGCTTGAGCCCAAAGACCCGGATGGCTATAACGGCCGGGGTTTAGCTAAATTGGACCTGGACGATTTCATTGGCGCTAAAGATGATGACAACAAAGCTATCGCGCTCGACCCCAAATATTCGGCTGCTTACTATAACCGGGGTCTTGCTAACGATGGGATAAATGATTATAGCGAAGCTATTGATGATTATACAGCCTACATCAATTTAAACCCTAAAGATGCCGATGGCTACTTTAAGCGCGGCAATACCAAATTAGACCTTGAGGATTATAAAAGCGCTATTGACGATTACAACCTGACGTTAAGTATTGATCCACAGTATACCAACGCTTACTATAACCGCGCCCTCGTTAAAAGGAAGCTGGAGGATTATAAAGGAGCTGTTGAAGATTATACAAAAGTTATAACCCTGGAGCCTAAAAATGATGATGCTTATAATAATCGCGGATATGCCAAACATTTATTGAATGATAAGACCGGAGCCTGTGCTGATTTTAATAAAGCAGTTTCCATGGGTAATAAACTGGCCCCTGAGAATATTACTAATTTTTGCAAGTAAAATACTGCTTATCCTATTTATTTTCACGCTGATTCATTGATATTGCGCCGTATTTTGCAATACTGATTTTGTATATATCTTCTTTCCATTACTAAAAATATTAACTTAAATTTGCTAATATTTTTATCAAAATGAGTGCTGATATTATAATGATTGCTTCAGTAGTTATCCTGCTGATAGCTGTTTTATTGTTCATCAAAAAACCCAAGACTGTTGAATTAATTTCGGCCGGGGAACTGAGTAAACTCCGTACCGAGAGCGACCAGCTTAAAATTGCCTTGGCCAAAGCCGAGGAAAAAGCCAGCGGCTTAGCCAACGAAAAAGAAAACATTACCCTGTTTTTAAAAGAAGATAAGGACCGCATCCTGGATGAACTTTTTCAGGAACGGGCCCTGCTTGCACAAGCCAATCAATCGCTGGAAAGTGCCCGGGCCTACTATAAATCGCAACAGGAAAAAGTTCAGGAACAAAAGGTAGAAATTGAGCAGATCCGGGTGCAGTTTCAGCGCGAGTTTGAGAATGTTGCCGAAAAACTGCTCAAAGAAAAATCAAAGGAATTTATTGATGTAAACCGTAACAACCTCGATCTGATCCTTAATCCGCTCAAAGAAAATCTGAAGGCCTTTGAGGATAAGGTAGAGAAGGTTTACAACATGGAAGCCGCCGAACGCAATACGCTTAAAGGCGTAATTACCCAACTGATGGACCTCAACAAACAAATTAGCGATGAGGCGCAGAATTTAACAAAAGCGCTTAAGGGTGATAACAAAAAACAAGGCAACTGGGGCGAGGTAATATTGGAGCGGGTATTGGAGCGTTCGGGACTGGTTAAAGACCAGGAGTACCGCATCCAGGCGGCTATGCAGGCTAATGATGGCACGCGTTACCAGCCGGATGTAATTATTGATCTGCCGGATGAAAAGCACCTGGTTATCGATTCAAAAGTATCGCTCATTGCCTATGAACGTTTAGTTAATGCCGATACCGAGGAAGACAGAAAGCTCTTCGCCAAAGCTCATGTTGAATCCATCCGGGCCCATATCAACGGATTATCTGCCAAAAAATATCATGATCTCTATAAAATCAATTCCCCGGATTTTGTATTGCTTTTTGTGCCGATAGAATCATCCTTCAGCATAGCCGTACAACTGGATGGCGAGTTGTTCAACTACGCCTGGGATAAAAAAGTAGTGATAGTAAGTCCGTCAACATTACTGGCTACTTTGCGTACCATCGCCAGTATGTGGAAACAGGAGCGTCAGAACCGGAATGTGCTTGAAATAGCCCGCTTAAGCGGTGATATGTATGATAAGTTTGTAGGCTTCCTGGGCGATATGGATAGTATCGGCAGAAACATAAACCAAACACAAACTGCTTACAACAGCGCCATAAATAAGCTCTCGGACGGCAGGGGGAATTTGACAACCACCGCCGAGAAGATCAAAAAGTTAGGTGCCAAAGCTGATAAGCAAATAGATGGCAAGTTTTTGGGGGAGGACTAATCCCCGGGGTTAATTTACTTTAGTTCGCACCCTGCCAAACCACTCTTTTGCCTGCGTAGAAAACAACAACGCCATTGCTATAAGTTCAAGCACCACTTCCAAAATAAACAACCCGGTTAAAAATACTGGTGTTTTAAAAAAAACAGCGGGTTGAACGGCCCCGGCAGGTGCTATTGCCGGATGGGTAATATTTGCAACCAGGACATAGGAGTTAAATAATATCAGGATAAGCATTACTATCCTTGCCCATTTCCGGCCCTCGCCGGTCATAAAAATGAAGTAAAAAAGAAAGCCGAACAGGAATATAAAAGCAGCCAGGTTAATGCCATCAAGCAAATTGCTGATCATTTGCAGCAGCAACGCAAAATACAGCATAAATGTGCCCGCTATCACCTGGTTTGGCACCGTCCCTTCGGGGTGTTTATTCAAATAAAACCAGCCAAAAAACCAGCTTAGCATTTATTCCGATTTTTTAAATGCGTTCCATCCCTGGGCCTTCAACGGGTGCGAGTTGCCAGCCCTCGTGACGAGATTACAGCCCGCTGAAGCCTCGGTGATATGGCCGATGATGGTTATATCCATTTTAAACTTGATCTTGTCGTAGTCGGCTTGTTTCACGGTAAATAGAAGCTCGTAGTCCTCGCCGCCACTCAGCGCGCATACGGTTGGGTCAAGGTTAAATTCCCGGGCTGTTTCAAAGGTCATTGGGTCTAATGGAATCTTTTCCTCATATATGCTGCAGCCCTTTGCGCTTTGCTTGCAGATGTGCATAATTTCGGACGCCAGACCGTCTGATACATCTATCATTGACGTAGGTTTTACATCAATGCTTTTCAATAGTTCAACTATATCTCTGCGGGCTTCGGGTTTAAGCTGGCGTTCAACAATATAATCTTTCCCTTCCAGATCAGGCTGGATATTGGGGTTTTCGAGGTAGATCAATTTTTCGCGTTCCAATAATTGTAAGCCGGTATAAGCGCCCCCTAAATCTCCGGATACACAGATCAGGTCACCTTCGCCGGCGCCACTGCGGTAAACAATATCGGCTTCGTCTGCATAGCCTATGGAAGTTACGCTGATCACCAACCCTTGTTTTGATGAGGTGGTATCACCGCCAATTAAATCAACATTATATTTTTCGCAGGCAATATAGATGCCTTCATATAATTCTTCAATAGCCTCTAAAGGGAACTTGCTTGATAAACCTATTGAAACCGTAACCTGCGATGCCGTCCCATTCATGGCGTAAATATCACTCAGGTTTACCTGGATGGCTTTATAGCCTAAATGCTTTAATGGCGTGTAAGCCAAATCAAAATGAATGCCTTCCAATAGCATATCGGTACTTATCAGCACTTTTTTGCCGGTAAAATCCAATACCGCGGCATCATCTCCCACACCTTTAACCGTGCCTGGCTGCCCAAGCTTTATGTTTTTTGTTAAATGATTTATTAAGCCAAATTCGCCTAAGTCTTCTAAATTGGTTCTCTCCTGGTTTTCAAACATATGCTTTATGATTTCACCGATTTATGGTGATTTCACTGGTACTATTAAAATTAATCCGCAAAAATACAAATTACAATTGTGTAATCAGCTGTAATATTCCTGCCTATGATATGATGTAATAATTTTGATAGATAAGCCCTTGATATCCCTTTACTATAATTTATTAATATTTAGTTAATGTAAACAGCAGACTTTTGCTTTCATAAAAACTATTATATGAAATTCAGAAAAATATTTATCTATGTAACACTGGTGCTTGTTGTTGCAGGTTGTAAAAAAGATTTGCAAAATCCACCGGTTGTTGAGCAGCCTCCCGCTGCCATACCCTACTCCATTACAGAAGATTTTGAAACCGGAACCAAAGCCGCTTATGCTGTAGCAAATGTTCAGCTAAATACCGGGTTGTGGAGTTTTAACAACGCGCTTATAGGTAACCTGGCAGCTGATGTTAAAGATGGCAGCAAAGCTGTACGCTTAAAAAACGGCGATATCACCATGAAGTTTGACATCAAAGGCGTTACGCAAATCAGCATTAAACATGCTAAGTACGGTGCCGACCCAGCCTCTACCTGGCAGTTATTCATGTCGACGGATAGCGGTACTACTTTTACCCAATTGGGAAACGATATCACAGAGAACAATACCACACTGGTAACCGATTCTTTTAAAATAACCAGTACATCAAAAGTTCGTTTCCAGATTAAAAATACCAGCACTACCCGCATCAATATTGACGACATCACCTTCAAAGGCCTGGGCGATCCCGGAATTGTTGTTGGCGCACCGGATACTACACATGCTGATACCACCGGTAATACCGGAACTGCCGCTCCCGACAGGGGTATAACCGCCGGTGCAGATGCCCAACCAGCAGCAGGCGATAACAGCAATATTTTATTAGGCAACCCATCTGATGCTCAGCCTACCATAGCCATGAACAACAATTATTTGATAGATCAAAAATATTACGAAGAATCATATAGCAGTACCCGTGGTACACCAAACTGGGTAAGCTGGCATTTAGATGCTACAAATATCACCAACGCAACCGGTCGCCTTGATAATTTCGCCGGTTTTAATGGTTTGCCTACAGGATTTTTTGAAGTAGAAAGTAACAGTTATTCGGGGTCCGGTTTCGATAGGGGTCACAACTGTCCATCTGCCGACAGAACAAGCTCGGTTAATGCCAATTCGGCCACCTTCCTCATGACAAACATGATCCCGCAGGCTCCCCAAAATAATCAGCAAACCTGGGCCAACCTCGAAAATTATTTACGCGAACAGGTTATTGCCGGTAACGAAGTTTATATTGTGATGGGTAGCTATGGCTCAGGCGGTACCGGTTCGGCCGGGTCAGCCACTACCATTACCAGCGGCCATGTTACCGTACCTGCCAATGTATGGAAAGTTGCTGTAATTGTACCTGTTGGAGATGGCGACCTAAGCAGAATCTCTGCAACAACCAGGGTTATCGCCGTAAATACACCAAACATTAACACTATTAATGCCGATTGGAAACAATATAGGGTAACAGTAAGGGATATTGAAAAGGCTACGGGTTATAATTTACTATCCAGTTTGCCGCAAACCGTTCAGGATGCTGTAGAAACGAAAAAGGATAATCTTTAGGTAATCCGCAGATAAAAAAATTATTTCATCAATTTTATTTATAAAGGGTTATGAAGTTTTTAAAGCTTCTTAACTCTTTATCCAGCAAAAAATTTCGCGCCGTCGCAAAAAACGCTTTGATGCCTACCGCCGAAGGCGGGAAATTTTTTGAGTTTTTAGCACTTGCTTTAATGATTTCACTAAAATCACCAAAGTAAAATCGGTGAAATCATTCCAAAATCAGTGTAATCACAACCCTAATTTTGCCGATATCTCCAGCATCCTTTCAATAGGCTTTACGGCTTTTTCAATAATATCAGCCGGTACAGTAATCTCGGGCATTTCATTTTTTAAACACAGGTATAATTTCTCCAGTGTGTTGCGCTTCATATGCGGACAATCGTTACAGGCACAGCTGTTGTTTGGTGGCGCCGGAATAAATGTTTTATCCGGGTTTTCCTTTTGCATCTGGTGTAAAATACCTGCCTCTGTAGCTACAATAAATTCCTTATCCGGGTGATTGCCTGCATATTTCAATATCCCGGTTGTTGAGCCAATATAATCGGCCATCTGCAGTATCACTTCCTCACATTCGGGGTGGGCCAGCAGTTTAGCGTTCGGGTACCTTTCCTTCAGTTTGGTTATCTTTTCACGGCTGAAAATCTCGTGCACCATACAGGCACCATTCCACAATACCAGGTCGCGGCCTGTTTTTTTGGCCACCCATGCCCCAAGGTTCTTATCCGGCCCAAATATTATCTTTTGATCCTTTGGCAGGCTTTCAACTATCTGTACCGCGTTGCTCGATGTGCAAACAATATCGCTTAAGGCTTTCAACTCGGCTGTACAGTTTACGTAGGTGATCACCAGGTGATCGGGATAGTTTTCTTTAAACTTTTTAAACAAATGCGGTGGGCAACTATCTGCTAATGAGCATCCTGCTTTTAAGTCTGGTAATAAAACTTTTTTGTTTGGTGATAATATCTTGGCAGTTTCGGCCATGAAATGTACACCGGCAAAAACAATAATTTCGGCATCAGTTTTTGCAGCCTGCTGAGATAGCCCAAGGCTGTCGCCAATATAATCTGCAATATCCTGAATATCCGGATCCTGGTAGTAATGAGCCAGTATGACTGCATTTTTTTCCTTTTTAAGTTTTTCAATTTCATCAAACAGATCAAGCGTGGGGTCGATGTATTCGTCCACAAATCCTGTCACATTTATTTCTTCGAAGATATCCATTTCAACAAATCAATTAATAACAACTATATTTTTATATAAATAAAACTATTACTTGTTAAGGTGTTAGTTATGTGCAAAAGTCGCTATACATTTTCTGGTAAAAGTTATTTTTAACTTTTTATTAACACTTTTCCACACTTTTTTATTTTGTATCAGTTTGATTTTGTGAATACTATTAGAATCAAATTTTACTTTTAAAAGTTATATGTTAATATTTTGTTAATGTAGAAAATGTTAGCTTTAGTGTTTAAACTATGCAAAAGTCGCTCAAAAATTATTCATTTCTGCAACAAAATTTGAGGTTATCCACGGTTTCAGTATTTGTTAGCTATTTCTTTACATCAAATTAACATCTTTATACGTGTTATTAACATATCGTGTACATTTACACAACTTATACTTAAAATATGACCCGAACTGTTGATTTCCTGATCGTAGGATCAGGCATAGCCGGACTAAGTTTTGCACTTAAGGCTGCAAAACATGGTAAGGTTCTGATAGTTACCAAATCAAACGAAGATGAATCCAACACTAAGTATGCCCAGGGTGGTGTTGCGGTAGTTGTGGATAAAAAGGAAGATTCTTTTGAAAAACACATAGAAGACACTTTAATTAGCGGTGATGGCCTTTGCGACCGGGAAGTTGTGGAAGCAGTTGTAAAAGAAGGCCCGGAAAGAATTAACGAGATTATTGATTACGGAACCAATTTTGATAAAACAAACGAAGGGTTTTATGACCTGGCAAAAGAAGGTGGCCACTCCGAATTCAGGGTATTACATTATAAGGATGTAACCGGACTGGAGATTGAACGTTCGTTACTGGAAGAGATCCACAAGAATCCTAACATCGAGATCTTAACACATTATTTTGCTGTCGACCTGATCACCCAGCATCATTTAGGTGAGTTGGTGGGTAAATCGAGTACGGATATTACCTGTTATGGTATCTATGCTTTTAACACCGAAAGTAATGTTGTTGAAAAAATATTGTCTAAGGTTACTGTAATGGCATCAGGCGGCGCCGGGCATATCTATTCAATTACTACCAACCCAACTATTGCTACCGGCGATGGTATTGCCATGGTGTACAGGGCAAAAGGTAAGGTGCGTAATATGGAATTTATACAGTTTCATCCTACCGCTTTGTATAATCCGGGGGAATATCCTTCGTTCCTGATATCTGAAGCTGTGCGTGGTTTCGGAGGAATATTAAAACGTACCAATGGAGAAGAGTTTATGCAGGAGTATGATCCGCGTAAATCATTGGCGCCAAGGGATATAACAGCAAGGGCTATTGATGCCGAGATTAAAAAATCGGGGGAGGATTTTGTCTACCTGGATATCAGGCACCGGAGTAAAAAGGATATTTTAAATCATTTCCCTAATATATATGCCAAATGCCTGGAGATTGGTATTGATATGACCAAGGATATGATCCCTGTGGCACCAGCCTGCCATTATATGTGTGGTGGTGTAATGGTTGATCATGTTGGCCAGTCGTCCATATTAAGGTTATATGCTTGTGGTGAGTGCTCATCAACCGGTTTGCATGGTGCTAATAGGCTGGCTTCCAATTCATTATTAGAAGCTTTGGTTTTTGCACACAGGATTTATGAGGATGCTATCAGTAAATTTAATGATTTTGTTATACCTGGTAATATACCTGATTGGGATGAGCATGGTGTACAACTATCAAACGAGGATATCCTGGTTACACACAACGTACGCGAGATGCAGAAGCTGATGAATGACTACGTGGGTATTGTACGGTCTGATTTCAGGCTGGAAAGGGCCATGCGCAGGTTGGGCCTGTTGTATGAAGAAACAGAGTCTTTCTACAAAAAAACCAAGCTATCCGTAAAACTTTGCGAGCTGCGTAATTTGATCCAGGTATCATTCATCGTAGTAAAATCGGCTATGCTGCGTAAAGAGAGCAGGGGATTGCATTATACTACGGATTACCCGGTGCATGCAGAGGAGGTGGAAGATACGGTATTTTAATAATATAGTATTTCTTTACCCTCCCGTCATTGCGAGGAGGTACGACGAAGCAATGACGGTGAGGAAAAAGATGAGTGATTACGAGCGGAAAACGGGATTCGAACCCGCGGCCTTCAGTTTGGGAAACTGATGCTCTACCAGCTGAGCTATTTCCGCTTAAATTTGCTTTCAAACATAAAGAAAAAGTATAGCAATCAATAATTCAATAACTCATTAATTCAATAATTAACATGCCACTTATACTACCAGTTAAAGATAAAAGCCCGATTTGGGGAGAAGATTGTTTTATTGCCGATAATGCTACTATTGTTGGCGACGTTGTTATGGGCAAAAATTGCTCTGTATGGTTCAACGCGGTTATCCGGGGCGATGTGCATTATATTAAAATAGGGGATAACACAAATATCCAGGATGGGGCAGTGATACATGCTACTTATTTAAAAGCACCCACTAATATTGGTAATAATGTATCCATAGGGCATAACGCGCTTGTACATGGGTGTACTTTGCACGATAATACGCTGGTAGGTATGGGTGCCATTGTTATGGATAATGCCGTAGTAAATGAATTTGTGATTATAGCTGCCGGTGCTGTCGTATTAGAAAATACTGTTTGCGAAAGCGGATTTTTATATGCAGGCGTGCCAGCAAAAAAAATTAAGCCGTTAACAGACGAACAGATGGCGATGCTTAAGCAGCTTCCAAAAAACTACATCATGTACTCAGGTTGGTTTAAGGAGTAGCAGGTTCCTTGGGTACTGTAATAGGCTCCTCGGCTTCCCAGTTGGGTCTTAAGGTGATCTCCTTTTCATTAAACCAGATGTTTTCCGGTTGTTTTTTTAAATGTACATTTCCGCTGTCCCATTTGCCATTCCGGTTTTCATCATAAACAACGCGTATCATGTATTTTCCGGTAAAATAGTTTCTATAAACTATAGTTCTGCTTTTGGTGATTGGGTCGCTTTGCTGTATCACTTTTTGTTCGTTCAGCAGCTCAACCACGTAGGCTTTTGATGTATCGGGCACAGTAACCTTAACGGTAAGGGTGCTGTAGTTTTCGGGTTTATCCGGTTGAAATTTCTTTGCGGCATATTTGTTTTTAGTGCCATATATGTCTGTAAATGCCGCTTCGTTAAATATCAGCTCATATTTGGCGTTTTGCCGCCATCTATAGTTAAGGGTAATGCGTTTACTATTCCCCGTATCTTTTTGTAAGGTATAGTCGGACGTTGCCAATGCGATAGAATCTTCTTTAAGCGTAATCTGGGCATTGTTTATTGTTTCTATAGGCAGGTTGCTTGTTATTACCAGGTCGTTTCCCGGTTTTAGCTTGTCGTTTGATATATTGTATTTGAAGTTAAATACCCTGATAAAAACTTCTTTTTTGCTTTTTAAAAGGTAGGTGGTATCAACTGGCTTGTTATTATCATAAACAGCTACCCTTATCGAATCGAAGTTCATATATTTTACAAATACTGATGCTGTATCTTTTGTCTTGCTAAATTCAACATATTTCTGATTATTGATATCGGCCGGGTAAATAACTTTTAAGGATGGCTTTAATAACGCTTTGTTAAAAACAAACAGCATTTTTCCATCTACATCAAAACGCTTTTCGGCAAACCTGAATTTTTCGGGGAATTGTTTAAATAGGTTTAACTTGATATTTTGCGTATCTGATTTAAGGTTGATGGGTTTTTTAAGAAAAGCTACCAGTTCATTATCGTTATTAAAAATCTTATCCGGACTGGCCTCTTTCAAGGCATAGATGCGGTACTGATTTTCATGTAAATTATTAAGACTAAAATTACCCGAAGAATCTGTAGTTGTAAAAATGGTAGGTTTCTTTTTGCCAAACAGCGTATCCTGTTTTAACGGGAAAAGCATAACAGTGACATCTTTTTCTTTTTCCTGGGTAACGGTGTTGGTAACAGATCCGGAGATACTCAACGAGTCGATATGCGGACCTGTAGAAAAAACGTAGGTGAAATTTTTCATCACGTTACTTTCGTTTACATCCTGGATGGATTTTCCGAAGTTGATAACGTAAGTTGTGTTTTTAAGAAGTGTATCTTTAAAAGTTATCTTAAGCTTCTTTTTGTTGGATGAGTACTCAGGGGGTTTTTCCATGGTGGGGCTCATGGTAATTTCCTGGTACTGGTTGGTTAGTTTTATAAACTCGTCAAATTCAAGGTCAATTTGTTTGGCAGCAAAGTTTCGTGTTTTATTGGCCGGTATCGCCTTCGCTAAAATCGGCGGGGTTACGTCGCGGGGGCCTCCCTGGGGCTGTTGTTGCGCAGCGCAGCCAGAAATCAGCAAAACAACAAAAATATAGAGGAGAAAATTGTAAAAATTGGCCGGTTTTTGATTTAACATAGTTTTTAGGCGATATAAGCGATTTTTATATTTTTATGAACTCCACTATTAAAAATCTGAAATAATTGATTTAAAAAGATATTTTATAATTATTTAATTATCAATACTTTACGTTTTATCTTGACACATGAACCATCAAAACCGAAATATCTGAGGGTGATACACCCGAAATTCGCGAAGCCTGGCCCAAAGTGCGTGGTTTTATCTTCATCAGTTTTTCGCGGGCTTCTTTTGATAATGAAACTAAAGTATGATAATCAAAATTTGGATTGATTTCCCGGTCTTCCATTTTTTTCATCCGGTCTACAATCTCCATTTCTTTTATAAAGTAACTCTCATATTTAATTTTTATTTCAGCCTGTTCAATTGTTTCTTTGTCATAGGCCGATAATAATTCTTCCAGTCCGCTATCCGCTTTTTTCAGGTCATTAAAACCAACCTGCGGGCGGCTCAACAAATTAAAAAGTTTGGCGCCCTGCGATATGGCAGAGGTACCCAATTCATCAAGTAAGGTATTTACTGTTGATGGATCGATAGATTTCGTCCTGGTATAGGATACAATATCGTCGGAGTTTTTAACCTTTTGGTTTACCTTATCTAAACGCTCATCACTGATCAATCCTAATTCATGGCCCATTGGCGACAGGCGGATATCTGCATTATCCTGGCGCAGCAACAGGCGATGCTCAGCCCTTGAGGTGAACATACGGTAAGGCTCTTCGGTGCCTTTGGTTACCAGGTCGTCAATTAAAACGCCGATGTATGATTCCGATCTTTTCAGGATCAGCTCATGTTTATCATTAATTTTTTGGTGCGCGTTGATACCTGCTATGAAGCCCTGGGATGCCGCTTCTTCATATCCGGTAGTACCATTAATCTGCCCGGCAAAGTAAAGGTTACTGATCAGTTTTGTTTCTAAGGTTAAACCCAATTGAGTAGGCGGGAAGTAATCATACTCGATGGCATAGCCCGGGCGAAACATTTTAGCTTTCTCAAATCCGGGAATCTGGATAAGGGCTTTGTATTGTACATCCTCGGGCAGGGAGGTGGAGAAACCATTTACATAAATCTCTACTGTGTTTAAACCTTCCGGTTCCACGAAAATCTGGTGACGGTCGCGCTCCGCAAAGCGGTTAATCTTGTCTTCAATGGAAGGACAATAACGTGGACCCAATCCTTTAATTCGGCCGGTAAACATTGGAGATTTTTCGAAACCTTCTTTCAACGTTTCGTGCACGTTTGTATTGGTGTAGGTGATCCAGCAACAGCGTTGTTCTTTGATCATGTCTACATCGGTAAAGGAGAATCTGCCCCGGTCTTCATCGCCCCATTGCTCTTCCATCAGGGAATAATTAAGGCTCCGTCCGTCAATACGGGGAGGTGTTCCGGTCTTCATACGGCCGGCCTCAAAACCCAACTCTGATAACTGTTCAGTTAAGCCGGTAGCTGATTTTTCACCCGCGCGGCCACCGCCAAATTTCTTTTCGCCTATGTGGATGATACCATTTAAAAAGGTGCCGTTTGTAAGCACCACGGCATCGGCTTCTATCTCTACACCCAATGATGTGCGCACGCCGGCAATGGTATTTCCCTTAATTAAAAGGGATGAAACAGTATCCTGCCAGAAGTCGACATTGGCAGTTCTCTCCAGTGCTAAACGCCATTCTTCGGCAAAGCGCATGCGGTCGCTTTGTGCTCTCGGGCTCCACATAGCCGGACCTTTTGACTGGTTCAGCATCCTGAATTGGATGGATGTTTTATCCGTTACAATTCCCGAATATCCGCCCAGTGCATCAATCTCCCGCACTATCTGTCCCTTGGCAACACCGCCCATGGCGGGGTTACAACTCATCTGTGCAATCACGCCCATGTTCATGGTAATGAGCAAAACAGATGATCCCAGGTTGGCGGCAGCAGCAGCAGCTTCACAGCCCGCATGCCCGGCACCAACCACAATAACGTTATATTTCTTAAACATTTTATACCTCCATGTTCCTCGTGGAACAATCAAAATCCTTCTCTATTTCTGTTGATATCGGCCGAAGTTTTGACCAATAACAGTACCTAATTTACTTCCATGTTCCACGTGGAACATTACGGGAGCGGGCTTAATTGCCGTATTTTATAATTGTAAATAAACCTGTAATTATTCCCTGGTAAAAGTCGATTTTTATAGATTAATCTACATTTTATAGTTACAAAGCTATCTATTTATACTCATGTTCCACGTGGAACCTTTAATAATGACACCAGCGCTACAGTACCCCAAACGCCCTCTAATACCACAAAAGGGTAAAAACTCACCATATATGATGCATAGCAGCAAGTGCCTGCACCAATAAAATTCAACAGTTTATAGGCCTTGCTTTCTGCTGATAGTTTATTCAATAAATTAAGCACAAATGCTACCAGTAAAATGATAACACCAACTGATGCTATGATATCCGATACCTTCAATTTATGCTTCTTTTAATTCGGTTAGTTCAATCCATCGGGCGCTTTTATCATCAAGCTTTTTGTTTAATTCAGCTATCTGCGCCATTATTTCGTTAAGCTTTGCAAGCTCAATGCCTACCTTGTTTAACTGCTCTGTTTTATCTTTTATCTGGTTTTCTATAGCTGTAATTTCAGCTTCTGTTGTCTCCAGCTCTTTTGCTTCTTTAAAGCTTAGCTTGCTTTTTTTAACAGCGGGTGCAGGGGTAGGGGTGGCTGTAACCCCGCCTTTTTTGGTCTGCTGTTTGGCTTCTTCCTGTTCAAGCCTGTATGACGAGTAGTTGCCATTGTAGATGCGTACCTGGCCTTGTCCTTCCATAATAAATAGCTGGTCGGTTAACTTATCCAGTAAATACCTATCGTGCGATACCATCATCAATATACCCGAATAGTTGGTTAAAAACTCCTCTAAAACGTTTAGTGTGTCAATATCCAAATCATTGGTTGGCTCATCCAGGATCAGGAAGTTGGGGTTCTTCATCAGGATGCTCATCAGCTGTAACCGCTTCTTTTCGCCACCGCTCAGTTTTGATATAAAACCATATTGCTTAGCAGGCGGAAACAGGAATAAAGTTAGCAGGGCAGATGCCGAGATCATTTTGCCATCGGCCATGGTAATAAACTCAGCAACGTTTTTTACAATATCTATTACCCGCTCATCATCTTTAAAAACAATACCCGATTGATGGAAATAACCAATCACAGTAGTTTCCCCTTTTACAATAGTTCCTTTGTCGGGTTGCAAAGCGCCTGTTATCAAATTTAACAGCGTTGATTTGCCGGTACCATTCTTTCCGGCTAAACCAATGCGATCTCCTTTTTTAAATATATAGCTGAAGTTATCTATATAGGTGTTTCCATTAAAACCTTTATAAAGATGTTCCATCTCCATGATCTTGTTTCCCTGGCGCGCTGTTTTAACGCTTAGTTCAACTTTTTCACGGATACCACCACTCTTGGTTTTATCTTCCAGGTCATAATAAGCGTCAATACGTGCTTTTGACTTGGTTCCGCGGGCTTGTGGCTGGCGGCGCATCCATTCCAGCTCCTTACGCAGCAGGTTGCTGTTTTTTTGAAATGCGGCATCATCCGCGGCATCACGCTCGGCTTTCTTTTCCAGGTAATAACCATAGCTGCCATTGTAGGGCACTATCTTACCCCGGTCAATCTCCAATATCTCGTTACAAACGTTATCCAGGAAATACCTGTCGTGTGTAACCATCAATATGGTTTTTGAGCCATCGGTCAATAATTTCTCCAGCCACTCAATGGTATCAATATCCAGGTGGTTGGTAGGTTCATCTAAAATATAAATATCGGGGTCTTCAATTAATAGCTTAGCCAATGCCAAACGCTTCTTTTGTCCGCCCGATAATGTATTGATAGGCTGATTAAGTTGATGGATATCCAACCGGCCCAAAATGGTTTTGATCTTGTATTCGTATTCCCAGGCATCAACCTCGCTCATCTCCTCCATTATCTTTTCAATGGCTTTGGCATTATCAGGATCGTTTTCCAGCAACTCCTCGTATTTACGAATCAGTTGTTGCTGCACATCATCAGCATGAAAAATATAATCGCTGATGGTAACGGCATCCTTAAAACCGGGATCCTGCTCCAGGTAGCCCATATTAAGATCCCTGGCCTGAACAACCTTGCCTTCGGTTGGTTTAATATAACCGGCCAACAGTTTTAATAACGTTGATTTGCCGGCGCCGTTAACACCAACCAGCGCAACCCTGCGGCCGCGGTTAATGCCTATGGTTATATTTTTAAATAACCAGTTGTCATGAAATTGATGGCCAAGGTTCTCGGCGGATAGATAAGTACTCACGATAATTGTTTTATTATGTCAGATGGGTACACAAATACACCCACCTCGTTTTTTGTTGATTGTTTGTACATGGCCATAGCCACGGTTTCGGCAGGTATGCTCCTGTATTTTTTTAAGCGGCCAATTAATAAGGGATCAATAACTTTTGCGAGTCCGCCAGCAATTTTTTCCATCAAGCGTTTCTCCTGCCTCTCGCCGGTTAATAGCGAAGGCTGGTAGATATAGGTAGCCGGTACACCAACGTTTGTAACGTCGGCTTCTGTTTCGCCCTTCATCCTGGTATAAAAGTTTGACGCATTTGCATCGGCACCAATGGCAGATACCAAATGATATTGCTTAACGCCGTTTTTTTGCGCTAATTGTGCCAGCTGTACAGGATAATCATGATCTATCTTACGATAAATATTCAGATCCGGCGTTTTGGCTTTGGTAGAGCCTAAACAGCAGAATACGGCATGGCCGTTTAAAACATAAGCATAGCTATCCAATTGGTCAAAATCGACCACCTGCTGTCTTAATTTTTTATGCTGAAGATCAAATTTTTTCCTTACCAGGATTAAAACTTCATCATAAAAAGGTTCGCGCAGCAAAATGTGGAGCAATTTACTGCCAATAAGTCCGGTTGAACCTGCAATAATAGCTTTATTTGCCATTGATACTTAATTTTTTGCAAAAATACACATAATTAAATCAATGCAATTTCGGCAGAGTAACGTTTCGCGCAAAGACGCTAAGGCGCAAAGATGGCGTAATGACCGTTGATTTAATTTGCGCTTTCACCATCCAATATGCTAATAATAAAGCTTTGGTTAAAAATTGCCGTGAGGCTTTATAGACAACTTAAGCCTTTGCGTCTTTAGCGGGAGATTAAACTACTTAAATCCATTGGCACGGCTATTGTGTGTTTAAACATATAAAAATAGAGATATAAGAATGAAAACAATATTTTATGCCGAAAGTAAACGCGGCAAAAATGATATAGGCTGGTTAAAAGCAAACTTTTCTTTCAGCTTTGGGCCGTATTACAATCCCGAACTAATGCACTTTGGTGTTTTAAGGGTTTTAAATGATGATACTATAGCCGGGGGTAAAGGTTTTGGCTTGCATCCGCATGATAATATGGAAATAGTAACCATTCCGCTGGAAGGGGGATTGGAACACCAGGACAATATGGGCAATAAAGGTGTGATTAATGCCGGTGATGTGCAGGTAATGTCGGCCGGTACCGGAGTTTATCATTCAGAATACAATGCTTCGGCAACGGATGCCGCTAAAACGCTCCAGATCTGGCTTTTCCCGAAGGAAAGAAATGTACAGCCAAGATATGATCAAAAAAGCTTTAAAGACGGCTTTAAACTAAATGAATTAACTGTTATGGTATCACCGGATAAAGGAGAAAACACCCTTTGGCTGCACCAGGACGCTACCTTTAGCATGGGTACTTTTGAAGCCGGGAAGCCACTTAATTATGTTATAAAAACCCCGGGCAATGGTGCATACGTGTTTCTTTTGGATGGCAAAGCTAAATTAAATGGTACCATTTTAAACAAAAGGGACGCTATGGGTGTTTATGATAGCAGTTCATTTACAATTGAAACCGAAGAACTTTCCCGTTACCTGATCATTGACGTACCAATGTCATAAACCTGCAAGCCGGCCCCTAAAGGTGAATTTTCCTGAACTGCAAAACATTTTGATAAATCGTTGTTGTATTTGTCAAATTATTAACCTAACACATGGCAGAACAAGTAATTACCGGGTGGCGAAAGTGGATGCTGGATATTGGCGAACAGTGCGTTTTCTTCGGCAGGTTTTTAAGAAATATATTTGTCGGCGGCTTTGAATGGTCGGAGTTTGTGAGGCAATGCTACGAAATTGGCTACCGCTCCATGATGCTGGTAGGTATCACCTCCTTCATCATGGGGTTTGTGCTAATTCTGCAGTTAAGACCATCTCTTGTGGCGCTTGGAGCCGAAAGTATGTTACCCAAAACGCTCGCGGTATCCTTTATCCGCGAAATGGGGCCGGTAATTACAGCCATTATCTGTGCCGGCAAAATAGCCTCCAGCATAGGTGCCGAGTTGGGCAGCATGAAAGTTTCTGAGCAAATAGACGCTATGGAGGTATCCGGCGCAAATCCGATACAATATCTTGTAGTTACCCGCATCTTAGCCACAACGCTAATGGTTCCTCTTCTGTCGGTAATTGGGGACGTTATCGGCCTTTTTGGGGGCTTCCTGGCTCTTAATATTACAGATAGCATTAGCTTTTCGCTTTATTTTCATAAATGCATTAGTGCCCTTGATTTTATCGATTTTTTACCAGCACTTGTTAAAACGGTGTTTTTTGGCTTCGCAATAGGTTTTGTAGGATGTTATAAGGGCTATCACTCCAATAAGGGTACCGAGAGTGTGGGTATCGCCGCGAACTCAGCGGTGGTAACGGCATCGCTTTGGATCTTTGTTATTGATGCTATAGCCGTTCAAATCACCAGTTTGTTGTTTTACAGATAAGATGGCAATGGAAAAAGAAAATATCGGAGCGAGAAAAAAATCATCAGCCATTAAAGATGAGGTGGTTATACATGCCAATGGTTTAAAGAAATCCTTCGGCGACAAAGAGGTATTAAAAAATATAACATTTGATTTGAAGCGGGGCGAGAATGTGGTGGTGCTGGGCAGATCGGGCGAAGGAAAATCGGTAACCATACAATGCGTGGTTGGCATGCTAAAACCGGATGGGGGCGATCTGAATGTTTTTGGCGAGGATGTTGCCGGCATGAGCGACGATGAGCTAAAGCAACTGCGTGTAAAAATTGGTTTCCTGTTCCAGGGCGGGGCACTGTATGACAGTATGACCGTGCGGGAGAACCTCGAATTTCCGCTAACAAGGGTGCTTAAGCTTAAAGACCAGGCCGAGATAGATAAAAAGGTAGAAGAGGTATTAGAGAGCGTAGGATTGCTTGATTCGATCGACAAGTTGCCGTCTGATCTGTCGGGGGGAATGCGGAAAAGGGCTGGCCTCGCCCGTACGCTCATAGTACATCCCGAGATTATGCTGTATGATGAGCCGACTACAGGATTAGATCCCATTACATCGCGCGAGATCAGCGAGCTGATACTTCATATGCAAAAGAAATATAAAACGTCATCTATTATTATTACGCATGACCTGGAATGTGCCCGCATTACAGCCGACCGGATTATGGTGATGGATAACGGAGAATATATAGCCGAAGGCACCTGGGCAGTGCTGCAAAAATCGGATAACGAACTTGTAAGATCTTTTTTTAACGAAACCACATGAAAACCACGTCATCGCAAAAAATAAAAATCGGCCTGTTCACCTTCACCGGATTGATGGTATTGGTACTGGCGGTATTTTTCATAGGCAACCAAAAAGGGTTGTTTAATTCCACATTTAACGTTTATGGAACATTTAAGAATGTGAATGGTCTGCAGGTGGGCAATAATGTGCGTTTTGCAGGCATCAACGTTGGTGTAGTACAATCTATCAACATCATAACCGATAGTTCGGTAAGGGTTGACCTGACGCTAAATGAAAAGGTAAAAAAATTCATAAAAACCGACTCTAAACTGAGCATTGGCAGTGATGGTTTAATGGGCGATAAGCTTGTTGTTTTAGCTCCCGGAGGCATAACCAGCAACCAGGAAATACAAGACGGGGGCAGGCTTACCTCAATAAACCCGGTAGATGTGGACAGGATAATCACCAAGCTTACCAGGGTAGCTGATAATGCGGAAACAATGACAGCAAGCCTGGCTGAAATTGT
The DNA here is from genome assembly GCF_056400605.1 of Mucilaginibacter sp. P5_A4. Classification (NCBI taxonomy): domain Bacteria; kingdom Pseudomonadati; phylum Bacteroidota; class Sphingobacteriia; order Sphingobacteriales; family Sphingobacteriaceae; genus Mucilaginibacter; species Mucilaginibacter sp. P5_A4. The sequence goes on along the minus strand of NZ_JBFUKX010000005.1, from coordinate 123,924 downwards.
AGGCAAGATTAACAGTGGTAAAGGAAGTATCGGTAGGTTGTTGAACAGTGATAATTTGTCAAAAAGCCTGGAGAGCACTGTAAAACAGGCTCAAACTACCATGAAAAACGTACACGCCACCACGGGTACCCTAAATGAAGACCTGAAGGCGGCACAATCCAACTTCCTGCTGAAGGGTTTCTTCAACAAGAAGAAAAAAGCCGCAAAAGCCAAACAGGATTCTATTAGAAAAGTGCAGGAGAAGGCACAAAAGGAGAAAGAAAAAGTAGCTAAGGAAAAAGCGGAGGGGGATAATTAAGGTCGAAAAAAACGGCAACAATATAAAATATGGTATTCGATTGCGAAATGACTTAATTAAGGTTACTAATTAGAGGGCTTTACCAGCAAAGCCAGAACAGAGGCGTCGAAAATATTGGCAAAAGCATTAACGATGCCGTTGCCTTTAACCGTTTTTTTGAAATCTTCAGGATAAAAAATATGGTCAACACCAAGGGCTTTTAACAGGCTATCCACTTTGGTATGTTCCTTGCTTTTGTAGCAGCAGATTTTTATGTTGCTGTATGATGGGTTTGATTGCAGCCGCCGTAATATTTTTTCTATGTCGCGGGTAAGGTGGTCATAATCCAATATCACCACGTTGGGCTTTTGCTCATGGATGGATGGAAAAATATGACTTGTTACCGAGATGTGCCGGAATTGTTTATTATCAGGAGAAAGCTCAACCGAAAATGTTTCAGGAGCAACCAATAGAACATTCTTGGACCGTACACGGATCATAACCAATTAATTAGGGGACTTAAAAGTAATTGATATAGTTCGCTTTGTCAACAATTTATTGCGTTTTGTAATAATATTAACACCAAATGCTATATTTTTTTACAAATCTAACACCACAACCGTCGTGTCTTTCTTCCTGGGAAATTAATTTAATTTTGGATGTGGTATTTGCGGGTTCTTGCTCCCTGTTATTTTTTGCTTAAAATCTGCTAAAACGTTCCATTTGTGATAAAACAGCTTGCCGCATTGTAATTTTTGATGGTTAAGCCATAGGGAATTTCGGTCTAGATACAAACCGATCCCTCCCCAAAACAAAGATCCTGTAAAATATGATTAGCACAGCAGGTATGCCCAGCCAATGGGCATGAAGGGAGTTGAGTACCTGGCCGTGGAACAGATAAATAATAGAGTGACCCAGGCCACAGCCGGGGCACCATGTTAAGCCCAATAGTTTTAAGGGGCACAATGTAAAATGCGATGTAGCCTGCGGCGACGTAAAAGCCAGGCACAACATCGCCGTTATCCAGAAAAAAAGTTCAAAGTATTTTGAAAAAAGCCGTTTAATCAACCTTGTTGGATTTGTTCATAAATAGTAAAGATACCGCAAACGCCAATAATACGCCAACTAACAGTGCACCGAAGATACGGCCCGAAAAATCACGCAAAGTATTATCTGTTGATACATAGCTGAAATATAATATGCCGCCAAAAACAGTTATTATACCACCGGCAATCAATATTTTAAAGCTTTGTACCAATGCTTCTAAAAACCCCATCTGGCCTTTACAGTCGGTTTTGCGATAGCTCCAGATACCTATTAATAATCCGGTAGCGGGGATAAGGAACGAAAAATATTCAAATGGAGCAACCGTGTCTTTATCGGGAGTTACCCCCATGGCGTGCGATACAAACATCCAGATAATACTCAATAGGCCAATGAAAACGCCCCATACAATTGCATTCTTCATGATGATTTAATTTTAGTTGAAAATTTAGGTTGAACTCCCGGAAAATATTACTTGAATTTATAATTTAAAAGTAATTAAGCCTGCATATTGTTTGCATATTTTATACAAATTACATCGATTTATTTAAAAGGGCTTTTTTGCGTACATTTGCGGCAGTTTTGAATATCCGTGATATATTAGATAGATATAAAGCTGATGACAGGATTAAAGCATTGGCCACCGCGCTTAATGCTTCCAAAAATCCAAGGGTACAGCTTCGTGGTTTAGTCGGATCGAGTGATGCGGCCATGGCGGTAGCATTGTATTTTTTGCAGCACAAGCATATGGTGTTTGTACTGCCCGAGCGTGAAGAAGCCGGTTATTTCCAGGCCGACCTGGAGAACCTTACCGGCAAAGAAGTACTGCTTTTCCCATCATCATACCGCAAGCCATTTGAATTTACCCAGCCCGATAGCAGCAATGTGCTTGCCCGTGCCGAGGTATTGAACGAACTTAACCATTCGTCTGAATTTGGCCAGTTGATTGTTACTTATCCCGAAGCGCTTGCTGAAAAGGTAATAGACCGCGCATCGCTCGAAAAAAACACCCTGGAGATTGCCGTAGGCAACAAACTAAGTATCGACTTTATTAATGAGTTTTTAATTGAGTACGATTTTGACCGGGTTGATTTTGTTTACGAACCAGGCCAGTTTTCTGTAAGGGGCGGTATTGTAGATATTTTTTCTTTTTCGCATAACCTGCCATATAGGGTAGAGTTCTTCGGCGATTTTATTGAGTCTATCCGCACATTTGAGATTGAGAGCCAGCTATCTGTTGAACAGGTAAAAAGCATCACCATTGTGCCCAATGTACAATCAAAATTTTTAACAGAAAGTAATATCTCGCTGTTAGAATATGTGGATGCCGGTACGCAGGTATGGATAAAAGACGTACAGTTTACGTTGGATATTATCCAAACCGGCTTTAAAAAGGCAACAAATTTGTGGAAAGCATTATCGGCCGATGAAAAAACGCAAAACCCGGACTGGATAGACCCTAAATTTGGTTTTACCGACGAAAAACTGATTGCTGATCAGCTGCATGATTTCCCGGTGGTTGAGTTTGGCAAGCAATTCTTTTACCAGCCAAGCGCGGCTATCAATTTTGATCTGCGCCCGCAGCCGTCCTTTAATAAGGATTTTACATTGCTTATCCACAACTTTAAAAATAACGAGGCAGAGAAGATAGAAAACTTTATTCTTACCGATTCTTCAAGACAGGTAGAAAGACTATATGCTATTTTGGATGACCTTGATAAAACGGTAAAGTTTACGCCGATAAGTATCTCGATAAGAGAAGGCTTTGTTGATCATGAACAAAAACTGGCCTGCTATACCGATCACCAGATCTTCGATCGTTATTATAAATATAAGCTCAAAAAAGGTTACCAGCGCTCACAGGCTATCACCCTGAAAGAACTACGCGACCTTAAGCCAGGCGATTACGTAACTCATATTGACCACGGCATAGGCAAATATGCAGGCCTGGAAAAAGTGGAGGTTAATGGCAAGCAGCAGGAAATGATCCGCCTTATTTATGCTGATAACGACCTGCTATACGTAAACATCAACTCACTTAACCGTATTTCAAAATACAGCGGCAAGGAGGGTACCATTCCCAAAATGAACAAACTGGGTACCGATACCTGGGAGCGCCTCAAGAAAACCACAAAAAAAAAAGTTAAAGACATTGCCCGAGACCTGATTAAGCTTTACGCCCTGCGCAAAGCCCAACATGGCAATTCCTTTTCGCCGGATAGTTACCTGCAAACCGAATTAGAAGCATCGTTTCTTTACGAAGATACACCCGACCAGGAAAAAGCTACGGCTGATTTTAAAAAGGATATGGAATCGCCGCATCCTATGGATAGGCTCATCTGCGGTGATGTGGGTTTTGGTAAAACCGAGGTTGCTATTCGTGCCGCGTTTAAAGCCGTTGCCGATAGTAAGCAGGTAGCCATACTTGTGCCTACCACTATATTGGCGGCCCAGCATTACAAAACATTTACCGACAGGCTCAAAGGATTCCCGGCCAATATTGATTATATTAACCGGTTTAAAACCAGCAGGCAGATTAAGGATACCTTAGAGAAACTGAAGGATGGCAAGGTAGATATCATTATAGGCACACATCGCCTGGTGAGTAAGGATGTGAAGTTTAAAGACCTGGGATTAATGATTATTGACGAGGAGCAAAAGTTTGGTGTTTCAACAAAAGAAAAGCTGAAACAAATGCGCGCCAATGTAGATACATTAACGCTTACCGCTACACCCATACCGCGTACCCTGCATTTCTCACTAATGGGAGCCCGCGATCTGTCTATCATATCAACCCCGCCGCCAAACAGGCAGCCAGTTGTTACCGAACTGCATGTATTTAACGATAAGCTGATAAAAGAAGCTGTTGAGTTTGAGATTGAGCGCGACGGGCAAATCTTTTTTATCCATAACCGGGTTGCCGATCTGCCTCAATTAGGGGGGATGATCCGTAAACTGGTGCCTAAAGCCCGCATCGGGATAGCTCACGGACAATTAGAAGGCGATGCGCTGGAAGATGTGATGCTTAAATTTGTAAACCATGAGTACGATGTACTGGTGGCTACAACCATCATCGAAGCTGGTTTGGATATCCCGAACGCCAATACCATTATTATCAACTATGCTCATATGTTTGGCCTCAGCGATCTGCACCAGATGCGCGGCCGAGTGGGCAGGAGCAACAAAAAAGCATATTGCTACCTGCTGAGCCCGCCATTATCAACGCTCACCAGCGAGGCCCGCAAGCGCCTGAGTGCGATTGAAGAGTTTAGCGACTTAGGCAGCGGCTTTAATGTAGCCATGCGCGACCTGGATATTCGCGGCAGCGGGAACCTTTTGGGCGCCGAACAAAGCGGCTTTATAGCAGAGATCGGATTCGAGATGTATCATAAGATACTGGACGAAGCTATTCAGGAATTGAAGGAGGACGAGTTTAAAGGCGTGTTCCCGGATGATAAGCCAAGACCATATATTTCTTTTACCCAGATTGATACCGACCAGGAGATATTGATCCCGGATGAGTATGTAACCAATATTGCCGAACGCTATAACCTGTACACCGAGCTATCCAAACTGGAAAGAGAGATAGAATTATCTGCCTTTCAACAGCAATTGCATGACCGCTTTGGACCGATACCGCCACAGGTACATGACCTGCTGAACACCATGCGCCTGCAATGGATGGGCAAAGCCATCGGTTTCGAAAAAATCTCGTTAAAGAAGAATGTACTGCGGGGCTACTTCATCACCGATCAGCAATCAACCTATTTTGAAACAGAGGCGTTTCATAACGTGCTGGCCTTTGTGCAGGGCAACCCCCGCCGCACCAATTTAAAGGAAGTTAAAAATACCCTGCGACTGAGCGTGGAGGGTGTTCATAGCATTGACCAGGCATTGCTGTTTTTGAACGAGATGGCTGGATTGGTTGGGGTGTAAAGCAATCATTTATTCTTTTGATTTTGGAGGTTAATGGTTTTTATTTGTAGCTAATCGCCATTTCTTTGTTCATTAATGTAATCAGCAAATAAAACTATTCCAAAATCCTTTTGCGTTTTGTATCCACCCTTTACTTTTTTATTATCACTATAGTGCCAATATTCATTTCCTGTTTTATACAAACACCAGTTATTTAGTCTACTATCGTATTTAAAGGTTATGACCTGATTCCAGCGCCAGCCACTTCCACCAAAGTGTTCAACCGAAAAAAAACCATTTTTTATGCTGATACCATGATAAGGATCTCCGTGTATACCTCCATCGCCTGCAGACAATATGATATTATCGTTTTCTGCAGCCATTTTAAATGATCGATCTTTTTGTTTTATTAACAACAAAATGGGTCTTTTTTCCTCGTCTGTTATTTCTCTTTTTTGCCTAAGAACAATGACCTTATCCAGTAACCCGTCAAGATTTAGATCGCCATCCACCTGGTCAAGAATCATATAGTCTTTTGGGATAAACCTTTTAATTGAAGCGTAAACTTTTGTTCGGGTATTATGTTTTGGTAGGCGTACATCTTCATTAGATTGCGCAATACATGGATGTATTAAAAACACACAACAGAATACTAAGAAATCAATTCTATACTTCATTTCATAAATCCGGAATCCAACATCCCAATTCCGAAATCCTATCAATCTACCTTTTTATAAATATCCCTTAAATTCCGCCCCATTTCCTTATAATCTAATCCATAGCCTACCACAAATTCGTTCTCAATTTCGAAGCCTACATATTTAAGTTCATCTATATTTTTAAGCAGGGCGGCTGGTTTAAGTAACAGCGAGCACACTTTTATGGATGCGGGTTCGCGTTGTTTTAATTTGTCTATCAGGTAATGCACAGTGTTGCCGGTGTCCACAATATCCTCAATAATAAGCACATCGCGGCCTTTTATATCTAAAATTAAGTCTATGTCGTCGCGAATTTTAAGCTTGCTGGTGGTGCCTCCATAATAGGAGGCCAGCTTGGTAAAGGAGATCTCGCAGGGAATGGTTATTTGTTTTATCAGGTCGGCGATGAATAAAAAGCTGCCATTAAGCACGCCTACAAATACCGGAACGCTTTGTTTAAAATCTTCATTTATCTGTAATCCAATAGTTTTTACACGGTCTTCAATAATTTCGGCGTTAATAAGGGGCTCAAACTCAAGGTCGGCAATTTTAATTTTCATTGATGTGTTTTAAGGGGTATCCGGTTTTAAACGTTGTAAGCTTTTCACTTTAGTGTACTAAAGTACTAAAATCACGTACAAATCGTGCGTAAAATAATTGTAACATATATAACACTATCTTTGCATTTCCATATGATCGACTACCAGGCCCATACCTTACCCAATGGCATCCGCATTTTGTTTAAGCCATCGCCCTTTGCCGTAACGCATTGCTGCTTTATTGTAAATGCAGGCTCGCGCGATGAAGGCAATCAGCAGGAGGGTCTTGCTCATTTTATTGAGCACTTATTATTTAAAGAAACCGAAAGGCGCAACACTAATCAAATATTAAACCGGCTGGAATTGGTAGGCGCCGATTTAAACGCCTATACTACCAAAGAATATACCTGTATCCATGCTTCCCTGTTAAACCAGCACCTGGAACGTGCTATAGATCTGTTTGAGGATATCCTGTTCCACTCCACCTTCCCGGAGGATGAGCAGGAAAAGGAGCGCGGTGTAATTCTTGATGAGATTGCCTCATACCTTGATCAGCCGGAAGAAGCTATCCAGGATGATTTTGAGGAACTGCTGTTTAAAGACGAGCCCATCGGCAAAAATATTTTGGGCACGCCCGAAACCGTTGGCCGGATGAACAGCGGCGATATGCGCGCTTTCATTAAAGCCAACTACAGCACATCCGAAATGATATTTGCTGTGCATGGCAATTATGATTTTAAAAAGGTTGTTAAGTTGGCCGAAAAATACTTTGGCAGCATTGAATCCCATCAGCCCTCCAAAAACAGGATAAGGCCGCAGCCTAATAAAAGCGGAATATTTGTAGTTAAAAAGCCGATATCCCAAACCCATTGCATTATTGGCAACCAGGCTTACGCCTCATCGCACCAGTACAAAAATGGGTTACTGTTGTTAAACAACCTGCTTGGCGGAATGGGAATGAGTAGCCGGCTTAACCTGGAGATTCGCGAGAAGTACGGCATTGCCTACACCATCGAATCGAACTATACGCCTTTTACTGATACCGGCATTTTTTCTATTTATTTTGGAACAGACACCGAAAAGGCTGATAAAGCCGCAAAGCTTGTTCATAAAGAATTAAAAAAACTGCGCGAGCAAAAACTGGGCACCTTGCTATTACACCAGGCCAAACAAAAATTTATTGGCCAGATTGCATTGGCAGAGGAAAACCGGCTTAGCCTTATCATATCCATGGCCAAAAGTCTGCTCGACTTTAACCATATTGAAACCTTAGAGGAGATTTTTGCCAAAATAAATGCGGTAACAGCCGGCCAGCTGCTGGAAATAAGTAATGAAATATTTGACAATAACGGCTTAATTACATTGAAGTTTGAGCCTAAACAATAAACCTGTATTTTTGCAAAATGAAGTACCCTATCATCGCCTACGGAGATCCTGTTTTAAGAAAAAAAGCCACTGCTATTGAGCCGGACGAATATCCACATATAAAAGAGCTTGTGAACAACATGTTTGAGACTATGTACGGCGCCCGCGGTGTTGGCCTGGCAGCGCCGCAGGTGGGTATGTCTATGCGTTTATTTGTGGTTGATGCAACTGTTTTTGATGATGAAGAGCCGGAACTGAAAGATTTTAAAAAGGTATTCATTAATGCTGTTATTTTAGAGGAAAGCGGCGAAGAGTGGGGTTTTAACGAGGGTTGCCTTAGTATCCCGGATATCCGCGAAGATGTTTATCGCAAAGCCGTAATCAGGATCTCGTATTACGATGAAGACTGGAAACATTACGAGGAAACCTTTAAAGGCATGGCTGCCCGCATCATTCAGCACGAATACGATCATATTGAAGGAAAATTATTTACGGATAAGCTGAGCCCGCTGCGTAAAAGGCTTATTGAGAAAAGGCTGAACGATATTTCAAAAGGAATAGTTAGTGTTGATTATAAAATGAAGTTCCCCGCTGCAAAAAAGGGTAGATAGTCAGTAGGGAGTGGGCAATGGTGAGGGAAAAAACCACGATCTTCCTTCGCCTTCAAGTTTACTATAAACATAGTAAGATTAGCAAACACACTATTCACAATTGCCCATTCACCTCTATTTGCTATCCGCGTCAGAGATCTGTTTGATCAGGCTTCCCCAGGCAAGTGGGTTTAGCAAGGGGTTGGGCGTTAATGAATGCGAGTTGAGGATGCTGGTGTGCATGCTTTGCGCATTTGCCGATTGAATTTCCTGCGCATCCCGTGGGAGGGTATTAAACAATGCGCTAAGTGATGCTTTACTGATATTTTTGCGGGCTATCTCCAGGTCATCATCCGCCAGTTTTATAGCTAAAAAATCTTTCTTAAACTCATCGGTAGTGGCCCAGGGAAATACATGGAATGCCGGCAGGTTAATAATTTGTGGCTTTATGCTTACCTGCAGGGTATAACTTTTACCGGGCAGGTTAGCCGGTATTACAACGGTGACTTGTCCGTAACCTACGCAGGTAAAGCGCAAGGTATCCTGCTCATGCGCAACAAAAGAAAAATAGCCTTTGTAGTTGCTTAAATTAACCTGATTGTGGAACGACGTATTGGTGATGGTAACATAAGGAACAATCACCTTTGCGCTATCGGCATTATGAACTATACCAGTAAATTGCACAACTGGTCGTTCCTCGTGACTTTGCGCAAACGTGGCAGCCGATGCAAATAATAAAAATATAAAAACCAAATATTTCATATACCTGTCTCTTTTCCGCTGTTTATTATCTTTAATATAAGGGAAAAGGTTTCAAAATGTTGCTCAAAAATACGGTAATACAGTAAATATAACCTGTATTTAACAATTCTTAACACCTATCTTAAATTTTCTGGCAGTACCGCGTTAGGATCGTCAATATCCGTAAGGTTTATTGCTTCAATTGAGGTAACCTCGGGCACAGCCTTTTTAATGGCCTCCTCAATACCTGCTTTAAGGGTCATGATGCTCATTGGGCATGACCCGCATGAGCCAAGCAATTTTAATTTAACAACCCCTTCAGAGGTGATTTCTTCAACAGAAACATTCCCGCCATCAGCCTCTAAATACGGACGAATTGTATCTAAAGCTGCTTCAACCTGACTTAATAAACTCATTTTTACTAATTTATAACTAAAGTAAAGTTATTAATAATTTACAATATTCTTTGGTCCAATATTTTGCCCGGATGTTGTTATAACATCAACGAAAATATTCTCTTTTTATGTTAGTGCGTTGTTTGGTTGCCCCCTGGCTCCCGCCCCTAAACTTTATGCCTCAACTTTTTTTTCCAGACTTTTATCAAAATTTGAAATGGCTACCTGCTGCGCCACCCGTTGCGCCATATTTATAAAGGCAGCGGTCATCGCGCCGTTTTCTTCCAATATAGCAGGAGTGCCCGAATCGCCGGAATCACTAATGCTTTTAATCAGCGGGATCTCTCCTAAAAACGGAACATCCAGTTGCTGAGCAAGCTTTTGCCCGCCTCCCTTGCCAAAAATGTAATATTTGTTATCAGGAAGTTCGGCCGGAGTAAAGTACGACATGTTTTCAACCACACCCAGTATAGGCACATTAATGGCCGGCATCATAAACATGCCTATTCCCTTTTTAGCATCAGCCAGCGCTACGTTTTGCGGCGTTGTTACAATAACAGCACCAGTAACCGGGAAGGTTTGCGTAACAGTGATGTGGATGTCGCCAGTTCCGGGCGGAAGATCGATCACCAGGTAGTCCAGCTCGCCCCAATCGGCATCGTTAAATAATTGTTTTACAGCCGTTGATACCATTGGCCCGCGCCATGGCACGGGCTGGTTAGGGTCAGTAAAAAAACCTATTGATAATAGTTTAATACCATATTTCTCAATGGGCTCAATCCGGGTTTTGCCATCCACAACGCTGGCCTGCGGACGAACGCCCTCCAGCCCGAACATAATAGGGATCGACGGGCCATAGATATCGGCATCTATCAACCCTACTTTAGCGCCCGAGTATGCAAGGCCAAGGGCAAGGTTAACCGCTACTGTTGATTTGCCCACGCCGCCTTTGCCCGATGCTACAGCAATAATATTTTTAACCCCCGGTACGCCGGTGTTTTTTTGCGTAGTAACGTGCGATGTCATGTTGATGCTTACCACCGCCTCTTTACTTATAAAGTAGCTGATGGCATTACGGCAGGCATTTTCTATTAACGCTTTTAGCGGACACGCCGGTGTGGTTAATATGACCGAAAAGCTAATGTTGTTGCCCTCGATATGTATATCCTGTATCATGTTAAGGGTAACCAGGTCTTTTTTCAGGTCTGGTTCTTCAACATTACCCAGTGCTTGTAAAACTTGTTCTTTAGTGATTATCATATTATTACGGGCAAATTTATAAAAACAGGTGGTTGATTTATGTTTGTTAAGGAAACAATTTACAGAAACAACCGTTTGGAGGGGATAAGAATTAGTTTAGTTTTGGAAAAATTTACTCATGAAGCGCCTCAACCCTAAATACATACGCATAACCGCATTTATCCTTATTCCCTTATTTATTATATTGCTTACTGGCTGCTATATCGCCTGGTCAAAACGCGAAGCCCTGCTTCAGGCGGCTATTGGCAAAGCTACAGCAAAAGCAAAGCGCGATTATAATTTAGATGTAAAAATAGGCTCGGCCCATTTTACGGGTACCAGCACGGTGTCTTTTTCAGATGTTAGCATAGTGCCCGAGCAGCGCGACAGCTTGCTTAATATTAAAAACTTTGTGGTAAGTGTTAGGCTACTGCCGCTGATTGTGGGCGATATTAAATTATCTGACGTTTTATTACAGGACGGGTTTATCAACCTAACCAATATAAAAGGGGTAAAAAACTTCGATTTCCTGTTTAAAAAGAAAAGAGATACTACATCAACACGCAAGGTAGATTTGAGTCAGCTTGCCAACAACCTGGTTAACGAGCTGTTATACAAGATCCCGGATAACTTAACGCTTAATAATTTTTCCATAAGCTTTAAGGATGATAGCAACAAGGTAAAACTACTTGCAAAAACCGCGACCATCAAAGACGGAGATCTTACATCAACAATTGATGTTGATAATGGCGCGGCAACCTGGCATATGGATGGCAAAATGCACCCCTCAGATAAAAATATCGATGTAAAACTTTATGCAGACGGTGCAAAAGTAGAACTGCCCATCATCCAGAAAAAGCTGGGACTTAAGATAAATTTTGATACCATAAGCACCAAATTAACCAAAGTTGAGCACAGCGGCGGCGAAACAAAAATATACGGTTCGTGGGCGGTTCATAATTTGTTGCTAAACCACCCGGCACTCTCATCGGGCGACATCGTGTTCCCGGATGCAGCCATTGATGCCAACGTTTTTGTGGGCAGTAATTATGTATCTGTTGATAGCTCATCTATGATACATATTAAAAAGCTAACCGCCAGGCCATATCTTAAATATACCCTTAAGCCGGTTAAAATTTACGAGCTCAAAATGAATACAGGCTGGCTAAACGCTACTGATATTTTTGATGCTTTCCCCCATGGGATGTTTGATGCTTTGGATGGGATACAGGTTACAGGCAAATTAAACTATGCCATGAACTTTTATATGGATTCATCAAAACCCGATGATTTGCAGTTTGATTCGCGGCTGGATAAAAATGGTTTCCGGATTGTGAAATATGGCAAAACAGATCTATCAAAGCTGAACAGCACGTTTGTACACACCCCTTACGAAAAAGGCAAACCGATGGCACCACACCTCATTGGGCCAGAAAACCCGGAGTTTACTCCTCTTAATGAAATCGCGCCCAATCTTCGCAATGCGGTGATGACGGCCGAAGATCCGTCCTTTTATACCAACCATGGCTTTGTTGAGGAGGCATTCCGTAAATCGCTGGTTACCGACTTTAAGACTAAAAAATTTAAACGCGGCGGTAGCGGAATTTCGATGCAGCTGGTTAAAAACGCTTTTTTAAGCCGCGAAAAAACGCTTGCGCGTAAAATTGAAGAGATCCTGATTGTGTGGATGATAGAAAATAACCGCATCATGACTAAAAACCGGATGCTGGAGGTTTATCTGAACATAATTGAATGGGGCCGTAATATATACGGTATATCCGAGGCCTCGCATTTTTACTTTGGCAAGTCGCCATCAGAACTTAACCTCGGGGAGAGTATTTACCTGGCCAGTATTGTTCCGTACCCTAAAGGGGGATTATACGCCTTTCAGCCCGATGGAACGCTGCGCCCCGGGCTGCATGGCTACTTTAACCTGATAGGCAGATTAATGGCCGGTAAAGGACTTACGCAGCGGGATACCAGCGCCTATGGCTTTTATGGTGTACGCCTGAGGGAGGGTTTAAGGCAAACCATTGTACCTATTGATACAGCAAAAGCTGATAGCCTGATGAAACAGGGGGGTGATGACAATGAAATACTGCCTGTAATAGAAGAGCCGGCCAAAAAGCCTAATTTTTTCCAACGCTTATTTGGTAAAAAAGATACAACCAGTCAAAAGCAGGAAGAAAAAGAAAAGACCGCTAAAGAAAAACTAAATGAGCAAATTGAGGCGCTTAAACAGGATTATAAGAACCGCATAGACCACATTGATACCGCAGGTAAAACCCGTAAGGATATCCGTGTAGAAAAACGCAGGCTTAAACAAGAAGCCAAAGACAAGGAACAGGAGCTAAAAGATAAAGCCAAACTTTAGTTTACGATACAATGACCCAATTAAATGTTCAAACATCTATTTTTGTTTGAGCAATTGAAGAATCATGTCATTAGTAGAAAAATTACAAAAAAGGGCCGCAATTAAAAAATTCGACCCATCAAAAAAAATAAGCACCGAACAATTAGATCAGTTACAAAGTGCAATACAACTGGCCCCGTCATCATGGGGCTTTCAATCATTTAAAGTTATTGTTGTGCAGGATACAGCAACCAGGGAAAAGCTGCGTGCAGCAGGTTATAACCAGCCCCAGATCACCGATGCTTCCGCATTATTTGTTTTCGCCTCGTTAACAACGTTAGATGAAACCTTCGGCAAAAAATTCATAGATCTTGTTGCCGATACCCGTAGCGTTGAACGCACAAGCCTTGAAGGTTTTGAACAAGCGGTTTTAGGCACATTAAGCAGCCGTACCGATGAGCAGAAACTGGCCTGGTCGCACAAGCAAACATATATCGCTTTGGGTGTATTGGTTTCAGAAGCCGCTGAATTGGGCATTGATGCAGCGCCCATGGAAGGTTTTGATGCCGCGCAATTTGATGAAATCTTAGGCCTCAAAGAAAAAGGATTAACAACCTCCGTTATCGCCGCAGTTGGTTTCCGTGCCGAAGATGATGTTTACAGCAAAATGATCAAAGTACGCCGGCCTAAAAGTGAGTTGTTTATTCATGTGTAATTGGTGAATGGTTGATTAGGTGAGTGGTTGATTGGGTTAATTTTCTCATCCAGGCAATTACTTTACCACTCATTTAATCAACTACTCTCTATTCACCGCCCGAACTTTTCCTGATAAACAGCTTCGATTTTAAAACCACGTGCCGTTTATGGTTTGACGCATTTTTTTGTTCCAGGGCCTCAAACAGCAGGGTAGCCGCTTTAATACCCATTTCATAGGCGGGTTGTGTAATGGTTGATAATGCCGGGCTTAACAACGGCGCTATACCCAGGCTCGAGAAGCTGATCATCTTGAGATCCCGGGGGATAGAGATCCCCAGGTCGTTGCACACATAGTAAGTAGCAAAGGCCAAGCGTTCAACCGAGCTGAAAATACCATCTGGCTTAATTTCCTGAAGTACGCGGGTCAATACCTTATAGTTTACCTTTTCGTCGTTGCTGCAGTCTATTACAAGCTCATCATCAAAAGCTATATCGTGCTTTTTTAAAGCATCCATATAACCCTGCATCCGCACCTGCCCTATAGATATGTTTTTGTTTATCACCAGGTATGCCACTTTGCGGCAACCGGTTTCCAGCAGGTGCTCGGTAGCAGCAAAGCTGCTGTCATAATCGTTGGTGGTTACTTTGGCGGCATCAATATCTTCATAAACCCTGTCAAAAAACACAACGGGGACATTTTTTGATTCCAGCTGACGCAGGTAGTTATGGTCATTAGCCTCGCCCGATACCGACATGATGATGCCATCAACCTTGCCGTTGTTTAAATAATTTACAAACGATACTTCCTTTTCGAAGATATCATCCGTTCGGTAAAGTAAAATGTAAAAACCTTTTTTACGGGCAACCTCCTCAATACCGTTTATAGCTTGCGAGAAAAAGTCGTTGGCAATTTCAGGAATTATCACCGCCAGTGTGCGGGTTTTTTTGTCCCTTAAATTACTGGCGTAGTGGTTGGGTAAAAAGTTGTGCTCTTTGGCAAAGGCCAGAATCCGCTCCTTGGTGTTTTTATTAATATCCGGGCTGCCATTAAATGCCCTCGAAATAGTTGAAGTAGATATATTGAGCTCCTTAGCCAGTTTCTTTATATTAACAATATCCATTATGCTCAGCTAAATCTGGTTTATTCAGTCAAATGTAATAAAACTGATCTGTTTAAGACCCAAAATTCAACTGTATTTGTTGTTAATTGTATTAAATAATATCCTAAATCCTGCAATATTACACAAGCTGGCAAAATGGTTTAACTGTAAGTTAATCAATGGCATGCCCTTTGTACAACATTACCTGGCAAGGTTGGAAAAGATCATGGCAAAGAAAATATTGATAGTAGATGACGACGAGTTGATGATTGATGTAATGACCTACATTTTAAGCAGCAATGGTTACGATGTAGTATCATATAACGACTGGCATAACATCCTGAACAATATCAGGACCACCCATCCAGACCTGGTAATACTTGATGGTTTGTTTTCGGGTATGAATGGCCGCGATATATGCAAGCTGATAAAGTTGAACAGGGATACGCAAACCCTGCCTGTAATCATCTGCTCAAGTAATGATGATATTGACGACTCACTATCCCCAAAAGGCGCCCCCGACGATGTGCTGCACAAACCATTTGGTATAAATAACCTGTTAGATAAGGTTAAATATCAGCTTGCGGCCTGATAGGACACAAATTCATTTTTAGTTTAACGTGCTTAAAATTAATAACTTACAACTATATGGTGAGGTTTATCACATCTTTTTGTATTTTTAGGGTATTGGATTTGTATATTTACCCGGAGAGAAGACAAAGATGGGACTGCCACTAAGAATAACATATAATGATACCGACCACGTGTATCAGATCAATACATCGCCGATTAACAAGACGACCAGCGAGCTTGAAATTTTATTGAATGGCGAAAAAATCACCCTTCAAAAAGATGAGCGTAGTGTATGGGTACAGCAAGGCGACGGCCCGTTAATTGACCCCGAACTGGCACAGGCTTTAGGAAGATCGGTTTCTTTAAGGTTCAGAATGTAGGCAGGATTGAGCAGCAAACATGGGCTGCAAACTCATTTTAGATATTAGATCCCAACTAATATAATAATACCTGGCGCCGAACCTAAAATTAGGGTCCTGCAATTACAATTTATTTCCTGTTTATAGTATTTCGGATTTTTTTATTCGATAGAGGCGCTTTTCATATGGTTTGGAGTAATTGCCGGTTTGGCTGTGGCTTTAAAATAAATAAAGCCTCCTTGCTCTCGCAGCGCGGAGGCTTCTACCTAAACCTTATCACAATGGGGAGAAGCCCCGATTTGCATTACAAACCTACTATAACCCCCATTAAATGAGAACAAGTATCGACGAATAGAATATATCTATCGATAGAAAGCCTTGTGGATGGTATTGCCGGCAGGGCGAAAAAAAACTTTTTAAATTAAATAACAAATTGCTTAATTAAAGGTTATTATAATATAGTCTTTTAAGATTTACTATAAAGTACCTGCCGTTTTGGGTTTTAAACCAAAACATTTTTCCCGTTGACCGCAAGCGCTTCTTAAATTTTAAGCTTGCATCTCATCAGGCATTCAGGCCACAGAGAACAAAACGTCATCTGTTTACACCACATCCAACAGGCACGATCCCTTTAAGGGGGCTACCATGCTTGCATTATACCGTATTTAGTACCTGCTATTAATTCTATTTTTATGCTGATCCTGATTTTTTTTATTGCGCACTGGTTCTTGTCTCTGTTTTTTCAAACTTTCTTCCAACACCGCTACGCCTCTCATCGTATGTTCACCACGAACAAATTCTGGGAACGCGTTTTTTATATTATGGCCTACCTATTTGAAGGAGCTTCCTTTTTAAATCCCCGGGCCTACGCTTTAATGCACAGGGAACACCATGCTTACAGCGATACGGAAAAGGACCCGCATTCGCCCCATTTTTTTACGGATATTTTCCAGATGACAAAGGCCACCTTTAAAACATTTGGCGATCACCTGCAAAGAGTAAAGAACCCCGAAGCCCGCTTTGCCGGTAACTACCCTGAATGGCCGCTGATTGACAGGATGGGTTCTTCGATACTATCCAGGCTGCTGTTTGGCGCCGCTTACACGTGCTTTTACATTTTTTTTGCCGCCCACTGGTGGATGTTCCTGCTGTTGCCCATCCATTTTTTGATGGGGCCAATTCATGGCGCAATTGTAAACTGGTGCGGGCATAAATATGGCTATACTAATTTCGACAATAAAGACAAATCAAAAAACACCACACCTTTCGACTTCCTGATGCTGGGCGAACTGTTTCAAAACAATCACCACAAACACCCCAATAGCGCCAACTTCGGAAAAAAATGGTTTGAGATAGACCCGGTTTACCCGGTTATGAAGCTGATGCACTGGATGCGGATTATTAAACTCCGTAAAGCGATTTAAAATTTACGCGATAAGCGCGTAATCAGCCCTCACGGATTATCAATTAACATTAAACAACAAAACAATGAGTAAAGATAAAGGCTGTAAAGCCCACAAAAAAGGGCCAGCCACAAACGGCAAAAAAACGATGTCTGATTACCAGGCGTCTAAAACCGAGGTCGTATCTGCCAATAAAACACACAACTAACATGGCCGGCCAAACAGTTGAATTGCAGGCCAACATGTTTTTATTTGACCTGAGCAATAGCGCCAAAGAACATTGGTTTAAAACAGAAGAAGCCTGGGAGGTAAGCTTAGCCACAGACGATGAAAGATCTGCCATGGAAAAGAAATATTACCCCACCATTTCGGTAAAAGTTTTACCCGAGCAATTGGCAGAGTTATTTGRGCTGATTAAAGAAAAGTTAATCCTGGCACAATCCGACCAGGAAAAAACATGGGACACTAAAACAATTATAAAAAACCAAATACAATACCTCATTGCCTTTAATCCAAAACGGCAACGATCCTAAATAATTACCAGTTTTTATCCGAGCCGATCACTATTAAATTTTTTAGCCGATGCCTTTTTTAGATTATGTACTGCAAACCCCTTCATACGGTTGGAAGGATGCACAGGGAGCTTTGATAAAGCCGACTGTGTTACAAATGTTAACCGAGTTTTTTTCGAGGTTAAACCCCATTAAAAGCCGGAAAAACTGGTTGCCATTTTTTAGCTGGCTGAAGGTTTTGTGCCTGGTACCGTTTTTTGTGTTCTTCATCATTTACTTTTTGAGCTGGTGGACAGTACCGGCGGCCTTTGTTTATGGAATGATCATTATGGGTACGCATGGCACCATCTGGCATCATCGTTACTGTACCCATGGAGCCTATACTTTTAGCAACAAATTCTGGCGCTTTATAACGCAGAACCTAACCATCAGTGTTATCCCCGAGGAGATCTATGTAATATCGCACCATGTGCATCATTCCAAATCCGATCAGCCCGGCGACCCTTATAACGCCCAGGCCGGGTTTTTATATTGCTTTTTGGCCGATGTAAATCACCAGCCAATTGCCAAATCCCTGAATGAAGGCGACTACAACCGGGTTAAACAATTGATGAAACATACCGGTGTAAAGGCAAATACCTACGCGCAATACCAGCGCTGGGGCTCGTATGTAAACCCCGGGCGCGCGGTTATGTCGTGGATCCTGAACTGGTCTTTCTGGTACGCGGTTTTTTATTTAACAGGTGGGCATGCCCTGGCTTTCAGCTTATTTGGTGCTGCCGCATTCTGGGCGGTGGGGGTACGTACATTTAATTATGAAGGCCATGCAAAAGGGAAAGACAAACAACACGAGGGTACCGACTATAGTAAAAAGGATAAATCAATTAACCAGCTGTGGCCCGGTTTTGTAGC
Organism: Mucilaginibacter sp. P5_A4; assembly: GCF_056400605.1. NCBI lineage: Bacteria > Pseudomonadati > Bacteroidota > Sphingobacteriia > Sphingobacteriales > Sphingobacteriaceae > Mucilaginibacter > Mucilaginibacter sp. P5_A4. The sequence goes on along the minus strand of NZ_JBFUKX010000005.1, from coordinate 105,213 downwards.
CGGCGAATGGCATAACAATCACCATTTGTTCCCCAAAAGCGCCAGGAGCGGTTTTAAGCCGCACCAGGTTGACCTTGCCTGGTATTATATCAAATTAATGAGCTGGCTGGGCGCTATTAGCCATTATAAAGACAATAAAAAGCAATTTTACGAACAGTATGAACGGCCCTATCAGCATAGTAAAAACTCGAAAAAACGCGTATTAGCCGATTCCCAGGTGTGAGTTTCTGCTTTTGGTATATTTACTTACCCCTGTTTACCTTTGGTTAGTGCGTTTGCCCGTTTTTAATCAACCCCCACTGGTTAAAAAACCAGCTGATTATTGCATCCACGTTATATCAAAGAAGAAGGCTTTATGAACATTGTTCATAAAGCCTTAATTTTTTAAGCGGGGGTTGGGGATTCGAACTTCCGGTCTCCGGTGCTTCTATGATTGTGGCATACTGTCCACGATGGCAGCCAACTCTTGTCCTTTGCTTTCTTATTTTAAAGATGTAATGATGGGTAATAATACTCAGGTTAAGATTTATTGGGACAACTCCTGAAATTGTGCTCTTTTAACCACAGTATCAACATCTATAATATACTCTGTATCTTCACGGTGTTTATAAAACTGATATCCGTAGTGCCTTTTTCGCCAAACCCCTTTTTCACCTTTAACTATTTTATACATTGATTCATTAATAGTCTCATTTATACCCACGTCTTTATTATAGTAATCGGAGTGCCTGATGCTATTGGTAAAGCTATTTAACGACGACACATTAAATTGTAAATTATAATAGATAGCATAGTCAGAGCCCATATCTTCATACTCGTCTCTAAGCACTTTGGTATCTAAGGGGATCACAATTTGGGCGTTTTGTTCAAACCGCTTCTTGCTCGGAGTTCGACCCCAATTACAAGAACTTATCGTCAAGGCGATTCCAATATTAAAGTGTAATACTATTTGGTTGATCTGCTTCTTTACCATGTGTGTTTAGGAAGGACAAGATAACAGGCTAAAACTACTTATTTCAAGCGTTTGTAATATTGTGCCTGGCGCTACAGCGTCTTTAGCGACTAAAAGCTACCCATGTGAAAAATAGTGTTGACCGCTTTTCTATGCCAACACCTTACTTTTATCCGACAATTTTTTCCATTGCCCCAAATATTGTCTTCCTATTGGTATTTCAATTTTACCAATTTCAACATCGTAATGGGTAAAGGCAGTAATCTTGTTAATTGCCACAATAAAAGACCGATGAACCCGGGCAAATAAATTATGAGGTAACTCTGCTGCCAATGCAGTTAAAGAATACTTAACCACTAAAGGGGTATTAAGCAGCCTGTAAATCTTGATGTAATTTTTGGCGCTTTCTATATAAACAATTTCGTCTAAAAAAATCTTAAGTGTTTTTCTGTTTGCTTTAAAATATATGCATTCGCGTTCCACATGCATATTCAGGCCTTCTTCAGGAGAAATGCCCGCATCGATCACCTTATTAACAGCCTTTAAAAAACGCTCTAAACTTAGTGGCTTTAGTAAAAAATCCACCGCATTTAAATCAAAAGCTTCGGCGGCAAATTCCTGATAAGCAGTTATAAAAATTACTTTGGGGGGATTTTGTAAGGCTCTTAGAAAACTAATTCCCGATAATTCAGGCATCCGAATATCCAGGAAGAGTAAATCTATCCTTTCTGTTTTCATGATCTCCAGTGATCGTAAAGCGCTGTCACATACAGCCACAACCTCAAGCTGCTCCACCTTATCGGTCCACTTTTTAATTGTCATTAAAATAAGTGGATCATCGTCTATGATTAAGCATCTCCACCGCATATTTTAAAAAGTTTATTTTATTTTCCGCATTGTATTTTAAACAACGGGTAAATAAAGATAGCATTAAACTATTACAAAGTTAAAATAGGCCCTTCAATGGTGTTCTCATTACTATTTTTCGGGTTGATGTATTTGCATTTTAACTAAGAATCGAAATTTTTATAAAAAGAACCTGCTTAACTAAAATAAACACTTTGTGYCCATCATCTATATGACGCATTAATTTATTAATAGTTACACAAAAGCCGTTAATTTTAGATAAATAACCAAAAAAGTAACCAACAACTCATCTCCATGGACCAACGACATTTACCTGTTATTAACGCAGTTTATCCACATAATGGTGTCGAATAAATCCAGATAGCCTGCATATATCCACACTATAATTTAACCCCTCAAAAGCGATTTAGTTTTACACTTTATATTAATTCTTTTTATTTAAAATTAAATCAAGACACCATGAAAAAATTAATTATTCCCTTTTTGTTAAGCGGACTAATATTAACATTAGGGGTCAACAGTGCGTCTGCCCAGGTCCAACTGAAAGAGGTTACTATTTCGGGAGCACCAATCAGGGTTCAGGTATCAAAACAGGTCTCAGATTCATTCGCCAGTTTATTTGTAGGTGCTCAGGAACCTAAATGGTTTCAGTCTGATAAAAATTTTGTAGTTAGATTTATAATGGATAACCAGCAAAACAAAGCGGAGTTTACAAGAAAGGGCGATTTAGTGTATCATATGGCTTTTGGGTACGAAAAGGAAATGCCTGCCGATATCAGAACTATTGTAAAAAGTAAATATTTCGATTATACAATTAACTCCACTGTTAAAGTAGAGTATGAAGGAAAGAGTGCATGGATTGTTAATATTGAAGATGGCAAACAATACTTTGTGTTAAGAGTAGTAGATGGTGTTATGGATGTTTTAGATAAAATTAACAAAGTATGAGGCCGTGTAAGAATAAAACAGGAAGTTAACAAGAAATATATTTTTAATTCAAAGAAAGAGGCTGTCTCAAAAGGATAGCCTTTCTACATTTATGCGCTGATATTAAAACCCAACAACAATCATTGCGGGTACCCACCAGCCAGGCTGGAAAAAAAGTGATGACATGATTTAAAAGTTAAATTGTAGAGTAGTCTGTAATCGTAAACAATCGGCTTATTTAGTTAAAAAAAAGCATATCCAATCGGTCCTAAAATCTTTCAAAGATGCTCTCTTTTGCTTTTGTTTAATGTCGGGACGAGAAGATTCGAACTTCCGACCTCCAGCATCCCATGTTGGCGCGACAGGGGCTACTATAAATCAATAAATATTGATTCGCATTCACATTGTCCCTTATTTAATCAGCTAATTTTCTTTTTTTAAACAATTCAATAACAAATTGCGTATTATATACTTTATATGTAAGTTTATGTAACCTAAATGAATTATTTATGGTGGTAAAATTTTAGACATTTATTTTGTCCGTACTTGGTGCTTTTTTTACTGAGATAATTAAGTTGTTAAACCGCCAAATAAGAACCGCCACCAGATGAAATAAATGCCTATATCATATAAAACTTAAACATTATGAGTAAGATTTTAATTTTTGCAGCTTTATTTAGCCTCTTAATTTGGGGATGTAAGAAAAAAGAGAAGTCGCCCGAGGCAGGTTTGTCAGGTGTATATGAACTTGAAAAACAAGTACTCGATCGCGGAGGCAAAGACTCTACGATTAAACGAACTCAAATTAAAATCTACACAGATCGTAACTATGTGTATGCCAGCATAGTACCTGATTCATCTGTTGGGTTTGGCGTAGGCGCTTATACACTTGACTCGGCCAACCGACTTAAAGAACATAGTATCTATACCAGCAGAGCTATTGACTCACCCCTCACCTATAAGCTTGAGATTACAAGAAAACCTGGTGGTTATACCCAGGTCATTCCTGACTTTGCCACAGTAAGAGGTGTAAAATATGTATTGAAAGAAGATTACAAAAAATTCCCGCCAGCAGATAGCTCTGTACTTGATGGTTTGTGGAAAATGGAAAAAACCTATACAATAAAAGGCAAAGACACGATCCCAACTGATGTAACACAGTATAAAATATTCTGGGGAGGACATTTTATTTTTATACACAGGTTCGCTCAGAATAAGGAAAAAACCATCTTTAAAAATGGGTTTGGCACCGGGGTATTTTCTTTTAGTAATGATACGCTTAAGGAAGAAGAGCAAATATCAAATTACAGGCTTCTTCAGGGCAATAAATTTACTGTTAAAGTCACGATGAATGGTCATGACGAATATACCCAGGTGATTAATAGCGCTACAAATGGCCGATCTGTAGAAATATACAAGCGAGTCAAATAACATCCCTTATTTAAAAATGATGTGAAAATTCTTGCGTTGCGGTTGCATCACCGGCTTTACACCTATGAGTGTCGCTGCAAAGGCCATGATGCACGCGAATTCAAGTAAAACAGGATAACTGCTATAACGATGTTGCTGTCTTATTTTTGGAAGGATTTTTTCTCCTTCAAATAGATTCATGACGTGATAAGGCTTAAAGATGCAATATAATCAGCATGACTGTAATCCGTATAAACACAATTTACAACTACTTGAATGCCATTCACAGACAGTAAAGGCTAACACGGAGGTCAACAGGGCAGTCTGCAAAACTAAAAAAAGCATATCCAATCGGTCCTAAAACCTTTCAAATATGCTCTTTTTTGCTTTTGTTTCCTGTCGGGATGAGAAGATTCGAACTTCCGACCTCCAGCACCCCATGCTGGCGCGATACCGGGCTACGCTACATCCCGAAATAATGTAGGGATTGCAAATATATAATTTGCAGGTATAATTTAAAACTGTAAATTAATTACCATCCCTTTTTCGAACCCAAAAAATCATTTTTCAATTGTTTTACCACCCCCAAAGCGGGCTTATGCCATTTTATTGTTAAATATTATAAGTATACCATATTATTGCGATTTTGATTTTTTAACTTAACGGCCTTGATAAAATATTATTTGCCGATGTTTTCCGTTTAATTTTGTATCCGATACTTTAGTGCTAAACTATGCCGTCTGTTGAAAATTATGAATTACTGATAGTAAAGATTAACGTCTTTATAAGAAAGTATTATTTCAATAATTTTTTGCGCGGTTTAATATTCCTGGGCGCAGGCTTGTTTACGGCCTATGTTGTTATTACACTTAGCGAGTATTTCGGCAACTTTAATACCCTTTTCCGCACCATTCTTTTTTACTTTTTCATCCTGCTTAATATTGGTTTGGTATGCTGGCTAATATTGCCGCCATTGTTAGCCTGGCTTAAACTGGGCAAATCACTTACACATGACGAAGCCGCCGAAATTATTGGCAGGCATTTTCATGATGTGAACGATAAGCTGCTTAATACGCTTCAGCTTAAAAAATTAGCCGTTGCCGATGTAAATCACCGGGCGCTTATTGAGGCCAGTATTGATCAAAAGATAGAATCGTTAAAGCCGGTAAGCTTTCCATCGGCTATCAACATCCGCGAGAACACCAAATATTTAAAATGGATCCTGGCTCCGGCAGCCGTTATTATAGTAATTGCCTTTGCTGCACCATCTGTTTTAACCGAAAGTACAAAAAGGCTTATCAGGCATAATGAATATTTTATACCGGCCGCGCCTTTTAAGTTTAATGTGCTAAACAAAACACTGTCCGTTGTTCAGGGCGATGACCTTAAAATCGACTTAAAACTGGATGGGGATAAACTACCGGCCGATGTATATATAGAAACCGCCAATAATACTTTTAAGCTGGATAAAGAAACCATCAGCCGGTTTCATTACCTGTTCAGCAACCTTCAGCAAAACACCCGGTTTAAACTTAGGGCGAATGGCTTTGCCTCGCAATTATACGAGATTAAGGTAAACCAGAAGCCCGCACTGCTGCATTTTGATGTGGAGCTGAACTACCCCGCCTACCTGCATAAAAAAGATGAAACACTGGTAAACGCCGGCGACCTGGTGGTGGCGGCCGGCACCAATATTAAATGGCAGCTGCATACCCAATTTGCTACCGGCTTAACGTTTTTAATGAACAATGTTATACGCCCGACGCTATCCCGTGGTAACGACGTTTTTGAGCATAGCGAAAAGGTTTATAAAAATGCCGTTTATAAGCTTAGCCCACTAAATGCACAGGTAAACCATAGCGATTCTGCTACCTATCATATCAATGTGGTATTGGATGAAGCGCCGGTGATCAGCGTAGAGGAGAAGCCGGATTCGGTAAGCATGAAGTCGTTATATTTTAATGGAAAAATACAGGACGACCATGGATTTTCGGCTTTAAATTTCCATTATAGTGTACAGTCATCCGGCAATAAGGCCAATCCCAAAACCTTTATAAAACGGGTGGACGCAGATATGAGGCAAACGCAGGCGGATTTCTTCTATTTCTGGAATTTAAAGGATTTGGGTATCAACCCCGGCGACCAGGTATCCTACTTTTTCGAGGTTGCCGATAACGATGGAGTAAACGGACCTAAAAAGGCCCGCACCCCCGCGCGTACGCTAAACCTGCCCGATGCAAAGGAGATAAATGAGCAGTTGAATGCCGGCACACAGGCTATCAAACAAAAAATGCAGTCGGCCATTAAACTGGCAGGGCAGGTTGAGCACGATTCGCAAAAACTGAACCAGTTACTGCTTAATAAAAACACCCTCTCTTTTGATGAAAAAAAGCAGGTGGAAGACCTGCTGCAAAAGCGGAAAGACCTGGAAGACCTGGTGAAGGAAATTAAGGACGACAACAAGAAAAACCTGTACAACCGCCAGGAAAACCAACAACAGAACGAAGAAATATTAGCCAAACAAAAACAAATAGAAGATTTGTTTAATAACGTGCTGGATCAAAAAACAAAGGAGTTGCTTCAAAACCTGCAGCGGCTATTAAACGAGCAGCAAAAAGATGCCACACGCGACAATTTATCCAAAATGCAGATGGATAATAAATCGTTGAAAAAAGAACTCGACCGCATGCTGGAGCTTTATAAAAAGCTGGAATTTGACCAAAAACTGAATCAGCATATAGATCAGCTTAATAAACTGGCCGATAAGGAACAAAAGCTATCCGAAAAAACCAACCAGCAGGGCGCCGATAAGCAACAATTACAGCAGGAGCAGGATAACCTGAAAAAAGACTTTGAAGATGTTAAAAAAGGGCTTGATGACCTGCAGAAAACAAATGACCAGGCCGAACACAAAAGCGACTTTAAGAACCCCGAAAAAGAAACGCAGAGTATAGACCAACAAATGGAGCAAAGTGCCGGCGAACTGCAAAAGAACAACAAGAGCAAGGCCAGCAAGGCGCAGCAGCAGGCGGCTAAAGAAATGCAGCAACTGGCCGGTAAGCTGCAGCAACAAGACCAGGAGGGCGAAAGCAAGGAAAATTCAATTGATGCCCAGCAACTGCGCGAGTTGTTGAAAAACCTGGTAAACAGCTCTTTTAGCCAGGAAAAGCTGATGCAGACATTGAAAAGCACCAGTCCTACAGATCCATCTTATATTACGTTATCGCAAAATCAAAAAGATATTAAGGATAACCTGAAAACCGCCGAAGATAGTTTATATGCGCTGAGCAGGCGGATTCCGCAAATCCAGTCGACCGTAAACCAGGAGATCACCAGTATTAATACCCATATTGACCAGGCGCTGGATAACCTTGGCGAAAGGCGCACGGCCGAAGCCAACCGCAACCAGCAATATGCCATGACATCCATGAATAACCTGGCCCTGATGCTGAGCGAGGCATTGGATCAGCTGCAAAAAATGATGAACAAGGGTAAGGGGGGCAAAGGCAAGCCCCAGTCGCTATCGCAGCTATCAAAAATGCAGCAGCAGCTAAACCAAAATATGCAAAAGGCGCGGGAGCAGATGCAGCAGCAGGGCAACCAGGGTAAAGAAAAGCAGGGCGGCCAGGGAAATATGAGCGAGCAACTGGCCCGGATGGCCCGCCAGCAGCAAATGATAAGACAGCAACTGGAGCAGATAAATAGGGAAGAAAATAAGAATGGGACGGGTGATTTAGGTAATTTAGATAAAATTTCGCAAGAAATGGAACAAAATGAGCATGATCTCGTAAACAGGAAGATTACAAATGAAACGCTGAAGAGGCAACAACAAATTCAGAGCCGGTTATTGGAAGCTGAGAAGGCACAACAGGAACGGGAACAAGACCAGCAAAGAGAAAGTAAAACCGGCAAAGATATACCTCCGGGGTACATAAAAGCACTGCAGGGATACCAGCAACAGAGAGCAAAACAAACAGAGCAGATAAAAACTGTATCTCCGGCACTTAATTTGTATTACAAGCAAAAAATAAAATCATACTTTGATCAACTTAATGCCAAATAATATGGAACAGGCAAATGTTCGAACCAGCGAATTATACACGTTACAGCTACCGTCGACCCCGGAGAGCATAACGCAGCTTGAAGCGCTGATAGAAGAGATTGCTGATAAACATAATGTTGCTGAGGATACCTTTGCCAACATGATGACCTGCTTAAACGAAGCAGCTATAAATGCCATTATGCATGGCAATAAACTCGATATATCAAAAAAAGTGATCGTTAATGCCGAGGTTGAGCCCAAGCGCATTATATGGACAGTGACTGATGAGGGCGAAGGCTTTGACTATGATCACCTGGCCGACCCAACGGCCCCCGAAAACCTGGAAAACCTTACCGGACGCGGCGTGTTCATTATTAAACACCTGGCCGATCAATGTATTTTTAACACTGCCGGCAACGAAATAGAACTACATTTTAAAATATAATGCCGGCAATCCAGTTTTTTGAAGAAGATATCAGCTACAAATTAAAAAATAAAACCCAGGTACGGCAATGGATAAAAGATACCATTACCACCGAGGGTTTTAAACTTAAAGAGCTTACTTATGTCTTTTGTTCAGACGCGTACCTGCTGCAGCTTAACCAGCAATACCTTGATCATGATACCTATACCGACATTATCACCTTTGATAACAGCGAGACAGAAGGCGCCATTGTGGGCGACATTTTTATCTCCGTAGAGCGCATCCGCGAAAATGCTGCAAAGTTTGGGATAACCGAAACAGAGGAACTTCACCGGGTAATTATTCATGGTGCGCTGCATCTTTTAGGCTATACAGATAAAAGTGTTGTTACAAAGAAAAAAATGACACAGAAAGAGGATGAGTACTTGGCTAAGAGAAATTTTATTAGCTAATTTTACTTAGTCATTTGTTTAACCATCAATTATTTATAACCATGAAATTAATTACGCTAATATTAGCTTTCTTTTTAATGTCGCCCCCATCCTCGGTTTATGATTTTAAATTAAAAACCATCGATGGCGACAACTTTTCCCTGGCCAAATACAAAGGCAAGAAAGTACTTATTGTAAATACAGCCTCCAAATGCGGCTTTACCAAGCAGTATAAAGACCTTGAAGCACTGGCCGAAAAATACAAAGGTAAACTGGTGGTAGTAGGCTTTCCGGCAAACAATTTTGGCGGACAGGAGCCCGGCACCAACCAGGATATTAAAACCTTTTGCAAAGAAAACTTTAATGTTACCTTCCCCATGAGCGGCAAGGTGAGTGTTTTAGGTTTGGATATTGATCCCTTGTTTCAATACCTTACCACAGCGCCAAACCCGGAATTTACAGGCGACATCAAATGGAACTTCGAAAAATTCCTGGTTGACGAGAACGGCAAACTTATACACCGTTTCAGATCGCAAACCACACCATTATCTGACGATATTACCAAATACCTTAACTAAGGTAGGCTGATATAATATATAGCGAGGCCCTGGGTTTACCGGGGCCTTTTTTTGTTGTGGAAGTTACCCATGACGTGTTTGCAAAAAAACATTCTGTTATGCTGAGTTGTAAAATTTCGCAAAAATCTGAAGGGGGAATGACAAATGGGTGGGACTCACTGTAAAAACCCAGGGAAAACAATGATGACATCTTAAAAAAGAGCGTCATTGCGAGGTATGACCAGCCGAGCTGGAAAAAACAGTAATGACATTTATGGATACCACAATCACCTCGTGATCGTCATTGCGAGTAACCACCAGCCGAGCTGGAAAAAATAGTAATGACATGTATGGGTACCACAATCACCTCGTGATCGTCATTGCGAGGAGGTACGACGAAGCAATCCCCAAAATACAGAGTGGATTTGCACAGCTACTCTGTAAATCGGGGATTGCTTCGTTCCTCGCAATGACGGGTAAGAGGTTTATGTGTAAGAAAAATACACATTGATAATCAATGACTTGCAATCATATCATTATAAGGAGGTACGACGAAGCAATCCCCAACTATATAGAGCGGATCTGCATAGCTACTCTGTATTTTGGGGATTGCTTCGTGCCTCGCAATGACGATTAAGAGGATTGCGTGTAACAGTTTATTCGTCATGCCTCTTCGCCCTGTACAGTCTGCCAATAGATCCCTCACTGCATTCAGGATGACTAAAGCTTTTCCTATCCGCCCAATTTTTCACCATAAAAAAGGCCTTTCCCGATAAGATCAGAAAAGGCCTTTTTAAAAGCTTTTGTATGCCCTCTTAAAAAAGAGGAAGGGTAATTTAAACTCTTTTTGATTTGATACGAGCTGCTTTACCGGTAAGGGCACGCAGGTAGTATAATTTAGAGCGACGCACTTTACCGTGACTGTTCACTTCAATTTTATCAATGTTTGGAGAGTTAATAGGGAAGATACGCTCAACACCTATACCATTAGAAACTTTACGAACGGTGAATGTTTCTGAGTTACCTGCACTGTTACGTTGTATAACAACACCCTGGTAAACCTGGATACGTTCTTTGTTTCCTTCTCTGATTTTATAATGCACACTTACAGTATCACCAGCCTTAAAGGAAGGAAACTGTCTTTTTTCTATTGATTGCTCTTCAACAAATTTTACTAAATCCATGATTTTTAGCTCTTAAAGCGATTTTTAGCCCGTAAAAATCGGATTGCAATTATAGGGATTATTTTTTATAAATGAAAGTCTATTTTAAAAATTTCCACAATTTGCATTTTGTTAACAATTTGATGGTGATTATATTGATTCTGTGGGCGGTTTGTTTTCATTATCGGTAAATCAACGGTCAAAGATAACTAATCCTCTAAAACCGGGGCATCCGGCTTTTTTTCGGTAAAGTAGGCCACCACGGTGTATCCCAAACCAATAATAAGCAGGTTAAATACAAAGTTAATAAGGGTATCGCTTACCGAATGCGAGCGGCTGTCGATATCAATAAATGTATAAACCGCGTAAGCAAATGCTATAACCAATATTACCCAGCCGGCAACTGCTGCGGGAAGGTAAATAATTCCTTTGCGGGTGAACCAGTTTAATTTCATGATCTTAATTTTTAATGGAGATACTTTCTGTCATTACATAACCTATAAAAACAAACACGATAGCCAGGCTGATAAGGATCAGCAAAATGTTCCATAATTTTATTTTTACGGTGATACTGAGCTCCCTTACTTTGCGCCGATCGGGGTCAATCTGTTGAACCTGTACATGCAAAATGGATAGTACATTAATAATAATGCATACAATAGGCAAAACAAATAATACTATTGGTCCCAGGAAATCTATAAAAGGAATTTTTGCCAGGCCAGACAGCAGCGTAAACATAGCCGCAAACCAGCCCATCCGGGCATGAAAAAAGTAGAACATAAATACACATAGTAAAAAATAGCAGGGCACTGCAATAAGCCAAACCCCAAGGGCTGCAGAACGGCTTGCGTTCATGATGGCCATCTTCACCGTATTTTGATGATGTGAAGGATTTATATCCGGTACTTTTAAATTTTCCATCTGCTGTAAAAAATCATCGTTATTTTTCATGTTAATTACGTTTAAAATGCATTTAGTTGAATTTGGTTGCATTAAAACAACATATTTCTTAATTTTTCTAAGCCACGGGATAGCAATGATTTTATTGTTCCCTCATTTTTACCCAGGATCTCGCCGATCTCGGCATTGGTTTTTTGTTCAAAATAGCGCAGCGCCACAACCTCCTGGTACTTGATATCAAGCTTAAGCAGGTTCTGGCGTATTAAGTTATAATCATTGTATGCTTTAATCTCCTGCTCCATTATTTCCCGCTCATTATCAGCATTTTCGTGCAATAGCTTCTCCATCTGCGGGTTCTCCAGTAATTGTTGTAGCGATTGCGGTTTGTATTTGCTACTGCGGTAATATTGGTTAAGCTCGTTGGTGGCAATGCGGTACAGCCAGGATGATAAGCGAATGCCCCTCCATTGAAAAGTGCCAATCTTGAGGAACGCCTTTAAAAATGTTTCGGCGGCAATATCCTTTGAAAGGTCATAATCACCGGTGCGGCGCATAATATATCCAAAAACAGGTTTATACCACCTATCAAACACCTGCCCAAAAGCAGCGGGCTCTGTTCTGCATTGTTCAATAAGCTGGGCTTCCTGGCTGGGGTTCATAGTTGCAATATACCTGTAATGCAATAGGCATCAATTGGTTGCAATCTAATTTAGGGAAAGTGAATGGGTTTTGGTTGAATAGGGGAATACTCAGGTTTATTGAAGAACTCTTGTCGTGGGAGTGACCGTGCTTCGGTATTAAGCAAGTTAACCCCTCACCAATTTACTCCAATAAATCCGGCCTGCGCACCCTGGTGCGTTCCAATGCCTGCTCAAAGCGCCATTTTTCAATTTCAGGGGTATTGCCGCTTAACAGGATCTCGGGCACCTTGTAGCCATTCCAATCGGCTGGGCGGGTGTATACAGGGGCATCAAGCATATCGTCCTGGAAGGAGTCGGATAGGGCCGACGTTTCGTCACTCAGTACGCCGGGGATGAGCCGTACAACAGCATCAACCAAAACCGCCGCCGGGAGTTCGCCGCCGGATAATACATAATCGCCTATGCTTATCTCCCGGGTTACATAAATATCACGGATGCGCTGGTCTATACCTTTATAATGCCCGCATAAAATAATGATGTTGCCTTTAATTGATAGCTGGTTGGCAATGGCCTGGTTAAGCCGCTCGCCGTCGGGCGACATGAATATCACTTCGTCGTACTCGCGTTCAGCTTTTAGCTTTTCGATACAGGCTGCAAACGGAGGAATGGTCATTACCATGCCGCTGCCACCACCATAAGGGTAATCATCAACGCTTTTTTGTTTGCTGGTAGAGTAATCGCGCAGGTTATGCACATGTATTTCGGCGATGCCCTTTTTTTGAGCGCGCTGCAAAATAGAATGTGCAAATGGGCTATCAAGCAAACCGGGTAATACAGAAATGATATCGAAACGCATAGTGCAAATGTGCAAATTTCAGATTTCAAATGCGCAAATGAAGAAAAGAAAAGGTTTATGGAACTTCATTCGTCAAAAAAATTTTTGTCCTTGCTCCTTTGTCCCAATATCTAATCTACCCCCTATGTTGATAGATACCCCATAAATTCCCGGCCGGATCAGTAAAATGCGCGGTTATCTCTGGGAAATCTTTGCCTATGGGCTGGGTTATTACACCGCCATTTGTCGATATAGACTCAACCGTAGCTTCGGCATCATCAACCATGATAGATATGAGCAGGCCGGCTTCTGTCATTGGCTTTCGCCCGGTTACCCACATGCCGCTTACCTGGCCAACGCCATCATCAAAAGAGGCGAAGCCCTCGTTGTTGATTCGGATATGCCAACCAAAAACTTTTTGAAAAAATATAGCCGATTTGGTAATGTCATTTGCCGGAATTTCGATATAACAGATCTTGCCATTGCCGTAAGTTGGTTCGTTTGCCATGATGATTTAATTTTTTGGCCTTAGCCTTTTATCTTCAAATGGATTTCTGGATCTGCCAGCGATGACCGAAGGGGTCTTCAATCTCGCCCTGGCGATAGCCGTAATCATAATCCTGTATGGGCGATTTTATTTTTGCACCAAATGCAACAGCTTGATCAATTACGGCATGCACATCATCTACAAAAAGACCGATGGTTACCGATGGCTTATTTTTATTCAAACTAAAAAATCCGGAATACGGGGTTTCTTCGTGCAGGTGAAACATAGCCCCATTGATGGAGAGCTCGGATACGTGAATACTTCCATCATCATTACCAAACCGCCGGAGTTCCCGGGCGCCGAAGGCATTGATATAAAAACTGATATCGGTAACCCCGCCGGGAATGGCCAGCATGGGGGCAAAAATTGGTTTATCTTTCATAATTATATGGTTTAATTAATCCTCGTCATCCAATGTAAAAATTTCTTCAACCGGTTTGCCGAAAACGCGGGCTATTTTCATGGCCAGTACAGTTGATGGCACATAGCGGTTGCTCTCGATGGTATTTATAGTCTGGCGCGATACACCGATAGCTTCGGCCAGGTCGGCCTGTGTTATGTTTTTGATGGCTCGCTCTACCCTTATGTTGTTTTTCATGGCTGTGCTTACTCCTTAATTAAACGGTTATTCTGGAATATCTTCCACCTGAAACGGACAATGAAGAATACAAGGGGAACCAGTAAGTTTAAAAACAATATATGCTCGGTATCTGTAGAAAAGACCAGACTGATGATCAAAAACAAATAATTAACATATACGGCCCATTGTAACGAATCGAGCCGCAATTGTACTATTTGTTCATCTTCAATTTTCTCCTTTGAAAATGCTGCAATGAATAAACCAACAGCCATTAATAAGGTTGTCGACATAAAAAACAGATGCCGGCCATTAAAGATACCCGTGTCCGCATCGTCTGCGTGAAGGCCCATTAGCTGTTTTTTGTACAATACAAAAGGGATGTGCACAAATACCAAAAAGTAACCCAAATAGCGGCACCAGTAAGGGAATAAGAATAATGGTTTCATTATAATATGTTTAAGTTTAAATTGTTGTTCTTTTTGTCATTCACCAGCCAGGATAAGCGTAATAGCCGAGATTGAAATACGATTATAAAGATGAGCGGAATAGTACTCAGGTTAAGTGTCTGGATCAGGAGAAAATCAAGGCTAAAGAAAAAGAAATTTGAAACGAGTAAAATGACATAGTTTGCGTATACGGCAATCTGCATAGCCTCCAGCCTGATTGTGCTGATATACTCATCTTCTTTACGTTCTTTGGAGTATACCCATAATAGTAATATAAATGGCATTATATAATATAACCCATCACTGTACATTACCCACGTAGATTCATTTATAGTAATGAGAAACCATGAATTATTTAAAAAAGAATAAACTACCAGGGGAATGGCTATTATAATACACAAAACAGATAATATTTTAGCTATTTTGTAAAATGGCTTATAGGGTAAGAAGTGCAATGGCGCTATTTTATATTCGCTTTTTGTTCGATAAATGAGGTAATAAAACCTGAATATAAATATAACCAGGGGCATAAAAAGGTTATACATAATAAATTGCTGAGCCATAGGGCTGATATAATCTGGAAGCCATGTATTAAAAACTAGGCCCGCTACTTCGTAAGTTACCCAGGTGATATATAATAGGTAATTTACAAATATTGCCCAATACAAGGCATTAAGCCTAATGCTGGCGGTTAGCTCATCCTCGTTTTTCATTTTTGAAAATGCTATTAACAGCAATCCGGCAACAATTAATACCAAAGCAAGCTCATTGGTATAGTTTTCAAATACGCCCGGTATATTGTTGTGCTGATCGGGGTATTTACCAAATCCGGGGATGGTATAATTATAAAACAGAAACAGGAATCCTAATATAAATCCGGGTGCTGCCAAAAGGGTTCCGAGGTACCTGAAACGGGCAGGAAATAAAAGATGCGATTTCATATTTGTAAAGTTTGGTTTACCAAATGTAAAACAAACTTTACAAATGTCAAAAACATTTGACAAATTTTTTTTCGCGCTTTTTTAAATAAGTTACTGAACACAAAAAAGGCCGGCGATAGACAGCCAGCCTTAAAATTTTATAAAGCCCGGATTACAAACTCAGCCATTTTTTTCTTACGGCCAATTGCTGGGTATTGGGATTATCTATCGATGTAATTTTATATTTCACCCTTGTGTTTTTCAGCAAGGTAACCGGCAAAATAATATTTTGGCCGTCGCGGTTTACAGTTACCTGTATTTTATCACCGGGCTTTTTGCCACTTATCATGGTAGAGGGATCGGTAATGGGGTTGCCGTCAATGGCAGTTATTTCATCGTTTACATTAATGCCATCAATATAAGCTGCAGTACCGCGGGTTACAGCGGTTACAATTACTTTTTTAACTGCTGTTGTGGCGGTTGTAATACCCAGGGCCGCTTCATTATTGTCGGCCAGATCATCGTTTACTTTATAGCCGGCGTAACCCAGGTATTTATTGTAGTCAACAGGATCAAGTCCGTTAATGTATTTTTTATAAAAATCATCCAGCTTTTTGCCTGAAAACATTTCAAAGCTTTTTTTAAACTCTGCATCGGTGTAGCCGCGTTGTTTGGTTTTGTAGTACATGGTATACATATACTTCATCACATCATCAAGCGAGTGTTTTTGGTTTGAGCTGTTGATGATCTCCAGGTCGAGCATCATACCTATTATAGCTCCTTTTGTATAATAGGATATAGTGGTATTATTGGAGTTCTCATTAGGACGATAGGCCTTGATCCAGGCATCAAAGCTCGATTCGGCTACCGTTTGTACATCTTTGCCCGGCAGGTTTTCCAATATGTTAAATTCATTGGCTATCTGATCCAGGTAGTTTTCAGGCGAATAAAGATTGGTACGGCGTATGGCTATCTCCTGGTAATACTCAGTAAAGCCCTCGGCTATCCAAAGGTTGGTAGTATAGTTTTCATTATCATAATCAAACGGGCCTAAAACAATTGGTCGCAGGCGTTTTACGTTCCATAAATGAAAATGCTCATGGGCTACCAGGCTTAAAAAACTTTGGTAGCCTTTTTCATTACTATAATTATCACGCGAGGCACCCAAAACTGTTGAGCTCAAATGCTCAATGCCACCGCCGCCGCGAAGGTGATTATGTACTATAAAGGTATAATGCCGGTTCGGGTTTTCGCCAAATATGCCGACCTCCTGCTCAACAATGGCGTGCATATCTTTTTTAACGCGCTCCTTATCGTAATTGCCGCCCCCGTACATACACACCTCGTATTTAACGCCCGATACATCGAAACCAAAAACATCCTGGTTTCCTACTTCGATGGGCGAATCAAACAGGATATCAAAATTAGGCGAATGCCTTACAAACGGATTGCCATTTACCATTTCTAAACTGGTTGAAACCTTTGCCCAGTCGTTATAAGGTTTTATGATGATCGTTGATGGCGAATGCAGCATATTGGCGGGGTAAATAAATATACCCGATGTTGACAGAAAACCATGCGATGCATCGATATAACTGGTACGTACCGATATTTCATTAGCATAAACGCGGTACCTTACCGTTATCTCCTTTATGTTTTTTGTATTAATGCGCCAGGTGTTTTTATTCATCTTGGGCGATGCCACAATTTTGCCGTTTATACTGGCGCTAAAGGCTTCTATATTTTTGGCGAACTCCCTTATCAGGTATGATCCGGGTGTCCAGGCAGGCATTTTAAGGTCGAGTGTGTTTTGCTTTAATCCGGAGATATGCATTTCAATCTCGGCATAATGGGCCTGCGCTTCTGGAAACGAAACAGTATAAGATATAATAGCCGTGGCTTGCGCCTTACTGGCGGATAAATTCATAAATAGTAAAATTAATGATACAGTTGAGGTCAGCTTAATAGGTTTCATGCCCGCAAGTTATAAAAATTATGGTTTTTTAAAATATAAGGCTTTTAAGCACTTGTAAAATGGTTGATACATGTAACTATTATAAATACAGGCGGATTAAGTTTGCAATCATTTATTAAGATGAAGTTGGTAGAGCCTATATCCCGGAAACTTATACGCTTAGGTAAATTATACCTTAACGTGCTGGCCAGGCATACTGCCCACCTGGATGTTACCCGGTACCATTTTATTTTATCGCTGATCTATTACCACAACGGACAGCTTACGCAAAACGCATTGGCGCAGATATTGGATAAAGATAAATCGGCTATGGTGAGCATCATTAATATGCTTACGGCCAAAGGCTTTGTTTACCGTGAAACCAACCCCAATGATCGGCGCGAACATTTGCTTAAGGTTACCGAAAAAGCAAAACTGGCCGTACCGCAGATAGTGAAAACATTTGAACATATTAATTCTGATATTACCAAGGGGATCTCGGCACATGAAATGAAGATATTTGAAAGCGTATTGCAAAAAATGCAAAACAATATTAACCCCCATACAACCCAACCCGATTTACAAATCACAAAATGATTAATGCAAAATGAGAACAAGGTATATCATTTACATAGCGCTGGCATTGCTGGTTGCTTTTTTAGTTTACAACAAGTTTTTTAGCMAAAAAGCCAAAGAAACAGCCGCTGCTAATGCCGGCGGCAAAAGCGGCAAAAAGAAAAACGGCCCTGTAGCAGTTAACATCATGATTGTAAAGGATACCGCTGTAAACAATATTATTGATGTAACCGGTAGCATTGATGCCAACGAAAAAGTAAGCCTGGTAAGCCAAACAGCCGGCAACATTACAGGTATTTATTTTACAGAGGGAAGTAAAGTTAAAAAAGGGCAACTGTTGGTTAAGGTTTATAACCAGGACCTGGAGGCATCATTGGCACAAAACCAGTACCAGGTAACCCTGGCTAAGCAGGTTGAGTACCGCAACAAGGTATTGCTGCAAAAAGAAGCCATAAGCCAGGAAGAATACGATACCTCGCTAACCTCGCTAAACTCATTAAAAGCCGCCGCTGATGTAATTAAAGCACAGATAAGCCGGACAGAGATTCGGGCCCCATTTTCCGGCACCATCGGCTTACGAAATGTTAGCCCGGGTAGCTATTTATCACCGGCCGCCCCAATTGCGCAGCTTGTAAATATCGATCCGGCAAAGCTTACTTTCTCCGTTCCTGAAAGGTACCTTTCTATTCTTGGGGCAGGCAGTAAAGTGATGTTTAATATAGAGAGCTCCAGGGAAAACTTTACAGGTACTGTATACGCTATTGAGCCATCAATAGATGTTAACTCGCGTACCATTACCGTGCGTGCAAAAGCGCCCAATCCCAAAGGATTATTAACCGCAGGTAGTTTTGCTAAAATAAATTTAACGCTCGATCAGATCCCTAAAACCATCCTGCTGCCAACCCAGGCTGTTATTCCTGATTTAAAAAGCAGCCTGGTTTATATTTACCATAATGGTGTAGCTATTACCAAAGCGGTAAAAACCGACATGCGAACCGATACCAAAATACAAGTTATAGACGGCCTAAAACCTGGCGATAGTGTTGTTGTATCGGGCCTTATACAAATGCGACCAAAAGTTCCTTTAAAAATTATTAAAGTTATTAAGTAACCGTTATGAGTTTATCCTCAGTTAGTATAAAAAGGCCGGTATTGGCAACAGTAATGTCAGTAGTTATTGTTGTGTTTGGTATTATTGGCTATAAATTTTTAGGGGTGCGGGATTTCCCTTCGGTAGATCCGCCTATTATTTCAGTGTCCACAAGTTACTCTGGCGCCAATGCCGATGTAATTGAATCGCAGATAACGGAGCCGTTGGAGAAATCCATCAACGGCGTGCCCGGTATCCGCAATATTTCGTCAACAAGCTCTGTTGGGCAAAGCAATATTACGGTTGAATTTGATTTGGATGCCGACCTTGAAACTGCCGCTAACGATGTGCGCGACAAAGTTTCGCAGGCACAACGCCAGCTTCCGCAGGATATTAACGCCCCGCCGGTAGTTACAAAGGCCGATGCCAGCGCTGATAATATAATAACCCTTACCGTAAGCAGTAATACCCGTAATATTACCCAATTGGATGATTATGCCGAAAACGTTTTGCAGGAAGGCCTGCAAACCATTCCTGGTGTAAGTACCATTAACATACAGGGACAGCGGCAATATGCAATGCGCCTATGGATTGACCCTAACAAACTATCGGCCCTGGGCCTTACCGCAACGGATATTGGCGCTGCCCTTGCAAAGGAAAACGTGGAACTTCCGGCAGGTAAAATTGAGGGCAATAATACCGAGGTAACCATAAGGGCCCTGGGTAAATTATCAACCGAAAAAGATTTTAATAACCTCATTATCCGCGCTGATAGCAACCGGGTGATCCACCTTAGCGATATAGGTTACGCGGTTTTGGGTTCGGCAAATGAGGAAACCATATTTAAGGAGTCGGGTGTGCCAATGGTTGGTTTAGCTCTTGTGCCACAGCCCGGTGCCAACTATGTACAGATAGCAAAGGACTTTTACGTCCGCCTGGAACAGATTAAAAAGGATCTTCCACCAGATATTTCGGTAAAAGTAGCATTGGATAATACCCGGTTCATCAATCAATCCATCACCGAAGTGCAGGAAACACTTCTCATTTCGTTTGTGCTGGTGGTAATCATCATTTACCTGTTCTTCAGGGATTGGCTCATTGCTTTCCGCCCGCTAATTGATATCCCGGTATCATTGATAGGAGCATTCTTTATCATGTACATTTTTGGGTTTTCCATCAATATATTAACCTTGTTGGGCATTGTACTGGCTACAGGGCTGGTGGTTGATGATGGTATTGTGGTAACAGAGAATATCTATAAAAAGGTTGAGGCCGGCATGGCTATCCGTAAGGCGGCCTTTGAAGGTTCGGCCGAAATCTTTTTTGCGGTAGTTTCTACCTCGGTAACTTTGGCAGCGGTATTTTTACCTATTGTATTTTTACAGGGCTTTACAGGCAGACTATTTCGCGAATTTGCTGTAGTAGTTGCCGGGGCTGTATTGATATCGGCCTTTGTATCCCTTTCGTTAACACCAATGCTGAACGTTAAACTGATTCGTAAGAATAACAAGAAATCAAAATTCTACGAAAAAACAGAGCCATTCTTTGTTAACATGACCAACTCATATACCGAAACACTGGTTAAGTTTATGAAGGTAAGATGGGTTTCGTTTGTAATCCTCGCGGTATCTTTATTAATTATCGGGATTCTTGTAAGGGTGATCCCATCAGAGCTTGCACCGTTGGATGACCGCAGCTTATTACGTTACAGTGTAACCGGATCAGAGGGCGCAACATATGAGTATATGACCCGCTACATGGATAAGGTATCGAATCTTGTGGAGGATTCTATTCCCGAGGCCAATGTTAACCTGGAAATCGTTTCACCATCTTTTGGCGGTGGCGGCTCCACTAACTCCGGCTTTGGCCGGATTGGTTTGGTGGCACCGGATAAGCGAACGCGAACCCAGCAACAACTGGCCGACTGGATGAACAAAAAACTGGGTAAAATGCCCGATGCCCGCGCCATTGTAATACAGGAGCAAACCATAAGCGGTGGTGGTAGCGGTGCGCGTACTTCATTACCGGTTCAATACGTTATACAGAACCAGGATTTTGAAAAGATTCGTGCGGTATTACCTAAATTTTTTGCCGAAGTATCCCGCAGCCCTGTTTTCCAGGGAACAGATGTGAACCTTAAATTTACCAAACCCGAGTTAAGGGTGGTTACCGATCGTGACCGCGCCCGTGATTTAGGCGTATCTGTAGATGACATTGCCCAAACACTGCAATTGTATTATAGCGCCGGCCGGTTGGATTACTTTTTGATAAACGGAAAGCAATACCAGGTAATTGCCCAGGTTGACAGGGCTAACCGCGATCAACCACTCGATCTGAGATCGGTTTATGTACGAAGCAGCAAGGGTGGTTTGGTACAGCTGGATAACGTGGTAAAAACTACCGAAGGTGCAACCCCTCCGGCTATTTACCATTTTAACCGATATAAGTCGGCAACTATACAAGCTGGTTTGGCTCCCGGCAAAACCGTTGGTGATGGCATTGCCGAAATGGACCGCATAGCAAAAAGCCTGCTTGATGAAACATTCAGTACTGCTTTAAGCGGACCGTCACGTGATTATGCCGAGGGATCATCAAATATTCTGTTTGCCTTTGGCTTTGCCCTCTTGCTGATATACCTCGTATTAGCAGCACAGTTTGAGAGCTTTATGGATCCATTTATTGTTATGCTTACTGTGCCGTTGGCTATTTCGGGGGCATTTATGTCCTTATGGCTATTCAATCAAACACTTAATATTTTCAGCGAGATAGGTATAATTACCTTGGTAGGGCTGGTAACCAAAAACGGGATCCTGATTGTTGAATTCGCCAACCAGCGTATGGAGCATGGCATCACCAAATACGAAGCCGCCGTTGAAGCCGCCACGGCCCGTTTACGTCCCATATTGATGACCAGTTTGGCCGTAGTATTGGGTTCGGTACCTATAGCATTCGCGTTGGGCGCAGGGGCAAAAAGCCGGGTATCGTTGGGTATTGTAATTATGGGCGGCATGCTGTTTTCCCTGGTATTAACGCTGTATATCATTCCAATGATGTATGTGATCTTTGCTTCAAAAACGCGTCGCGATCCCGAGGAAGAGCCGGAAGAAGAATCCAAACCAAAGAAAAAACCAATAAAACTTATTGAAAATTTTTAAGCGATATGATCATTAAAAAAATAGCTTTCCTGGTTTTTTGCTGTACCTTTTGGGGTACAAATACATGGGCGCAGGATGCACCGCTGCTTACATTAAAGGATGCGGTTGAAATAGCTTTAAAAAACAACTATAATATAAAGCTATCGCAAAACAATAAAACCATTGCTGCCAACAACGTTACACTGGGCAATGCAGGTATTTTACCGCAGGTGAACGGCAATTTTGCATCAACCAACAGTCGTCAAACAACCAAACAAACCCGTAGCGACGGTACCGTGAACAACATCCGCAATGCGGCAAATACTGGTGTTAACTATGGTGTTGCGCTTAACTGGACCATTTTTGATGGCTTTAACATGTTTGCCACTTATGATCAGTTGCAACAGCTGGATAAGCTGGGCGCTTTACAACTGCAGGATACCCTACAAAACACAGTTGCCAATGTGATAGGCACCTATTATGACCTTATCAGCCAAAATGAACAAATAAAAGCTTTGAAAGGTGCTATTGATATTTCGCGTACGCAACTACGTTATGCCAATGATAAGTTTCACGTTGGCCGGGCATCAAGACTGGATGTTTTAAACGCGCAGGTAAATTTAAATACAGATACCGCCAACCTGGTTACGCAATACCAGCTGTTTAAAACAACCAAAATTCAACTAAACCAGATCCTGGTGCGCGACCTGCAAACCGATTTTGCCGTAGCTGACACCATTGTGGTTGATGATAAGCTGATATTGGGCGATATTTTATCCAAAGCACAATTGCAAAATCCGGCTATTCTATCTACACAGATAAACCGCCGCCTGGCCGAGATCAACCTGAAACAGGTAAAATCAACCCGCTATCCGCAGGTAGCTGTATCATCCGGTTATACCTTTAGCAATAACAAAACCCCGGCGGGTTTTACTTTACAGCAAAACACCCATGGCTTAAACTACGGGCTAACCGCTACCATTAATATTTTTGATGGCTTTAACCAAACCCGCCGCGAACGAAACGCCAGGATACAGATAGACAACGTAAATATTAATGCAAAGCAAGTTCAGCTGAATATAGAAACTCAGGTAAACAGCCTTTATGCCGCTTACCTATCCGGCCTTGATTTGATAAAATTAGGGCAGGCTAACGTAGTGATAGCCAAGAAGAACCTGGATATTTCGCTCGAAAAATATAAACTGGGCAATATCACCCCACTGGAGATTCGCGAAGCGCAACGCAACTACCTTGATGCGCAATCAAAGTTTTTTGCAGCCCAGTACCAGTCAAAGCAAGCGGAAATTACACTTAAACAAATAACCAATACCATAAATATTCAATAAAAAGGCATATTTTATAATTTGTTTGTAAAAAGATATATATTTGATGTATGTCTAACCCCTACAAAATTTGCTTATTGATCGATGATAACTACATCGACAACTTTGTTACGCGTAAGGTTTTAGAGGCCAGCAATTTTGCGGAAACTATAATTGTGCGCCAATCGCCTGCCGAAGCTATTGATTCGCTTAGGTTGGGAATCGTTAAACCGGATGTTATCTTCCTCGATATCCGTATGCCTACAATGAGCGGTTTTGAGTTTTTGCAGGAATATGACCTGTTAGAAATTGATAA
Organism: Mucilaginibacter sp. P5_A4; assembly: GCF_056400605.1. Lineage (NCBI taxonomy): Bacteria > Pseudomonadati > Bacteroidota > Sphingobacteriia > Sphingobacteriales > Sphingobacteriaceae > Mucilaginibacter > Mucilaginibacter sp. P5_A4. The sequence continues at coordinate 81,179 of NZ_JBFUKX010000005.1, read as the reverse complement.
GGAAAGCATAAAAATATTTATGCTTTCATCTTCGCTTGATCCTACTGAAATGGAGCAATCGGCAAACAATAAATATATTACTCAGCATATACATAAGCCATTAACCACAAAAGCCCTTGAAGAACTTAGTGCATGATTTTAGTAGCTGATAGCGGATCTTCAAAAACAGACTGGTTGCTGCACGTTGGTCAGCAGGATTCGGTGTCTTTTAAAACCGCGGGCTTAAACCCATATTTTTTGAGCGAAAAAGAAATCGCCAAGGTAATTCATGATCAGGCACCCGGTATGCTTGCCTATGCCGATAAGATTGAGGAAATCTATTTCTTCGGAGCGGGTTGCTCGAGCCCGGACAGGCACGAGATTGTTTCCAATGCTATCAGCCTGTATTTTCCCAAAGCATATGTCTCTGTAGATAGCGACCTTTTAGGCTGCGCCTATGCAACCTGTGGTCATGAAAAGGGCATTTGCTGCGTGATGGGTACCGGGTCAAACATATCCTTTTTTGATGGGGAGGAAATATTTGAGGGCCAACACGGCCTGGGTTATGTTTTGGGCGATGAGGGCTCGGGCACATGGTTTGGCAAAACCCTGATTACCGATTTTTTATATGGCCGGATGCCAGAGGTGATCAATACAAGGTTTGAAGAAGCCTATCACCTGAACAAAGATATCGTCATCAAAAATGTTTACCAGAAACCCAATGGTAACACCTACCTGGCTTCTTTCTCAAAATTTGTAAGCGAGATAAAGACCACGCCATACGGGCAGGAAATTTTAGAGCGGGGGTTGATGGAGTTCATCAAGACAAACATTAAATCGTACCACGAGTACCACAAATACAAGTGCCATTTTGTAGGGTCCATAGCCTACTTTTTTGCCGAAGAGCTTATTGCACTTTGCCATGAGCAGGGTGTAAAAACCGGCAAGGTTATTAAGCAGCCAATAAATGATCTGATGGCATTTATTTTAAAGCGGAACGAACAGCTGGCGTAAATAACCTGTTATTTCAACATTTTCATTTACGCTGCAGCTACCCTCTTTTTCAACCGTGGCTTTATCATAATAAACAGCATCAGTAATACGGCAATTCCGCTTCCTGCTTTTGGTAAATAATCGCCATGCTGAACGTAAAATGTAATATCGGAGTTAAGGTTGATATCCTGCTTGATAGCGGTTTTTGTCCACCATTTGGTTTGCTGTACAATATCGCCGCGCTGGTTAATAAAAGCCGAAATACCGGTGTTTGCAGATCGGGCTACCCACCTGCGGGTTTCGATAGCGCGAAGCTTGGCATAATCCAGGTGCTGATCTTTCCCTGATGTATTTTCCCACCAACCGTCATTTGTGATAACAGCGATGAACTGGGCGCCCTTTTTTACAGAACGGGCAACATATGCGCCCCAGATTGATTCAAAACAGATAACGGGATCAACCCCGATGCCGCTTTGCGAATAAAAAACCTCCGCATCAGGCTGACTGCCATAAGCGCCTGTAGCGCCCCCCAAATGTTCAAAAACTGGTTTTAAAAATGATAATATATTACCAAATGGCAATGATTCGGCTCCTGGCACTAGCCTCGATTTATGGTAGAACTGCACCTTATCCCCATTTTCTATATTAAGCGCCGAGCTATAGCTATCAGCAAATAAGCCTGGTTGCTGTGTAGGGCTTGCGGTTGGTGTGGCGCGGCTATTAAATAACCGGTATGTTTCACTCCCGGTTACCAGGTTTCCATTTTTATAATTAAGTAGCAAATGGTGGGCCTGCTTATAGTATTGGCTTTCAAGAATCCTATCCTCATCTATATAGTCGGGAATGGCGGTTTCGGGCCATAAAAAAAACTCAGTATTAGGCTGTGCCACACTTTGCGACAGGCGGATAAGTATATCTATCTGTGTGGCTACAGGTATAGTTCCTCCTTTTTCATAAGGATCAATATTAGGCTGAACAGCTACTATGTTTGAAGGGTTTTTTTGTTCGGTATAATTGTAATAGGTGTATAACGAAAAGCATAGTGGCAGCAGCAATATAAGCACAAAAGCAGTAATAAGCTTAAGCCTTACCTGTTTTGTTTGGGCTTCGCGCAGGCCTGCATAAATTAAAAAAGCCAGGATATTTACAGCCCATATCCAAATTGTACCCCCATAAACTCCGGTATACTCATACCATTGAACCCATTGGTGGGTTACAGCAACCCCGTTTCCTAAAGTCATCCAGGGGAAATTCAAATCCCAGCTTTGGTGCAGGTATTCGTAGCCAATCCACAAGCATACCAAACCGGCCAAACCTAAACTGCGTTTAGTTAAAATACGCAGGCGGTAATACAACCAGCAGGCCGTAGCCATCAGCAGCGGACCAAGCGCGTATGGTATTAATGTAATAGGGATAGCTACTAAATTGCCTACCTGCTTAAGGGCGTTATATACCCAATAGATAGATGCTGTGTTCCAAACAAAAAAGCCGATAAAGGTTACATTGAAGATCTGCTTACCTTTTTTGGGGGATGCTGATTGAATAATGTTCTCCATCGCCAGCAGCATCGGTATAAAACCAATAAAAAGCAGGAACGTGGTATATGGGGTAGGCGGCCATGCTATCCACAGTAATAAGCCGGAAAGTATAGCTAACGGAAGATTTTTTTTCATTAAATATATTATGTAGATCTATTTGACTGCGCCGTCGGGGTTTGAAAATTTATCTGCATTAAACGTTTCCGATTTGCCTTTGGGGATTGATAGCGACTTCCATTTTGAACCGGCTATCATTTTTCCAATAAATACAATCTGACCAACATGATATGGATAATGTGCAAGCTGCCTGTTAATAGCGTCCACAACGGTATGTGCCTCATTACGGATGTAAATAACTTTTTGCCAATCATCTGGAGCTATGGAGTTTAAAGCAGCAAACAGGCATTCCCAGCCCTCGTTCCAGATACTTAGCAGTTCGGCACGGGTGTTAATTTTATCTTCAAACTCGGCATCCCTATGGCGCCATGGTTTTTCTCCATCGGCGTTTAAAAAATCTGTCCAGCGCGATAGCATATTGCCCGATAGGTGTTTAACTATAATGGCAATACTGTTGCTTTCTTCATTAAAACGCCAAAATAAGTCGGCGTCATTCAATTGCTCAAATGTTTGCTCTCCAAGCATTTTGTAGTACGCAAATCGCTTTATGACGCTATCTAAATAATTTTCCATAATCGCCTTATTCTTCGGTTTCTTCGTCCCTGTACTTATCCTTTGATGGTTTTGCTTCGGCCCCTGCCACACACATTACAAACTCGCCCTTTAAAGGATGCGTTTCAAAATATAGTTTAACCTCGGCGACCGTGCCCCGTACAGTCTCCTCGAACATTTTGGTTAGCTCGCGCGATACCGAGATCTGCCTGTCGGCACCAAAATAAGTAGCCATTTCATCCAGCGTTTTCAATAAACGATGGGGTGATTCGTATAGTATAATGGTGCGCTCTTCCTGCGCCAAAAACTTGTACCGGGTTTGCCTGCCTTTTTTCAATGGCAAAAAGCCTTCAAAGCAAAACCTATCTGTAGGGAAGCCTGAGTTTACCAAAGCGGGCACAAAAGCCGTAGCGCCAGGCAGGCATTCTACCGCGATATTAAACTTTAAAGCTTCGCGAACCAGGAAAAAGCCGGGATCGGATATGGCAGGTGTACCGGCGTCAGATATCAGCGCAATATTTTTCCCCTGCAGCAAAAACTTAATGATCTCGTTTGATGATTGGTGCTCATTATGCTGGTGATGTGCAAATACTTTCTGGTGGATATCGAAATGTTTTAATAGCGGAGCCGATGTACGTGTATCCTCAGCCAGGATCAGGTCGACCTCCTTTAAAACACGAATCGCCCGGAAGGTGATATCCTCCAGGTTGCCAATTGGGGTGGGTACTAAGTATAGTTTACCGGGCATTTATACGTTTTTTGTCGATGGTCCATAGTCGATAGCCCATAGTTTTTTTCTTCAAAAACCAAATCATTAAACATAATTCCAGGGGCCATCGACTATGGACCATGGACTATTAACTAAAACAAATTATATCTTTGTCAAAAAATAAAATAATGCTGCAAGTTAGTTATATCCGCGATAACAGGGAACAGGTTTTAGAACGTTTGGCTGTAAAAAATTTTAAACAGCCCGAACTGGTTGATGAGATAATAGGGTTAGATGATAAACGTCGTTCAACTCAAACCAGTATGGACAACGTTTCGGCCGAGGCCAATGCAGCTGCAAAACAAATTGGCGAGTTGATGCGCGCCGGAAAAAAAGCCGAGGCCGAGGAAATAAAATCAAAAACAGGCGCCTGGAAAGAAGATATAAAAAAGTTTGGCGATCAGTTAGCGATTACCGAAGACGAACTATACCAAAAACTGGTTTTGCTGCCCAACCTGCCACACAGCTCGGTACCAAAAGGGTTAACCCCGGAGGAAAATGAGGTGGTTTTAGAGAACGGAACAGTGCCTCAATTACCCCAAAATGCATTGCCTCATTGGGAGCTGGCGGCAAAATACAGCCTGATAGATTTTGAACTGGGTGTTAAAATAACAGGCGCCGGTTTCCCGGTATATAAAAATAAGGGTGCCAAATTGCAACGCGCTTTGATTAATTATTTTATTGACGAAGCCGAAAAAGCGGGCTACAGCGAAGTTAGCGTACCGCTGATGGTTAATAAGGATTCTGGTTTTGGTACCGGGCAACTTCCTGATAAAGAGGGGCAGATGTATTTTGTAAACGAAGATGAATTATACCTGATCCCTACTGCAGAGGTGCCAATTACCAACTTATACCGCGATGTAATATTAAAGGCAGATGAGTTACCGGTTAAAAATTGCGGGCACACGCCTTGTTTCCGCCGTGAAGCAGGTTCATATGGCGCGCACGTACGTGGGCTTAACCGCTTGCACCAGTTTGATAAGGTAGAAATTGTACAGGTTGTACACCCCGATAAATCATATGAAACGCTGGAGCTAATGAGCGCCCATGTACAAGGCCTGTTGCAAAAACTGGGCTTGCCTTACCGTGTGCTTCGCCTTTGCGGAGGCGATATGGGCTTTGGCTCGGCCTTAACTTATGATATGGAAACCTGGAGTGCCGCGCAACAACGCTGGCTGGAAGTTTCTTCTGTATCGAATTTCGAGACGTTCCAGAGCAACCGCCTTAAACTGCGTTTCCGCAATGCCGAAGGTAAAACACAATTAGCGCATACACTTAATGGCAGCGCACTGGCTTTGCCCCGTATTGTGGCTACATTACTTGAGAACAACCAAACCGAAAAAGGCATTAAAGTGCCCGAGGTGCTGGTACCATATACTAAGTTTGAATGGATTGATTAACCCACTGTCCACATTTCGGGAGTATTGGAAAAGAGAAAGGTCGCGGGAATCCGTGGCCTTTCTCTTTATTTACAATTATGTATTTGTCGTAAAATCCAGGGGGATTAAAGAGAAACGACGTTTTAAAGATCGTCTTTCTAAGCATCGCGAAGAAATCTATTTACAGACTGCACAGGCTAAAGTGTACGGCGAATAACAGGTCCTTCACAGCGTTCAGGATGACAAAATGGTGTTGTCTTATTGTTAGTAAGATTACTCTTCCGTCTTCTTAGGCTTAGCAGCAGGCTTCTTTTTCGGGGCGGCCTTTTTTTCCGCCGGCTTTGGTTTTTCAACCTCGGGATGATCAATAACCAATGGTAATTCCTGCTGATGGCTTTCATTGATGATCATGGTTGGCTCAGCATCATTAACCGGCATTACTTTGGCGGCTGTTTTTTCTGTTACTGCCGATAATGCACTTGGCAGTTCGGCCAGGATGGTTCTGCCACCTTTTACAACATCGCCAATGTTTACTAATATTTTGGAGCCTAATGGTAAAAACACGTCAACCCTCGAACCAAATTTGATAAAGCCAAATTGCTGACCTTGCTCAACAATATCGCCCTCTTTTACATACCATACAATACGGCGGGCCAAAGCGCCTGCAATTTGCCTGAATAATACCGATACGCCCTCGCTGTTTTGAACACAAATTGTGGTCCGCTCATTCTCGGTTGATGATTTGGGGTGCCAGGCTACCAGGTATTTACCTTTGTGATATTTAAAATAGCTTACCACACCGGCAATCGGGTTGCGATTTACGTGCACATTTACCGGCGACATAAATACCGATAACTGGATCCGTTTATCTTTTAAAAATTCTGTTTCTTCTGTTTCTTCAATTACTACTACTTTTCCATCGGCAGGGCAAAGCACAGTAGTTTCATCGGTACTGATATCAAGGAATGGACTGCGGAAAAACTGCACAATCACCAAAAAGAAAAATCCAGATAAAATGTAGATGATCCATTTTAGCGTATGCGCTTGCGGGAAATAAAACTGTATCAGCGCATTCAGCACAAAAATGAACAGTATGGTGAGTGCCAGTGAAGTGTATCCTTCTTTATGAAAAGTCATATTATAGATGATTTATTACAAAGCTACAAATTTGAAATGAAGTACAGGTATGCATAAACAATAGGCGCAGCCATTAATAAGCCGTCGAACCTATCTAACAGGCCGCCATGGCCAGGTAATATGCCCCCGCTGTCCTTTACATTAATGCTGCGTTTGAACATAGATTCTACCAGGTCGCCCATAGTACCGAAGCAAGAAATAAGGACAGATATAGTTACCCACTGTTTCCAGGCAAGCTCAACATAAAAACGACTCAATATCAGTGCGGCTACAGCGCTGATGATTATGCCGCCAATTAAGCCTTCGTATGTTTTCTTGGGCGAATGCCGCTCAAACAGCTTTGTTTTACCCATTTTGCTTCCTACTAAATAGGCCCCGGTATCGTTGCTCCACAAAATGATCAAAAATGCCAATGGAATGTGGAAGTTAAAAGCACCATTAATAAAGGCCAGGGCATGAAAAAAAATGAAGGGCACAACCGCGAACATTATCCCTAAAAAAGTAAAGGCAATATTACTGAATGGGGCCGGGGTTTTTTTATAAAGTTCCTGTATATAAATGACACTAAAACTTACCGGTAAAAAGAAAATAAAACGCCACGCAGGGAAATAACAATTGGCCGCAAAGAAAGCAAAAAGCAATGCTCCGTTGACGATGCCGCTTTCGCGGCTGGCTTTTATTCCGCCTTCTTTTACCAGTTTATAAAACTCAAACAGGCAAAATGATGCAAGCAATAAGTAAAACACACTAAAAACATACGCCCCCAGTAAATTGGAGGCAATCATCACGATGATAAAAAAGAAGCCGGTAATGGCGCGTAATCTCATAAATTAATTTGGTTGAGGATCATGATCTCAATGGCGTTGCTAAAATCCTCCTGGTGAATATAGACTTCAATATCGCCAAAGGCGCGATGCGAAGAGTCTTGTTTGTTTAATAAAACAGTGTCAATTTGGTGCCGGGTAAGCACTTGCTTAACAATCTCTGATTGATAAAAATTGGATGAACTAAATATTTTGATCCAGTTTTTTTCCATCAATTACTTAACTCCGGTTTTTTACCCATTGCGATATTCCTGTATATAAAAAGCAAAAATAAAACAATTATTAAGCTAAAAGCATACACAGGATAATTAAATACATGTTGATCATCGGGATCCAGTGTAATGGTTTTACGCTGGTATAAGTAGGTAATAACCACGGCCGAGCCATTATTTAAAAAGTGACCCCAAACACCCGTCCAGATGCTGCCGCTATAGGCAACAAAATAGCCAAAAAGGGCGCCCAGGAACACCCGGGGTAAAAAGGTAAAAAACTCCATATGAAAAGCGCTGAACAGGATTGCTGTTATCCAGATAGCAGTATGTTTGTTTTTGGTCCACTGAACAAAAATGGTTTGAATTACGCCCCTGAATAAAAACTCTTCGGCAATGGCCGTTAGCAGGCCAACCACAAGCACAGCCCAAAGCATGGCCCAGATAGTTTTCATTTTTAGCATAGCCTCGGTTGCTTTTTGTGCCGATAGCTCCATTGCGCGCATTTTATCCTCAAGCTCTTTAAGCGCCGCCGGCAATGTTAGCTTTTGATTGATATTGCTAAGTACCTCCATAACGGGCGATGAAAACAGCATGACAGTGAATATCAGCAATAAAAAAACAGGCAGAAACCTAAAGGTAGGCTTTAAATATGTTGATGTATCTGATACGATAAACCGGGCAAAAAGCAAAGGTGCAACAAACAGCGGCAGCGTGGTGCTAACTATCTGCAATATCCATAATGTGGTGCCAACATGCGGGTTTTGAGTATCGAAGCTGAAAGTATCTGTAAGGGTTTTAAATCCGAATATTGCAAGTATAATTCCCGCTGCAATAAATGAAAAAATAATTACTAAGCCAATGGTTATGCCAACAATAGCTAAAAGCTGTACAAATATGGCGGGCTGGTTTGTCTGTGGTATGTAGTCCTTTATGGGTTCTTTTATCATTTGGGGTAAAATGCTTATTTTTGCAACGCTAAAGATAAGCATGTCTGTACAAATAGGAAATATTGATTTAGGAGAGTTCCCGCTGCTGCTGGCGCCGATGGAAGACGTGAGTGATCCGCCATTCCGTTATGTGTGCAAGCAAAACGGTGCGGATATGATGTACACCGAATTTATCTCATCAGAAGGATTGATCCGCGATGCCGCCAAAAGCCGTGCAAAGCTGGATATATTTGAGTATGAGCGCCCCATCGGCATCCAGATCTTTGGCAGTGATATCGACCACATGCGCGAAGCCACGGAAATAGCCTCGCTAGCCGGCCCCGATCTGATGGATATCAATTATGGCTGTCCTGTAAAACAGGTGGCCTGCCGCGGTGCCGGCGCCAGTTTGTTACAGGATATTGATAAAATGGTGGCCATGACCAAAGCCGTTGTTAAAGCAACACACCTGCCTGTAACCGTGAAAACGCGTCTTGGCTGGGACGATAATACCAAAAACGTATATGAAGTGGCCGAGCGCCTGCAGGATGTGGGTATTAAAGCCCTTACCATACATGGCCGCACCCGCGCGCAGATGTACAAAGGTGTTGCAGATTGGTCGTTGATTCGTGATATTAAAAAAAACCCGCGGATAAAAATCCCCATTTTCGGCAACGGAGACATCGATTCACCAGAAAAAGCCGCGAATTGGAAAATGGAATTTGACGTTGATGGCATGATGATAGGCCGTGCGGCAATTGGTTATCCATGGATATTCAGGGAAATAAAGCATTTTTTTAAAACCGGGGAGCACTTAGAAAAGCCAACCATTACCGAGCGTATTGCAGCGTGCTCAACGCATTTGCAAAAATCCATAGAGTGGAAAGGGCCTAAAACCGGAATTTTTGAAATGCGCAGGCATTATTCTAACTATTTTAAAGGAGTAGATCACTTTAAAGAGTTTCGGATGAGGCTGGTAACAGCGGGTACTTTAGACGAAGTACAACAGATACTTGCCGAAATAGATGAAAAATATGCCATTGAAATGGCGTAATATTTGCTCTCTTTCATTATATTTGAAGTAATAAGAGACTGATGCACATGGTTACCACTATAACAGAAGGCGTTAAGGTTTCTATAGAGACCATATACCAACCCGAATATTCTAATCCGGCTAATGATCATTTTATGTTTGCCTACAAGGTGAATATCGAGAACATGAGCAACTATGCGATACAATTAATTGGCCGCCATTGGTATATTTTTGACTCAAACGGAGCCAAGCGCGAAGTTGAGGGTGAAGGCGTGGTTGGTCAGCAACCAGTTATAGAACCCGGTCATGCACACGAATATGTGTCTGGCTGCAATCTTAAAACCGATATGGGCAGCATGAAAGGTGAATACCAAATGATACGCCTGCTTGATAATGCAAGCTTTAATGTACAGATCCCAGAATTTTATTTGATTGCACCTTATAGGATGAATTAAACCCCGGCCTATTCAGGGGGAAGGAATAAAAATATATTGAAAGCCCGAATGAGAAATTGTCCGGGCTTTTTTTTGTCAAAATTTTAGATAGCCGGAGGGGGGCAGATAGCTCAGGACCAGCTACTACCATTCATTTACAAAACCTAACACTTATTTTCAATTATTTTTATGCGGGCCTGTAACCTGCTTCAAATCCATGTTGTCATAACTTACAAATACACCAGTTATGGTGGTTAAAAAACGAAATTTATTAACTTATTAAAATTAAAATAAAATGGACACCGGGAATTTAGGAATATTAGCAGGCATCGTTATATCATTAGGCTTTTTCGCCATGATCTTTGCCGTTGTTTATTTATATAAACGCGAAAGAATGGCAATGATTGAAAGGGGTATGGACCCACGCAGTTACAAGCCACAATCAGCGCCTTATCAAAACTTAAAATGGGGACTGCTGCTTATTGGTTCGGGTATTGGGTTGTTCCTTGCGTTTATATTGGATCATTCGGTATTTCAAAACATGGACGACGATGTATTCTTTCTTTACTTATCGCTTATAGCCATCTTTGGCGGTGCTGGTTTGTTCCTGTCATATAAGATCGAAAAAAAGGAAGTATTGGATAGGGAAGAAGTGAGTATGCAGAAATAAGAGCGATCTAAGTTAAAATAAAACGCCTTCATTAATTAATGAGGGCGTTTTCATTTACCGGAACTCGTGCCGAAATCAGTTTCAGCATGATGGTTTTTGGAAACTCTACCCAATGTTATATCGCTCCCTAAAAATATTCAGATGGTGCAGTTCGTGCCCGGCCAGCATGTAAACAAATGCCCTGACCGTAAACCGGCTATTGCTTGCAATGCCATCGCGTAATAGCTGATCATTGCTAAAGCCTTTGATCATGTATATGTTTGATAAGCGGGTGGCTTTAAATTCCCCGGCCAGGTCCTTAATGCTAATTCCGCTTACATCAGTATTAGCAACATAAACATCCTGGTCAAACCCAGGCAGTTCAATATGGTTACGCGAAAATACCATGGCCCGGTAGGCAAAGGTTCTCTCGGTGTCTATCATATGGCCGAGGGCCTGTTTAACGGTCCACTTGCCGGGTGCATAGGCAAAATTTGCCTGTTCGGGAGTAATGTTGCTAAACAGTTGATAACTTGATGCCATTAGTTGCTCCAATAAGTCAATTACATTTTCATTGGGTACAAGGCCAACATAGCCTGCCGCAAATGGCGAATATTCATCAGGATTGGGTTTGCTTATCATTGCGTGTGTTTTTTAATACTATTCTAAAAGTTGTTCCCTTGCCCACTTCCGAATCTTTTACAAATATCTGCCCGTTGTGGTAGTTCTCTATCATCCGTTTGGTTAAGGATAAACCTAAGCCCCAACCGCGTTTGCGGGTGGTGTATCCCGGCTGAAAAACGGTATCGAATTTAGAACGCGGGATGCCTTTACCCGTATCGGTTACATCAATATATACCTGGTTTTTTATTTTATTACCAGTAATATCAACCTTTATGCTGCCCTTACCATCAATGGCATTAACGGCGTTTTTAAGCAGGTTTTCTATTACCCAATCAAACAACGGAACATTAAGGCCCGCGTTAAGGTGAGGGTTTCCACTCATTTCAAAACTTATATTTTTACTTACGCGCACCCTAAAGTAATCAACAAAATCTTTTACTACTTCATAAACGCCGTGCTCTTCCAATACTGGTTTTGATCCTATTTTTGAGAAACGATCAGCCACAATTTCCAACCGTTTTACGTCGTTTTCCATTTCGGCCACCAGTACATCATCTTCGGCGTTGAATTTTTCTTTCATCAGTTCTATCCATGCCATTAACGATGATATTGGCGTGCCCAGCTGGTGCGCGGTTTCTTTGGCCAAACCAACCCAAACCTGGTCCTGCTCAGATTTGCGGGCAGAGCTGAAGGCAGTATAAGCCATCAGCAAAAATATAGCGATTACCGTTAACTGGATGTATGGAAAAAGGCGAAGTTGCTGCAAAAGGGGCGAATCTTTATAATAAACCAGGGTCTCCTCTCCCAAAATCTGGGTTCTTATTGGTTCATGCTGTTTTTTCATGTACTCCAACTCTTCCTTAAAATACTCCGGATCGTATTTTTTCTTATTATCTGCGGATGGAAGGTCAATAAAGGTTTTTGTAGTATCCAATCCGCGCGATAAGCGAATATCGCCTTTGCCATCAGTAACAATGGCCGGTACAATTAAGCTATCGCGTACGGCTATGGTATATTGCAAAAAGTCGTTATCGTCGGAGTTTAGGATCTGCCTCATGCTCATAGCCCAAACCTGTGCCCGCGTGCGTTCAGACCGGGCAATGTTTTTAACCAGGTACCTGGTATAAATTAAAGATCCGCTGGCTATTACAATCGCAAACGCGAGCAGTAAATACTTCCACCGTTTTTTTCGCTGATATGGGTTCATGCTGGCCAAGGCTCAAATAACGTGATTTTTATTTAAATGTGGAGATTTCGTAGATGCCGATTTCATAGGTGCGAATTTTTAAAATAATAAATCTGAAATTATCATTTTCAAATTATCTGCACATCTGTAATTTGAAATCTGCACATCTAAAATAAACTTATCTTTGCGCCATCATGACCGATAAAAAAGTAAGAGTTCGTTTTGCACCGAGCCCGACAGGTGGCTTGCACCTGGGAGGGGTACGCACCGTGTTGTTTAACTATTTATTCGCCAAAAAACACCATGGTGATTTTGTTTTGAGGATTGAGGATACCGACCAAACCCGCTATGTGGAGGGTGCAGAACAGTATATTTTAGATTGTCTTAAATGGTGTGGCTTACACCCGGACGAAGGCCCGGTTGCCGGCGGCCCGTTTGCGCCCTATCGCCAAAGCGAACGTAAGGCTATTTACCGTGAGTATGCCGAACGCCTGGTAATGCAGGGACATGCTTATTATGCATTTGATACTGCCGAGGAACTGGATAAGAACCGTAAAGAAATTCCTAACTTTCAATATGGGCAGTTTTACCGCGAAACATTGCGTAATTCTATTTCACTGCCACAACATGAGGTTGATGCTTTGTTGGATGCTCATACGCCCCATGTAATTCGCATAAAAATGCCGGCAGATGAAACTGTAAGCTTTAATGATATGATACGCGGGCACGTAAGCTTTGAAACTAACCAGGTTGACGATAAGGTTTTACTAAAGGCCGACGGAATGCCGACGTATCATTTGGCAGTTGTGGTTGATGATTACCTGATGAAAATTTCGCATGCTTTCCGGGGTGAAGAATGGCTGCCATCTGCGCCGGTTCACCTGCTCCTTTGGGAATACCTTGGCTGGAAAGCCGATATGCCGCAATGGGCACATTTACCGCTGATATTAAAACCCGATGGGCACGGCAAACTGAGCAAGCGCGATGGCGCACGCCTGGGTTTTCCGGTATATGCCATGAGTTGGTTTGATGCCAAAACAGGAGAGCTTACCCCTGGTTTCCGCGAGCTGGGTTTCTTGCCGGAAGCATTTTTAAATTTACTGGCGACCCTGGGCTGGAATGATGGTACCGACCAGGAGATATTTACCCTTGATGAATTGATAGAAAAATTCTCGATAGATCGGGTTAGCAAGGCCGGCGCGAAATTCGATTTTGAAAAAGCTAAGTGGTTTAATGCCGAGTGGATAAAACGCTCGGAAGTTGGCAGTTTAAAGCTGGCAGTTAGCAAGATTTTAGCAGATAAAGGGACTGTTGTTACCGATGATGGAAAACTGGAAACGGTTATCAACCTGGTAAAAGACCGCTGTGTGTTACTACCGGATTTTTATCTGCAGGCAGGCTACTTTTTTGAGCAGCCTAAGGAATATGACCTAAATGCTGTAAAACCAAAATGGACAGAGGCTAAAACGGATTTCTTTAGGGCATTAACGGGCCTGTTAAGCGCCGATGGCGATATCGAAGCCCAGGATCTGGAAACTAAATTTAAAGCCCTTGCCGAGGAAAAGGCGTTAAAGGTAGGTGATGTGATGCTGCCTTTCCGTATTATGCTGGTTGGTGGCAAGTTTGGTCCGCATGTGTTTGATATAGCCGCTTTGTTGGGTAAAGAGGAAACTATTAGCAGGATAGGAAAGGCAACAATTGCTTTTACTTCTTAATACAAATTGCCATCCTTGATTTTGTAAATGCTTAGGAATAACCGCTTTGTCTTATTATCCACTGAAATAATAAGATAAGGCGCTTATTTAACCTGTTTAGCGCAGTTCCAATGTTCCTTCCCGAGACTCGTCCTTCCGAAGCTCATAATTTTGTAGACTCTTTTGGCGTAATTGCCCGGCCCCTGCCGATGGTAATGATTACTGGGCCATTAGCTTCTTCCTCCCGGAAAATTCACCGCCGAAACCTACTATTTCACCGACTTGTTTCCCCTGCTAACCTATAATGTATAGGTGTTTATGGTGTGTCGATATACCTTTATATCATAAAACAAACACAAACTCAACCTTTAAGAAAATGGACACTTACCAAAACCCATATATGATATTCGACGGAATGACTCCCGAAGAATATGCCTTTTTACAACAAGCTACCGCATCCCTGAATGAAAATCAGCAAAGATATTTTATGAGCGTTTACTACGGAAAACGCAGAAACCCGCAAGATTTGATGCTGGCTACCTTATTAGGTTTTGTAGGGGCATCCGGTGTTCAACGTTTCCTTACCGATCAAATTGGCATGGGCTTGCTATACTTTTTCACAGCCGGCTTTTGCTTTATCGGTACCATTGTCGACCTGATCAATTATAAGAGCATGGCCAACGAGTACAACCAAAAAATGGCTTTCGAAAGCTTCAACATCGCTAAAATGAGCAACTAAGTTTGTCCCTCGGGGCATTAGTTTCACTATATATACGTCAAAAAAATCCACCTTCTGTTACGGGGTGGATTTTTTAGTTTTATAAAGATTGGCTATCATGGTGAGCCTGGCGAGCCATGGTGGGTAAGGCTTCTGCACACGAGTCTCAGACTTTTAACGGTTCTTTTATCTTGACTCTTGCATCTCATTCTCTATTTTCCTATCGCCTTATCCCTAACCGCCTTAAACTCCGATCCCGGTTTCCAGCCGGGGAAGGAGGTTTCGTTACTTAGTTTTGTGCCCACCCGGAAAAGGATATCGGCTATTTGGGCCATGCCTGTAGCGTCCATATCGCTGCTGTAGTTATCGGCTGCCTGGTGATAGCGCTGGTCAACATATTCCTTTTGTTTATCGGCACCATAGGTTGCTCCCTGGGTTTTGCTGATGCTGCCGTTATTAATATCCAATGCAGGCACACCAAGTTTTGCAAAGTTAAAATGGTCTGAGCGGTAATAACTTCCCGAGCCCGGTGTGCGGTCGCCCACTATGGTTAGGCCATCCTGTTTGGCAAAATCGGCCACATAATTTTCCAGGTCGTTTTGGCCTTTGCCGGTAATTGCAATGTCTTTGGTTTCGCCATAGCTGCCAAGGGCATCCATATTCAAGTCGGCAACGGTTTTATTGAGCGGGTAAACCGGGTGGGTAGCATAATATTCTGAACCCAATAAGCCTTGTTCTTCTGCAGTAACCGCAAGGAAAACTATAGAACGCTGAGGTTTATCCCTGGCATTTTTAAAGGCTTTGGCTACGCCAATAAGTGCAGCAACACCGCTGGCATTATCAACCGCGCCATTGTAAATACTGTCGCCTTTTGCATCTGGCTTGCCGATACCAAGGTGGTCCCAGTGGGCAGTATATAATACATACTCATCCGGCCTTGTGCTGCCTTTTATAGTACCTATAACATTACGCGATGTGGAGTATTTTAATTTATTGCTAATAGTTAAAGAGATATCTCTGTTTAGCGGGACGGCCTTAAAACCTTTTTTGCGGGCAGTGGAGCGGATGTCGTCCCTTATACCGGCATCGGCTAATAGTTTTTTGGCGGCATCTTCGGTTATCCAGCCTTCCACCTTGCAGCGCGACATATGTTTGTCTTTTTGCTGCAGGTAAAGCTTGGCACCGGCAAAACTGTTTTGCACTACCTTCCAACCATAGCTGGCCGGTTCTGTTTGATGTACAATAATTACCCCGGCTGCGCCCTGGCGGGCGGCTTCCTCGTACTTATAGGTCCAGCGACCATAATAGGTCATGGTATCGCCTTTGAAAAAATCTGAACTGCCCGATTTAAACCCGGGATCATTAACCAATACAATTACGGTTTTACCTTTTACATCAAGCCCGGCATAATCATTCCAGCCATATTCAGGCGCGACAACGCCATAACCGGCGAATACCAATGGTGACTTTTTTAGTTCGACTCCACTTACTTCCTGGCGGGTGGAGGTTACAAAATCGGCCCCGGCATGCAGAGTCATCGAGGTTTTACCGCCGCCAATCTCCATTGTTTCCGATGGTGTACTTGTGATCTCTACCATAGGTACATCCTGGAAATAGCTGCCATTATTGCCTGGCGCTAAACCTGCTTTTTTAAACTCCGATGAGATGTAGGCTATAGCTTTATTTTCACCTTCGGTAAATGGCTTGCGGCCCATTAACGAATCGGCGGCCAATACGGCAATCTGCGCTTTAATTTCATCGGGTGTTATCGCTTTTTTCGCTTCCTGCGTTTTGTTATTTGAGCTACAACCTGCAAATAAAGCAACACCTGTTAACAGCAAA
The DNA here is from genome assembly GCF_056400605.1 of Mucilaginibacter sp. P5_A4. Taxonomy (NCBI): domain Bacteria; kingdom Pseudomonadati; phylum Bacteroidota; class Sphingobacteriia; order Sphingobacteriales; family Sphingobacteriaceae; genus Mucilaginibacter; species Mucilaginibacter sp. P5_A4. Next base: position 64,573 of record NZ_JBFUKX010000005.1, on the reverse strand, counting down.
AAACAATTATGTTTAATATTCATATGGATGTTTTTTCAAATGTAAATAAATTGAAGTTTATATTGCAACGGGGGGTATGGCTTAATGTTGTACTTTTGGCTATCTGAAAAATATGATTGGTCCACCTAAAGGTAGCGGTTTATTTGCGGGGGAGGGTAGTTGTAAAACCACGCATATGCAACATAGCCGAATTTTTACAATGCATATTCTTGATGAAGCAAGGTAGCAGACAACCCTTTATTTTTTTTCCGATGAATGGGGTCGTGGGAAACTGTTTTTCAAATGTGGCCTGCTCAGTAAAATTATACGCCATGCCACCTCCGCACTTAATAAGGCGGTTATGGCAAAGCCCGCGGCTGTAAGTGCTTTTGGTGTTGATGAAAGCGCGCCACCCAATGCAACGCCATACACTATAAATGGTAATAAAAGAACAAGGCAAAGGCCGGTTATGCTTAAGGGAATCCTGAAGGGCCTTTTTTTATCCGGCTCTTTTATCCGTAACTGTACCAAGGCGATGTACTCTAATGATAAACCAGCTCCATAAACGGTAACATCGATGATTAGCAGATCAGCAAAGGTCCAAAGGATCATGAAGCTTACCACCAATGAACAAATAACGATTGATATATATGGTGTTTTAAACCTTTTGTGCAATTTGTTAAGGCCGGAGGGTAATAAATTGTCCCCCGCCATTACCTGGGGCACACGGGATACAGATAATAATACAGCCGCGTATATTCCCAGAGTGCTGGCCATTCCGCCTATTGCAATTACGACACCCAGCCAATTTCCGGCAATGAGCAAGCCCAAGGCCGGGAAGCCATTGTTTGTTAAGGTATCATGGTTAATGCCCGATTGCTGTGCAATCCAGGTGATAAAAAAGTAGACAATTATTACCAGGGCAAAGGCGATAAACATAGATACCAGGTATGAGCGCACGGGCTTTTCAACCTCCTCGGCATAAGTGGTAATGTTATCCCAGCCCAGGCAGTTCCACATCACAGTGTACAGGGCCATGCCGAAAGAAGGGAACGTAAGGCCCTGTAATGATGGTGCAGGGATTGTTAATGGCCCGGGATGGTGGTAGATTGCCAAAACAATTAAAATTAACACCGGGGCTAAAACAACGGCGCTTAAAAACAGGCTTACTTTGCCAACCGGTACTATACCCAATATATTTAACCCCGCGGATGCCCAGATGATAAGCAGGCAAACCGGTACCTGGTACTGCAGTAAAACCGGAAAAAAAAAGGAGGCGTATTGTACAAAAAGTACGGGGTATATAGCCAGGTCTACAAAGGTATAAAGCCAGGTCCACCAGCCTTCGTAAAATCCCCAACGCGTGCCCAATGCATATTTTACCCATTTATAATAACCGCCTGTTACCGGCATCATGCTGTTAAGCTCTAACACGGTAAATATGGCCGGTACATCCCATAAAAGTGGGGTAAGCAGGAGTATTGCCAGTGCGGCGTGGTCGCCGGCATAGCTCAAAAGCGGTTCTAAACCATAAGGGCCGCCGGATACAGTGAAGAAAATAACAGCAACAAGCTGTACGGGCCTTATCTTTCTTAATGCAGCGGGTGATGGCATAAGGTATAAAAATATAATTTAAGCGCTAATTGTCGAAGTTTTGTACGCTTTATTTAAAATGTGATGCTCACAAATCCGTAATCTACCCGCACTTAGCTCTGATTATCTTAAAATATGCCTTTATCCTCAATCTTGTAAATAAACATCCAGCAAACCCTCCGGCAAATCAATATAGATCTCGCCGGCTTCAATATCAATTCCTTTAATGATTTCTAAATTAAGAGGGAACAGTACTTCTTTGTTTTTGTATTGAACCGTAGCAATTAGCTGCTGTGGATATTCCTGTACCTGGGCTATCTCGCCCAGCTCGCCATGCGTTTCATCAATAGCTATAAAGCCTTCCACATCATTCAGGGTGAATTCTGTTTTTTTCTTTTTAGGTTTTAGTTTGTTGGGCAGGTATATGTCTCTTTTTACCATCAGGGCAGCCTTTTCAATGGTATCCACATCCTCCAAAAACAAATAGGCATTGCTTTTTTGCAGGTATTTAATGGATTGCACAAAATAAGGGATCATTTTGCCGGCCATGTCAATAAAAACGGCGTCGAATTTAAGAGCATCAAGGTCATCGAAATCTACATAGATCTGCATTTCGCCTTTTAAGCCCTTGGTTTTTAAGATACTGCCAACCCTGAAACAATCTTCGGTCTTCATAAAAAATCGTTATTAAACAATAATGGCGAAGAACCTATTGTGAGGTTGCTTCGCCATTATGTAAATTTTAATCAAAAAATTATTCTGCGCTTTCAGCATCAGCAGCCGGAGCTTCTTCGTCAGCTGTGGCTTCAACTTCTTCGGCAACAGGAGCGTTTTTAGCAGCAATTGCAGCAGCTTTTTCTTCCTTCTTTTTAGCCTCAGCAGCCAAAGCAGCTTTACGTGCTTCGTCTTTTGCAGATACCAGGCTGGTTTTTTTGCCGGTGATCTTTCCTTCTTTCAAATCAGTCCACTCAGCAAGTTTTGCTGCGGCTTGTTCTTCAGTTAAAGCACCTTTTTTAACACCACCTTCTAAGTGTTTTTTGTACAGCACACCTTTGTATGAAAGGATGGCGCGACAAGTATCGGTAGGCTGGGCACCTGTGTTAACCCACTCTAAAGTTTTGTCGAAATTAATGTCGATAGTTGCAGGATTGGTGTTTGGGTTGTATGAACCTAAACGCTCAATAAAACGACCGTCGCGTGGAGCGCGGGCATCTGCTACTACGATGTAGTAAAAAGGCTTTCCTTTTTTACCGTGTCTTTGCAGTCTGATCTTAGTTGCCATTTCTTTATTTTATGTATTCAACATGTCCCCGGAGTTCTTTCTGCGGGGATGCAAAGGTATAAATTATTCTTAACAATTTAAAAGCCTTGCAATTAATTATTTATTGGTTACCATTTCAATAAAAAAAATTGCAATTTGAGCCACCATGAGCATCAACAGAAAACCACGCATTGCTATTGACATGGATGAGGTATTGGCGGATACCATTGATAAATTTATCGAAGTATATAAAGACCGTCATGAAACAGAAGTATTACTGGCCGATATGCACGGCAAGGAATTTGGCGAAACCCTGCCCCCGCACCTGGTTAGTTCTGTAAGGGAATACGTTAACGAGAGAGGCTTTTTCCGTGATCTGAAAGTGATGCCGGGGAGCCAGGAAGTGGTAAAGGCCCTTATGGAAAAATACGATGTATATATAGCCTCGGCAGCCATGGAATTTAAACACTCGCTGGAGGATAAGCAGGAGTGGCTGGAGGAGCATTTCCCTTTTATATCCTGGACTAATATCATTTTTTGCGGCCACAAAATACTGGATGTGGATATTATGATAGACGACCGGATAAAAAACTTTGTGACTTTTGAAGGCCGTAAACTGCTGTTTACCTCACCGCATAACTTATTGATAGATGGTTATGAAAGGGTTAATAGCTGGCAGGAAGTAGCAGAAAAGCTATTAAACACATAGTTCAATAGCCCGTAAAAGTGTTGTCTACTATGAAACGGATCACGTCATCTGAAGGGAGATGGCATAGCGATTAGGGACTTACGAAGTTTAATTACTTCGTAAGTCTGATATTGTAAAGATTGCGCCAATTACATTGACAAGATCTCTACAAGCTTTAACAGGTTGGGATTGATCTCGACATGGTGTTTAATGGCGTGTTCGAAAGGTGTATAGGCAATTTCGTTGTGAATGATGCCTATCATTTCGTTACGGTGGCCATCTCTTAATGCTTCAACGGCAGCAGCGCCAACACGGCTTGCCAGCACCCTATCCATACAACTTGGTGCACCACCCCGCTGTATATGCCCCAGTATCGAGATGCGGGTATCATAATTAGGGAATCTTTCCTGTACCAGGCGGCCAACTTCAAATGCACCGCCGGCTTCTTCGCCTTCTGCAACTATTACAATTCTCGAGGTTTTGTCTTTACGGCCATTTTCAAGGCGGTTAAATAAGCCTTCCATGCCGCCCTTGCTTTCGGGTATCAAAATGGCTTCGGCACCGGCTGCAATACCTGTACGCAAAGCTATAAGCCCGGAGTCGCGACCCATTACCTCAACAATAAACAACCTGTCGTGCGATTCTGCCGTATCGCGGATCTTATCCACAGCCTCAACAACCGTATTAATAGCTGTATCATAGCCGATGGTAAAATCGGTACCCATTAAATCATTATCTATAGTGCCGGGCAGGCCAATAATAGGGATGTCATATTCGGCTCCAAATACCTTGGCACCGGTAAATGTACCATCGCCGCCAATACCAATAAGGGCATCAATATTATGTTTTTTTAGCTGGTCATAGGCCTGTTTACGACCTTCGGAAGTTCTGAAATTATCACAGCGGGCGGTTTTTAAAATAGTACCGCCGCGTTGTATAATGTTTGATACCGATTTACGGTTCATCGGTAAAAAGTCACCTTTGGTCATTCCTTCATAACCACGACGGATGCCAGTAACATCAATTCCATAATATATAGCCGTACGTACAACCGCCCTTATAGCTGCGTTCATTCCCGGCGAGTCTCCACCTGAAGTAAAAAGTCCGATAGTTTTAATCTGCGTCATTTTTTATCCTGATAAGGTTGGCTTAACCCTACCTTAAAAAATTGAATAATAAAAAAATTAAGTATTTTTAAAGCGGCCTGCCCCGTATATTAAAAACGCGGCAAACTTTTAAAAGTTGCCGCGAATTTACACTTAATTTTTAAACGATGTTACTTTTTGTAAGCCGCAATGCCGCTATCTAAAAATTTTATGTAGGATGGGATGTCGTAATTTGCCGGGGAAGAGGGAATCTCTGTTCCGTTTTTATCGGTGAGTACATTTCCGTCACTATCAAGCATTACATATAATGGCTGCGAATTTGAGTTAAACCGACTTGCTTCCAAATCACTCCATTTATCACCAATGCTGGTTATTTTTTTTCCACTATAGGTTGATATGGTTTGATCTTTTGGATCTAACATGGCCTTGTCATCAACAACCAATTGTAAAAGCACAAAATCATCCCTCAGTTTTTTAAATACTTCCGGATCCGACCATACGTTGGCTTCCATTTTACGGCAGTTTACGCAGGCAAAGCCGGTAAAATCAATTAAAATGGGCTTGTGCAGCTCTTTTGAGACCTGCAAGGCCTGGTCATAATCATACCACGAATCAAGTCCACGAACTTTTAAACGGGCGTAATTTGCCTCGTATTTTTTTTCTTTGATGCTTGTCTTGACTAAAGATGTTGAAGAGGGATTCGCGGTACCTCCTGGTATTTGCGACAGGTTAAAATCCTGGGTAGCTTCCGGCGGTAAAAACGCGCTGATAGATTTTAGCGGCGCCCCCCACAGACCCGGAATCATATAGATAACAAAAGCGAATACAATTATTGATAAAAACACCCTTGGTATGGAAATGTAAGGCACATCGCTATCATGCGAAAACTTGATCTTTCCTATTAAATAAAGGCCGATCAGCAGCCCGATCGCTATCCAAAGAGACAGAAATATTTCCCTGTCCAACCAATTCCAATGATAAGCTAAATCCACATTGGATAAAAATTTTAATGCGAAAGCAAGTTCCAGAAAACCCAAAACTACCTTCACGCTATTTAGCCACCCCCCCGATTTTGGTAAGCTCTTTAAGGCTGATGGGAACAGGGCAAAAATAGTAAATGGAAGGGCTAAGGCCAGGGAAAAGCCAAACATGCCCATTGCCGGCCCAAGCCTATCGCCTTTTGACGCGGCATCAACCAGTAAAGTGCCTATGATGGGGCCGGTGCACGAAAATGAAACCACTACCAAAGTTGATGCCATAAAGAAAATGCCGACAAGGCCGCCTTTATCGGCATTTTCATCCAGCTTGTTGGCTAATGAGCTTGGCAGCGTAATCTCAAATGCACCCAGGAACGAGACCCCGAATACGATGAGCAGCAGGAAAAAGAAAATATTAAATATACCATTGGTGGCAAGCTCATTTAATGCGCTTGACCCAAATATGATAGAGATAAGCAAGCCCAGTGTTACATATATAACAATGATGGATATGCCATAAATAAGCGATTGCATAACGGCTTTGCTTCGGCTGCCGCTCTTTTTGGTAAAAAAGCTTACAGTTAATGGCAACAATGGATAAATACAAGGCAAAATAACAGCAGTAAAACCGCCGATGAGGCCTTCTATAAATATCTGCCAAAGGGTTTTGGCTTTCGCGGGTTTTGGCGCGTCATGCTTAATAACGGTTTTGGCAGTCGCCGCCTTAGCAGCAGAGTCGGCAGCTTTTTTCCTGATGGCTATACTATCGGCAGCGGTTGGTATATCGGTAAACTGGATGTCGCCGGTTAATACAGTTGTATCCTTGCCCCCTTTTTGCGCTGCATAAACCGGCTTTGGCGCGTTTATGCCAAATATGATGAGTAAGGTTACCACAGCAATAGATGTAGGCAACCAGTTGATTTTGCTAAATATTTTCATGGATATACCAGGGAATGTTTATTTGCCTAATGGAATGGTAAAGTCAACATCTTCTGGCGGCAGGCATTTTTTATCGTTACAGGTCATGTAAGTTAGCTTGCCTGTTACATTGGTTGCTGTAGATGATTTAAGGCTGATCTTTTGCTGAAAAACAACTTCCTTTTCAAAATAAGTAACATTCATGCTGAATGCTTTCTCGAATTTAGATATTGGAGTTGGCTCGGTAGTTTTACCGCTTGTTGCGTAAAGTTTTGATGGCGCAAACTCAAAAGATGTTTTTATAGGGCCGCCATCACCAACATTAAGCGAATAGATATGCCAGCCGGGTTGGATGGTTGCTTTTAAAAAAACAACAGCTTCTTTACTATTTAGCTTTTTTGCCGCGTATGACCACCTTACCGGTGTTTCTATTTGTGCATAAGCTGCGGCGCAAATCACAAGCGCCACCATCATCATCGACAATTTTTTCATTTATTATTTATTTAAAAATTCAATTTGTTTTAAGTTAAACTCCCGTTTTTCGTTATTATTTTTAACAACCAGTAAGCCCTCATCTTTTACATCAATAATGGTTCCTTTAAAAACCTCACCGTTTGACCTGAAATCCTTTATTTCGTTTAACCAGTATAGCCGGTTTAAATAAGCATTCCGTATAAGGTCAAACTTACCGGCCTTTAAGTTAAGATAGTATGCCTCAATATGAGCGCAAATTTCAGATAATAAAGTTCGTAAATCATAATCTTTGTGTAAGATTTGCTTTACCGAGATAGCATTGCCGGCTCCCGGTTCAAAACTTTCCTGGTTTATGTTAAGGCCAATGCCAATTATGACGTTTTTAATCCTGTCGCTCTGCAGGTTGGTTTCAATTAAAATACCGCCAAGCTTATGGTCGTCATAATAAATATCATTTGGCCATTTTATTTTTAATTTATCGCCCAGTATGGGTTCAAGGGCTTTACAAACGCCTAAACTTACCACCCGGGTAAGGTCAAATTGGTTAGAAACGGGTAAAAATGAGGGCATTAGCAATAAACTGAAGGTAAGGTTTTTGCCTGGCTCACTGTGCCACTTGTTTTGCTGCTGACCCCGGCCTGCATATTGGCTTTCTGCCATAATGACCGTACCTTCGGGCAATGGCTTGGAATTTGACAGTAATGTTTTAAGGAATGTGTTGGTTGAATCAACTTCTTTAATTGTTACCAAATTTTGACCAACAAATAATCCCGAAAATATGTTATTTTGCAAAGTGTAATAATTTTTAACCAAAAAACGTTCAAAACTAATTCTTTTTGATGGTAAAAAATAAAAAGGGGAATCAATCAACCTATATTTCTGAATTGGCTATACATGGCATTCAGGAAAAAAAGGGAAATGAGATAGTAAGGTTAGACCTTCGTAACTTAAATAGTTCGGTAACAGATTACTTTGTAGTTTGCCATGCCGACTCAACCACACAGGTTAAAGCTATAGCGAATAGCGTTGAAGACGAAATTTTTAAAGCGACCCAGCAAGAGCCATGGCGCAAGGAAGGGCTTGAATACGGCGAATGGATATTGCTTGATTATGTGGATGTTGTAGTTCACATTTTCCGAACCGATAAGCGGGAGTTTTATGGTGTAGAGGAACTGTGGGGAGATGCAGAAATTAAATATTTCAAAAGCGCTTAATTATTGGTCACATAAGGGCCGGTAACTGCGTCATGTTAATAACCGTGTATTTTAAATTATAGATATTGAGTTTGAGCTCGTAACAAAGAAATGAAAGATAATAAAGATAATAAATCAGAAAGTCCGAAACCGATAAGGAAGATTCTAAATAAAAAAACGCCTCCAAAACCACCTAAATTTAACATTATGTGGATTTATGGTATTATTGTTTTGGCATTTTTGCTGGCGTCTACCTTATTAGGCGGTGAAAATGGTACACGTATCACCTACCAGGATTTTGAAACAAATATGCTGAAACAGCATGATGTTGACAGAATAATTGCTTACAAAAGCGGCGATTTGATAATTGCCGAGGTTTATATAAAAAAGGAAAGCCTGGGTAAACAACGTTACGTTACCGATAGCGGTAAGCAACAACATTTATTTAGCGCTTCGGGCAGTGGCCCTCAGTATACTTTTACTGACGATTCATACGAAAGCCTAAAAAAATCTATCGCAGCAGCAGAAAGTATAGACCCTACGGCTCCTAAAGTTTCGGTTGAACTACAGCAGGGCCGCGAAAGTCTTTTATCAAACTGGTTGGTACAGGGTGTTATTATGGTGATCCTGTTTGCTGCCGTATGGATTTTCATTATGCGCCGCATGTCTGGCGGTTCTGGCGGTGGTCCGGGCGGGCAGATATTTAACATAGGTAAATCAAAAGCTACCCTGTTTGATAAGGAAGCACAGGTTTCGGTTACGTTTAATGATGTTGCCGGCCTCGAAGAAGCCAAGCAAGAGGTAATGGAAATTGTAGATTTCCTGAAGAACCCCAAAAAATACACCAACCTGGGTGGTAAAATACCTAAAGGCGCATTGCTTGTTGGTTCACCAGGTACGGGTAAAACATTGTTAGCCAAGGCTGTTGCGGGTGAAGCCCAGGTGCCTTTCTTCTCTCTTTCAGGATCTGATTTTGTGGAGATGTTTGTAGGTGTGGGTGCGTCACGCGTTCGTGATCTGTTCCGCCAGGCTAAGGATAAGGCCCCATGTATTATATTTATTGATGAGATTGATGCCATTGGCCGTGCCCGTGGTAAAAATAATATAGTTGGTGGCAATGATGAGCGCGAAAACACCTTGAACCAGTTATTGGTGGAGATGGATGGTTTCGGTACCGATTCTGGTATTATTATTCTTGCTGCAACCAACCGTCCGGATGTACTGGATTCCGCATTGCTGCGCCCGGGTCGTTTTGACAGGCAGGTATCTATTGATAAGCCCGATTTGATTGGTCGTGAGCAGATTTTTAAGGTTCACCTGAAACCCATTAAACTTAATGACGGTGTTGATGCTAAAAAGCTATCGGCACAAACACCAGGTTTTGCAGGCGCCGAGATTGCTAACGTTTGTAACGAAGCAGCTTTGATAGCCGCCCGTAAAAATAAAGAATCGGTAGATATGACCGATTTCCAGGATGCCATCGACCGTGTGATTGGTGGTTTGGAGAAAAAGAACAAGATAATATCACCCGAAGAAAAACGGATAGTAGCATACCACGAAGCCGGTCATGCTATTGCCGGTTGGTTCCTGGAGCATGCCGATCCATTGGTTAAGGTATCTATCGTTCCGCGTGGTGTTGCGGCATTAGGTTATGCTCAATATCTGCCAAAAGAGCAGTTTTTGTATACAACCGAGCAACTGCTTGATGAAATGAGTGTTTCAATGGGCGGCCGTGTTGCTGAAGATATTGTTTTCGGCAAAATTTCAACCGGCGCCTTAAGCGACCTGGAACGAATTACCAAGCTTGCCTATGCCATGACAAAAATTTATGGTATGAACGGTAATGTGGGTAATGTATCCTTCTACGATCCGCAGGGAGAGTACCAGTTTAACAAACCATATTCTGATACCACTGCCGAAATGATAGACAATGAAGTGCGCAAGCTGGTTGACGATGTTTATCAGAAAACCAAGGTGCTGTTGAACGAAAAACGGGATGGCTTAGAGAAAATTRCTCAAAAGCTATTAGAGAAAGAGGTGCTGTTCCAGAGCGACCTGGAAGAGATATTAGGAAAACGCCCCTTTGACGAACGAACCACTTACGATAAGTTTGTAAACGGCGAAGCCGCTTTGAATCCAGAGATTGACAACAATGCAATACCCGAGAATGTAACTAATCCTGAGTTATCGAGGGTTGACGCGCAGGATTCAAAGGTTTAATACAATAATATTATAAAAAGCCACCAGCGTAGCTGGTGGCTTTCCTTTTTTACACTATGAGGGATATTACCACATCAAAAGAAAAACTGCTTAAAAAGATCCGCAAGGCCTTGCTGGAAAAAAGGGACAACCCGTATCCCCAGCTGGAAGACCTGCCGCTTTATGCAACCGATGAGGAAATTCCTGAAGTTGTTTTTGCAGAGCAATTCGCCGCCGTTAACGGTCAGTTTGTTTTTTGCGAAGACGAGATGCAATTCATTGAAACATTGCTTACCCTGGCCGAAGAACGTAATTGGCGTAAAATATACTGCTGGGAGCCCGCCCTACAGGAAATACTTACCCGCTTTGAGTACCCTTTTTACGAAACGGATAAAGATTTTGACCAGGCCGAAGTTGGATTTACCCTTTGCGAAGCTTTAATAGCGCGCAACGGGAGCATTTTGCTATCAAACGGCAATATGGCTGGCCGGCGCTTAAGTATTTATCCACCGGTACATATTGTGCTGGCTTATACTTCACAAATGGTAATGGATATTAAGGATGGTTTCAAGCTTCTTAAAAGTAAATATGGCAACCGCCTGCCTTCCATGATCAGCAATGTAACTGGTCCAAGCCGCACTGCCGATATCGAAAAAATGCTTGTGCTTGGCGCTCACGGACCAAAAGAACTGTTTGTGTTTTTAATTGATGATTCTGTGTTGTAAGTTGGGGGTCGTGCCAGGTGACTGCTGATTTGCAAAGCCTGCTATATAAAAATCCATATGCAAAAAACATCTTAAATTAACGCCTCAAGCGTACATTCTTCCAGTACAATCCTGTTACTTTTCTTTTTATTATCATATTCCCATTTTATTAATCTTATGAAGCCATCGGCTATTTCAATGCCGGTTATATCACCATCATCAAAACAGCAGCAACCGCTGTTGAAATAATAAGGTTTATACGCGCTAAAATCGGGAACTATATCGCCCTTTAAATTCCTGTTTACAATTTGCTTTTGAATTTCGGCAATGGCAGCAGTGTTGTTTGTTTTTTTTGCCCTTGCCATTTCATCGTATAATCTTTCCAGGTGGGTGAGGGACCTGAAAACCGGCTGGTGAGTATGCCCGGTTATAAGCAATGTGTTTTCGCGTTTAGCCACCCATTCGTACATAATCCGGTTGTGATCTGTTTTTAGCAGGTCGTTGTTGGCCGGGGTGTTAGGATTCACCTTTAGATAGGCCTGGAGCGGCCCCCAAATATCAGATACAAACCATTTGCTAAACCAGTTGCCATCGCTTTGCAGGTCGCCCTGGTGGCCGTGAGTAAGGTATATATTAAGCGGCATACCATTTACTTCGGTTTGTAATACGGCACCTTCATAGATGTTTATCAGTTGCCCGTATATCTGTATTAACCCCGCGATAGCAAGTGGATCATTACCCCAATAAAGGTCATGATTGCCAAATATCTTGAAGAAAGCTTTGCGGTTAATAAAGCGCTTTTCGCTTTCAAAGGTTGCTTTATTGTGCCTTTTTATGGTGATGAAGAGGTTTTCCCAAAGCTCTTCACTATCACCCAGGTTAATATAACAAAAACGCTGCTCTTCATAATAGTCAAGTGCTGTAAGATAGTTTTTCTCGGCCAATGCAAAAATGTCCATATCATCACGTGCACCTTTATGCTGATCAGAAAAGATGATGAATTTATCTACGCCGGTATCAAAGGGAATCACCAGCCCTTTTTTTCCGGGCCTGGTAAGTATGTTTTTATACAGGCGGCTTAATGCCTTATCCACCCGCTTCTTATCAGGCCTCGACGATAGCCTGTCGGCCAGTATGGCTACCCGTTTTGTAAGCAGCTTTTGCAAAAATTTGCGCATGGGTTTTTAACGTAATATAAAACTTTTGTGGTAATAAATGAAGCTAAAAGGGCACCTATCCGTTTTTTAACGGTGAAAAATACCGTTTAAAAACGGATAGCAATATTGCTTTGTAAATTATATATTGCTTACTTATTAATCCCCGATTATATATGAAAATTATTGATTTAAAAACCGCAAAAAAAATGGTGGATCACTATCACACCACCCGGAAAACCGTTATCGACAAAACTCATGGTATTAATGATACCAAATCAGTTTGGTTTGATATTGAGTCATTTAAAAACTTTGTAAATAGTCTGCCTGCGGAAGCAACTGGCGTAAGGGTTCATTTTGCTTCTCATGATGAAACAGAAACAAAATCACCAAACCAGACAACTGTTGTTTTTGCTGGAACCGTTAGTAAAGAGAGCAGTCATACAGACACTGTTTTAGACAGTACTGTGCTTGCTGCTGGCTTAGAACCCGCAAATGGCGGTAAAACCTGTCCTCCAATCTGTCCTTGATTTTTTGGCGACCAGAACGATTACATTCAATATTTGTGATAATTTTAGAAAGATGCTTGTAGATGAACTATTTTAGCATTTTATAAGATCATAAATATTGAATGCTATTATTTAACCTTTATCTTCTTTCTCTCCCTTTAACGTTTGCTGCGTGCCTCTACGCGTATAAATCGTTCGATGATAGCTTTAAGCCGTTTTTGCCATACTTTGCTTTAGTAATTGTATACGTAACCGCAGATTTTTTTAACCTGTTGATGATTAAGCACAGTAATGCATGGGCTAATAATTTAGAAGACATATTGGATTTTTTGATGTTCACGTATTTTATAATATCGCAGGATAAAAGACCATTATATAAAAGAAAAGCACGTATCCTATCTGCTGTTGTAATACTATTATCCTTTATTGATATTTTTTGTATTCAGGGGTTTTGGGAAAGAGCTACAGTAGCCATTGTACTACAGGGGTCGTTTATCTTATCGTTGGTTTGTATTTATTACTATAACCTGCTTGAGGAAGCCCGGGAGCATCTTTTTCTGTTAAAACATCCACCGTTTTTGGTTGCTACCGGATTGCTTTTTTATTTTCTTTCCCTTACTTTTTATTTTTCATGTTTTAGCTACATGGTATATAAAAACAATTATCATTTTTATATTTTGGCAGCAATTATTCCTGGAATTTCAAATTTGGTGCTTAATTCACTCTTAATTTATGCCTTTGTATGCTGTTCAAAGACGAAGAAGTTATCTTTGAAATAATTGCGGGTCGCATTTATTGCTTGTATTGGCTTTTTGGCAACATTTAAAAATACATGGGCAGATGGAGCTAATCATCTCAGGATAAAACCAAGGCATATTGTTCTTATTTAGCTTCATAAGTACCGCATGTTATTATACAATCTTTATTGCATATCCCTAATTGTAACTTTTTTCTTCTGTTTATATGCTTATAAGCAGTTGGATAGCAACCTTAAGTGGTTTATGCCTTACCTGGCATTTGCTGTTGTTTTCGAAACGGCGAATTTTTTTAACTGGCTTATAATTAATCACACCAACTCCTGGGCGGGCAACATCGAAGAATTAATAGAATTTATTCTTTTTGCCTATTATATGACATCGCTTGCAAAAAGTGCATCATATAAAAAGAAAATGCACTCACTTGCTGCTTTTGTAATACTGCTTTCACTTATTGATATGGCCTTTATCCAGGGAGTTTGGAAGTTGAATACCATAGCAATGTTAGTACAAGCCCTATTTATTTTGACTTTAATTTGCATTTATTATCATAATTTATTCGAAGAAGCAGAGGTGGGTTTGGTGCTTATAAAGCATCCGCCGTTTTTAGTTGCTACGGGCTTGCTTTTTTATTTTCTTTCAAAGAGTTTTTATTTTTCGTGTTTTAGCTACATGGTATATAAAAACAATTATCATTTTTATATTTTGGCAGCAACTATTCCGGGGCTTTCAAATTTGTTGCTCAATTCACTCTTAATATCTGCCTTTTTATGCTTTTCAAAGACGAAGAAGTTATCCTTATAATAATTGCAGGTACTGCATTATTGCTGTTGCTTGGGTTTTTTATGGTTGGTTTTTTATTGATGTTTCAAAAAAAGCAGAACAAAAACGCGCTCGAAAAAGCCGAATTAAAATCATCATTTAAGCAGGAATTGCTAAAAACCCGTATCGAGATCCAGGAGGAAACCCTTAATTATGTTAGTCGCGAAATGCATGACAATATTACCCAGGTATTATCATTTGTAAAACTTAACCTTGGCCTGTTGGGTAAAAAGCTTGATGGTGATGAGCAGGCAAAATTAAATGATACCCGTGAACTTGTAGCCCAAACCATTACAGATCTGCGTAACCTCTCAAAAAGTCTCAGCTTTGAGCATATAAGCGCATTGGGACTGGTAAAAACATTAGAGATGGAGGCTGTCCGGATCAATAAAAGCGGGCTTATTCATGTGGATGTAACGGTGGAAGGCGAAGTTTACAGTTTGGGCGAACAGCGCGAATTGGTTTTGTTCAGGGTATTCCAGGAGGCGTTAAATAATGTGTTGAAACATGCAGATGCCGCAAACATTAAAATAGGTTTGCATTATAACACACAAATGTTTAATTTAACCATCGAAGATGATGGCGTTGGTTTCCAGCCCGAATTGCTTAACGACAAGAGTGGATCGGGGTTGCGTAACATGACAAACAGGGCAGGTTTGATTGGAGCAGAGGCGGTTATAAGCAGCTCACCCCAAAAAGGTTGCACTATTAAGCTGTCATTGAACCCCCTGGTACAAGAAATTTATGCTAACGGAACCGATTCAAATAGCCCTGGTTGACGATCACCGCCTTTTTAGGAGCGGCATGGCAGCGCTAATAGATAGTTTTGGCGGCTATAGCATTCTATTTGAGGCCGCAAACGGTAAAGAGCTGATAGACAATATTACAGAGGGGATTATACCTGATATTATTTTGCTTGATATTAATATGCCTGTTATGGATGGTACGTCAACTGCCCAATGGCTTAAAAAGCATCATCCATCTATCCGTGTTATCATTCTATCCATGTTTGAGGATGCCGAAAAGGTGTTGTCAATGGTGATGGCAGGGGTAAAGGGCTATCTGTTAAAAGACGCGGAGCCCGATGAGTTTGAAAGGGCATTGAGTAAAGTTTCGGAAGGTGAGCTTTTTTACCCCGATTTTGTTACCAAGCACCTGCTGAATAATTTTAATATCGATAAAGCGGCACAGGTAAAGCTAAATCCGCGTGAAATTGAATTTTTACGCCTTACCAGCACCGAACTTACCTACAAGGAAATTGCAGATACCATGTGCATAAGCGTGCGCACTGTTGATAGTTACCGCGACCAGCTTTTTGAAAAACTGCAAATTAAAAGCCGCGTTGGCCTGGTTTTATACAGCATAAAAAACAAGCTGGTTGATTTGTGATTTGCTAATTAAATTAGCAAATTTGCCATATGGCACATGAAGATAACCCAGACTTTTTTAAAGGCAGGGGGGCGCAGGTTAATACCCACAATAAGTTCCTGAAAAACAAATATGTGGCCGACCATATTGAAGGGCTCGACGAACCCTTCCTTGAAAATGGTTTAACCCAGCTTTTTGAGGAGACACCCAAAAAAATAGTAAGCGAATCAAACAGTCCCGACCTTAGCCATATGTACTCTATAAACCCTTACCAGGGTTGCGAGCATGGCTGCATTTATTGCTATGCCCGTAATACTCATGAATATTACGGTTTTAGTGCGGGGCTTGATTTTGAGCGCAAAATAATTGTAAAGCGGAACGCCCCCGAGCTTTTGGAGCAATATTTTAATAAAAAGAATTATAAACCCGTGTGCATCCTGCTATCGGGCAATACTGATTGCTATCAGCCGATTGAGCGTAGCTTACAAATAACGAGAAAACTGCTGGAGGTTTTTTTGAAGTATAAAAATCCGGTTGCCATCATCACCAAAAATAACCTTATCCTGCGCGACCTTGATATCTTAACCGAGCTGGCCGCCATGAGCCTGGTGCATGTTAACGTCTCTATAACCTCGCTTAACGAGCAATTGCGCCAAAAGCTCGAACCGCGTACGGTAACTGCAACGGGCAGGCTTGCCGTTGTGCAAAAACTATCAGAGAAAGGGATTCCCGTTAGGGTAATGGCGGCTCCTATCATCCCGGGCCTGAATAGCAACGAGGTACCCAACATTATTAAAGCTGCGGCTGACAGGGGCGCCTTGGCTGCCGGGTTTACCATTGTGCGCCTTAACGGCAGCATTGCCGAAATATTTAGCGACTGGATCCACAAAGCGTTTCCTGATAGAGCGGAAAAAGTGCTGAACATGATTCGCGAATGTCACGACGGGCAGCTAAATGACAGCAATTTTGGGCGACGGATGAGCGGCGAAGGTAAGATAGCCGAATCTATCCACCAGATGTTCAGAATGGCTTGTAATCGTTTTATGGCGGGCCGTGAAATGCCGGATTATGATTACAGTTTATTTGTGCCTAAGAAGGGCAGGCAGACAAGTATGTTTTGAGCTACGAATGTTATCTGTAAATCAATTATTATCTAAAAACGAGTTTGTGCTTTTTTCTTGATGGTGTATAAATCTAACAGAACACCAACCCCTATCCCAACGGTATAGCACAATAGATCGCTAAACAAAAAGCCTTCTCCTAAAACCAGCTTGCCAAAAATAGTATGCCGCAAATCATTTATCCAGGGCGCTTTGTAAAGCTGGCTAAACTCTATAGCATAGCAAAATAAAAGGCTTGCTATAATGGCGTATTTTAAAGGCTTATTAATAAGTAGAAAACGCATGATAAAGAAAACCATCAGCGCCCAAAGAATATCGCCGATAAACAGCGGAATAAATTTAAAATACCGGGATAGCAGGCCAATAATAATGGTTGCGACCGAAAGCATGAAATAAAGAATCCTTGATCTGGGCATAAAAACTGTTTCACAAAAAAAGGCATCCTAAAAAAGATGCCTTTCATATTAATTAAGTGCTTTGCTTATATGGTCTCTGCTTCTAAGGCCATCTGCTCATCAACAAGGATACGTCCGCAATGCTCGCAAACGATGATCTTTTTACGCTGGCGGATATCAGACTGGCGCTGAGGCGGGATCTGGTTAAAACAACCTGAACATGAATCGCGCTGAATAGTTACAACAGCTAAACCATTTTTGGCATTTTGGCGCAAACGGTTGTAAGCTGTAAGCAAACGCTCCTCGATGTTTGGAATAGCTTTTTCTGCCTGTGCAACAAGATCGTTCTCTTCTTTTTCTGTTTCGGCAGTAATAACGCCTAACTCATCCTTCTTAGCTTCCAGGTCGCTTTTGCGTGCTTCAAGGTCGGCAAGGGCTTTTTCATACACCTGCGTTTTTGAGGAGATTTCAAAACCATATTCCCTTATTTTTTTCTCGCTTACCTGTATATCTAATCCCTGTATCTCAATTTCTTTTGATATGGCATCATACTCACGGTTATTCTTAACTTCGTTAAGCTGCGCTTCGTATTTTTTAATATTTGCCTGGGCGTCTTTGATCAGGTTTTTGCGGGTTACTATCTCATCCTCTACATCATCCAGCTCATATTTGATCTTTTGTATGCGGGTTTCAAGGCCAGCAACATCATCTTCCAAATCGGCAACTTCCATTGGCAGCTCACCCCTTACCTGGCGAATTCTATCAATTTTAGTGTGGATGGTTTGTAGTTCGTATAAAGCTTTAAGCTTTTGTTCTACGGTTTGTTCCATTAAATAAAATATTTGACGGGGTTTGTATTTACTTCTGTTAAACGGACGGCAAAGATAGGGAATTTTTTTCTAATTATATCATACATTAATTGCACCGTAAATTGTTCACTCTCAAAGTGTCCGATGTCGGCTATCACTATTTTTCCTTCGGCATCAAAAAACTCGTGATACTTGTAGTCGGCAGTGATAAAAATGTCGGCTCCGGCGGCTATAGCATGCTTCAGTAAAAAGCCTCCTGCGCCACCGCAAACGGCTACTTTTTTAATGGGTTTGCCTGTAAATGCCGTATGCCTTATTACATGTGTACGCATCTTATCTTTTACATGAAACAGGAACGATTCCTGGTTCTGCGGCACTTCCAGCTCACCTATCATACCCGAGCCAACCTGCTGGTTTTGGTTGGTTAAGCTATAAAGGTCATAAGCCACCTCTTCATATGGATGGGCCAGTATCAGCGCCATGATTATTTTACTCTCCAGGTTGGCCGGGTAAATTGTTTGGATGCAAATCTCATTTTCCCGGTGGCGTTTACCCGGTTCGCCAATGTAGGGTACGGTAGCATCATTGCCTTTAAAAGTGCCCAGTCCCTCGGCATTAAAGCTAACTTCACTGTAATTACCAATATTGCCTGCTCCCGCCGCAAATAAAGCATCGCGCACGGCATCAGCATGGCTATGGGGTACAAATGTTACCAGCTTTTTAAGCAGGTTGTGTTTTGGTGCCAGTATTCGGCAGTTTTTTAAGCCCAGTGTATCGCAAATGCGGGTATTTACCCCGGTCATCACGTTATCAAGATTAGTGTGGATGGCGTAAATGGCGATGCGGTTGCGGATGGCTTTTTCAACCACGCGTTCTACATAAGTTTTGCCATTAAACTTTTTTAACCCTTTGAAAACGATAGGATGGTGCGATATAATTACCTGACAACCGGTAGCGATGGCTTCATCAACCACAGCTTCGGTACAATCTAAAGAAAGCAGGGCCTGTGTTATTTCCTGGTCGGGGTTACCTACTATAAGGCCTGCGTTATCGTAATCTTCCTGGTAAACCAGTGGTGCAAAACTTTCAAGGTAGGCGGTAAGGATGGATAGTTTCATGAACAAATTTAACTATAAGATGGCAAGGTTAATTTTATGGAGTTAACATAGCCATACGGTGGCTTTCATAAGCCATGTTTTTATTATACTCTAACGTGAGCGATTTATTGTTTATCAAATCAACAATAGTACCAATAAGGCAAAAGCCGCCGGTAAAAAGATAAAGTAAACCCATACCAATTTGCCCGAGTACAAAACGCTGTACACCTGCAATTACAATAAAACCAAGTAAGGTAAACAATAATATTTCCTGCGCGTTTTTGCGTTTGCTGGTGTAAACCATGTAAAAGTATTTTGTTTGATTTTCATTTAGTCCAGCGGTGGCTTGTTGTAAAAAGCCCATTTCTTCGGGCGTCATATCCTGAAAATTTGTGTAAGGATCCTGGTACGTGTTCATATTCTGTATAGGTTTTTGATTTAAGCTGTTTCAAATTTAATTATTTTATCATAATAACCATGTGCTAATTGTCAATACACCAGTTCCCGTTTATAAAGTTAGCGGCTTAAAAATTTTGTTACTTTTGTGGTTATTGATAACTGTTGTTTATGAGCGAAGAAAGATCATTGAACTTTATAGAGGAAATTGTTGAAGAAGATATAGCCGCCGGCAAAAACGGAGGCCGGGTGTTAACCCGTTTTCCGCCCGAACCTAATGGTTACCTGCACATCGGCCATGCCAAATCCATTTGCTTAAACTTTGGACTTGCGCAAAAATATAACGGCAAAACCAACCTGCGCTTTGACGATACCAACCCCGTTAAAGAGGATGTTGAATATGTTGACAGTATTAAGGAGGATGTAAAATGGCTGGGCTTTGAATGGGCCGAAGAATTATACGCATCTGACTATTTCGACAAGATATATGAATTTGCTGTTGCCCTCATCAAAAAAGGCCTGGCTTATGTAGATGATAGTACTGCAGAGGAGATTGCCGCACAGAAAGGTACACCTACAGAACCTGGTACACCCAACCAGTACCGCAGCAGATCGGTGGAAGAGAACCTGGAGCTGTTTGCCGATATGAAAGCCGGTAAATACCCCGATGGCGCCAAGGTGTTACGGGCTAAACTTGATTTAGCAGCACCCAACATGCATCTGCGCGATCCTTTGATGTACCGCATTAAGCATGCGCACCATCACCGTACAGGCGATGCCTGGTGCATTTACCCGATGTATGATTTTGCCCATGGCCAATCGGATGCTATTGAGGAGATAACCCACTCCATCTGTACACTGGAATTTATACCCCACCGTGCTTTATACGATTGGTTTATTGAACAGTTAGGTATCTTCCCATCCAAACAATATGAAATGGCAAGGCTAAACCTCAACTACACTGTAATGAGCAAGCGTAAGCTGCTGCAACTGGTTACAGAAGGGTATGTAGAGAGTTGGGACGACCCGCGAATGCCTACCATTAGCGGTTTGCGCCGCCGGGGTTATACCCCTGCCAGTATCCGCGAGTTTTGCGAGCGTATTGGCGTGGCCAAACGCGAAAACATGATAGATGTTGGCCTGCTGGAGTTTTGTATCCGCGAGGACCTGAACAAAACCGCATGGCGCCGTATGGCTGTGCTGGATCCTATAAAATGTATCCTGACTAATTACCCCGAAGGTGAAGTAGAAACGATGCATGGCGAAAACAACCCCGAGGTTGAGGGTGGTGACGGTAGCCGCGAGTTCCCTTTTAGCCGGGAGTTGTGGATAG
Source organism: Mucilaginibacter sp. P5_A4 (assembly GCF_056400605.1). NCBI lineage: Bacteria > Pseudomonadati > Bacteroidota > Sphingobacteriia > Sphingobacteriales > Sphingobacteriaceae > Mucilaginibacter > Mucilaginibacter sp. P5_A4. Next base: position 43,722 of record NZ_JBFUKX010000005.1, on the reverse strand, counting down.
AGCGTGAGGACTTTATGGAAATTCCACCTAAAAAGTTCTTCCGGCTGGGTGTTGGGCTGATGGTGAGGTTGAAAAACGCTTACATTATTCGTTGCGACGACTTTGTTAAGGATGCCGATGGCAATGTAACTGAGATCCACTGTACTTACCTGCCCGAATCTAAATCTGGTAATGATACCAGCGGCATCAACGTTAAGGGAACTATTCACTGGGTAAGCGTACCACACGCCAAAACCGCCGAGGTGAGGCTTTACGATCGCCTTTTCCAGGTAGAGAATCCGCAAAGCGAGGAGGGTGACTTTAAGGACTACATTAACCCCAACAGCCTGCACATAATCAAAACAGCATACATTGAGCCCGACCTGGCCAATGCCAAGCCCGGCACTCCGGTACAGTTTATGCGCAAAGGCTATTTTACACTGGATAAGTACTCAACAGCCGATAAATTAGTTTTCAACAGAACTGTTACGCTAAAAGACGGGTGGAAGAGCCCCCCAGCCCCCTGAAGGGGGAGGTATAAAGCATACGGCCATTCGCTACACAAGTGAATGGCCTTTTTTATAAGAAGCCGTAAATCAAAAATTCCCCCTTTAGGGGGTTAGGGGGCTAATACTTCCTATACACATTATACAACACATTCAAATCCAACTGCGTCATGGCCGGGCTGTCTTCAATTTGTACAAAATGGCGTTTAAAGGCTGTTATTGCGGCTGGCAGGTTGCTGGTATCATAGCCTATGAGGCGCAGGGCTGTTGCATAGTCAAAGTTGTCGGGTGGCAGCTCCAGCAGTTCGTCGCTCCAATAGCCGAAACCTTTTTGGGCCAACAGTTTCCATGGAAACAGCGGACCGGGATCTGACTTGCGGGCGGGGGCAATATCCTGGTGGCCGATAAAGTTTGCTGTAGGGATGTTATAAGTCTTTTTAAGCTGGGCCAGTAAGGCCAGCAGGCTCTTTACCTGTACATCATTAAAAGGCTCATGGCCGTTGTTGTCAATTTCGATACCTATAGAACAACTATTCATATCGCTTATGCTACCCCAGCTGCTAATGCCGGCCTGCCAGGCGCGCAGGTAATCGTTAAGCATGTGGTATACCCTGCCATCTTTGCCAACTACATAATGGGCGCTCACCTGGGGCTTTACCAATGTAAAAGTTTTAAGTGTTTGTTTGGCCGAATCCTGCGCAGTGTAGTGAATAATTACATAGTTTGGCTTGCGGGCGTTGAAGTTTACGGTGCCAACCCATTCGCTGGGAATGGCAGCACCGAGACTATCAACCAACGTGGCCGGTTGCTCGCGACTGATGACCTTCAGTACCGAATCCGCCTGGTGCCTGTACACTTTGTTGGTTATGGCGTATGGTCCTTTGGGCGAGCAGGAGCCGAGGGCGGCAAATGCAACCCCAATAAATATAGCGTAAACAATAGTTTTCATAGGCGATGGAAGCTTATTCGCTAAAGTAAGTAAATAACAGTTTATTTAACGATTCTGTCCATCCCTGATAGTCGTGCTCATTTGAGCCAGGAATAACATACATCAGGCTTTTTTTGTTTTCAAACTACTCATTAACTGATCATAAAGGTCATCGCTGCTGGTTTTATGGGGTTTAAGTTTTTTAACAGTAGCACGTTTGCCTTTTGATTTTGCTTTGATGATCTTCAGCAATTCATCATTGTATTCATCCTTAAATTTAGATACATCAAAATCTTCGGCATACTGGTTTATCAACGCGAGGCCCATATCCAGCTCCTTTTTGCTTATACCAACGTCATGGCTAAGATTAAGCTCCTCTGTACCGCGTATTTCCTGCCCAAAACGAATGCGGGTAATGACCAATACGTTTTCAACGGGGTGCACTATGCAAAGGCTCTCGGTGCTGCGTAAAACAAATCGCGCCAACCCGGCTTTTTTTGACTGGGTGAGCGCTTTCAGCAGTAATGCATAGGCTTTATTATTCGGGGTATCGGGTTCGGTGTAGTAGGATGTTTCATAAAACATGGGGTTCACATCGGCAATATCAACAAAGCTTTCTATTTCAACTACCTTGCTTTTCCCGGGTGCGGCATCCTCAAAATCCTGCTCTTCAACTATCACATAGTCATCATTGCTCAGCTTATAGCCCTTTACAATTTTATCATAAGGCACCTCCTTATGTGTGCGCTCATTTACCCGCTGATAACGGATGCGTGCATGATCCCGGCCATCAAGCATATCAAAGTTAAGTGACGACGTTTGCACGGCCGAATACAGCTTAACCGGTATACTCACCAACCCGAAACCAATTGAACCTTTCCAGATAGATCTCATTACCAATGCGTTTTAATACATTGATATAACTAATAAAAGTGCGAAAGGGTTTTATAGAAATGCGTATTAGTTAACTGAATATAGCGCTGTTAACTAAGCTTTATGGCTGGTCTGTATAAATTATAAAAAATTAAAGGCTCAGTAACTGTATACCTTCACGCCTTTCTCCAGTAAGTTCATTACATCCTCTTCGGTGCCTGTAAATGGTCCCGATGATTCAATTTTAAAACTGGCCATAGCTGCTGCAAACTCGCCTGCCTGCTGAAATGATGCACCTTTTATACGCTGGTATAAATAACCTGCCATATAGGTATCGCCACAGCCTGTAGCATCTACAACCGCTATAGGTGCATAAGCGGGAATATTGTAAAAAACACCATCGGTATAAATAACAGAGCCCATACTGCCCAGGGTAAGCACCACTTCTTTAACCCCCCAGTCGGCCAAAATACGCGCACCTTCAAAAATATCGCTACTGCCTGTAAGTACTTCGGTTTCGTATTCGTTGGCTTTCAGGATATCTACATAGCGCAAAGCCTCCCGTTTATCGGCCCAGTCAACAGGCACCACGTTTGTATTTTCAACCTTGCGTAAATAGCCCTGCACATCTAACGAAACACGGCCGCGGCTATGCAGTTCTTTAATTAGCTCAACAGGCATATCATCGGCCAATAGCGGCCCTAAGTGAAAAATTTGAGCATCTACTTGCTGCAGTTGCTCAACAGTAAAAGGATTGGCCTTTTGCAATACCCGCTGGGTACGGTGGTCCTGGTTTTGGGAGTAGATATTTTCAAAATAAACAGAAAGCCCGCCTACAGATGCATTTACCTTAATCCCTTTGGTGCGTAGTTTTTCAACAACAACCATTTCGCTTTGGGCAAGAGTGGTTACGAGTGTATAGCTGACATCCATATTGCGGATGGCATTGGAAAAATAAAAGGAGGTGCCGCCGGCCATGTGTGCAACCGCGCGAGGTGTTACCACTTTATCTAATGTAATATGCCCTACACAACAAATATCGTACATGCTTTTTATCTATTTTGAATAAGCGCCTTACCAACCAGGAGCAAACCGCAAAGGTATGTAATATCAATGTTTAATTAATGTAAGGTTTTTAATACAGGCAAAAATATGAGCAGGTTAGTTTTTAAACGATAAAGTGAATTTAGCACCCTCATTGGGTTTACTTTCAAGTACTATTTGCCCGCCCAGGCTGGTAATGTGATTATGTACCAGGTAAAGCCCTATGCCCTTGCTGTCATGATGCTGATGAAATTTTTGGCGAAGGCCAAAAATCTTGTCTTTTACATTTTCCATGTTAAAGCCCAGTCCGTTATCGGCAAATATTATTTGTTTGATACCATTATTAATTCCCGAACTAATGGTAATGGCTGGTGGAACATCCGGACGCGCGTATTTTACGGAATTGGTGATAAGGTTCAGGAAAATACTTTCCAGGTATGCTTTGTTAAATTTGATGGTGCTGTTTGCTGCAAAGTTTACATTTATGGTAACGTTTGAATGCAGTAATAATGAGCTTAGCGAATGTAAAATTGTGTTTAATGAATCATTAATGTCCAATTCTTCCACATGTACATTTAAACTATCTTTCTGGCTCAAAACATCAACATAATTGTTTAATGTATCTTTCAAACTTTCCGAAGCGGCTTTCAGCATGCCTATAAATTCAACCGTTTCTTCATCCTGTATCTTTGAAATATCTATAAAATTAAATACCGATAGCAAATTACTCACAGGCGACCGCAGATCGTGCGATGTGGTATATGTTAGGTGCTTTAGTTTGTTGTTTATTGTGGTAAGATGGGTTATGAGGGCGTTTCGTTCTTCTTCCTGCTTCTTTTTGTGTGTGATATTTTTGGCAATAGCAAAAACCAGCCGCTCGCTATCAACAGGCATCGATGTCCAGGCAAGCCAAACAATTTTGCCGCTTTTGGTTACGTACCGGTTCTCGAAATTTAAAAGTGGGATATCGCGTGTCAGGTTATCCCGGTTTAGTGAGGTGATACCTTGGTCTTCGGGGTGTACAAACTCATTTATAGGGCGGGCAAAAAGTTCTTCATTGGTATATTCCAGTACTTTTGATACTGCTGAGTTTACCTTTTTAAAGTAACCATCGTAGCCGGCAATACAAAAAAGATCTGCGGATAGTTCAAAAAAACGTTCGAAATTAAAATCAGTGTCATTACCTGGATTAACACTATTGAACATAAGAAAATTGGTTTTATTACAGCCATCAGGGGGAAGGGCTATTAGTTACAACAGGTTATACGGAAAGAGAAAAAAATTGTTTGTAACAAATTTAAAGACGAGTATGGATTTGCAGATGATAAATAGGATGTGCAGATTAACTTCGAGGGCTTCTCAGTTTCAGATGAGCAGATGATAAATTCACTTCTGTTGGTGCAAAAATTACGGTTCAGATAATCTTTAAAAATAAAAGCCTCCCAACCTTGCGTCGGGAGACTTTCAACCTAAACCTTATCACAATTAAACCGGTAAGATTACCAGTTCATATACAATCATACAATTACTATACCAAAGTAGGCTACTTTATGATTTTTTTTATCAAGTTGATTTCAATACCTTTTCTGCTTCAAAAAATGAGCGTTTTTTTAAGTTATTACCGGTAACTGAACAATTGTGTTAACAACTGTCGTTTTTGTTGTACACCATACAAAACACTTTATGCCTGTTTTACCGTCTTTTTTCTGCGCAGATAGCTATCGGCTAAAAATAAAGCCAGCACTACATCAAATACCAGGAACCATTTAAATACCTGGCTGCTAAAAATATGGCCCATGTTGGGCATTTTAATGCTGGCCGGTAGGGTAACCTTTACATCAACAGCCGAACCGGAAAAATGAATGTTGGCTATTGTAAACACTAACAATGCCAGTATGGTAAAAATAAAAAAGATGCCAACACCCATAATGATGCGTTTATCAATAGCCGCCTTTAAAGGCTTGCTTGCATTTTCGGTACGGATGGTTTCCATCACATTATAGGTAAAGGCCATTGATGGCTCATCAAGTTCCATGTTTGCAAACTCCTGGTTTAGCAGCAGCAGCTCCTGGTATTTTTGCCTGTATACCTCATCCTGCTCAATAAGCAGGGCAATGGCATCCTGCTCAGCCGGTGTGCAGGTACCATCAATGTAGTTCCAGAGTTTTTCTTCAATGGTGTTCATATCAGTTCTTTAACCTCATGTTTTAAATTACGCTCCAGCTTATCTTTTAAACGCTGGCGCGCCCTAAATAGTTTTACTTTAACCGTATTGGCCTCCATTCCCAATGTTTGGGCAATTTCTTCTAAAGATTGCTCGCCCTTATAAAACAAGGTGATGATGGTGGCATCATCAGGTAACAGTTGCTCAATGGCCTGGTTCAGGTAAAACGATCGTGATTTATTTTCCACATTATCAGCATCATAAGCCGACTCATGGTTTTTAACCTGTATGTAAGTGCCCTCGTCATCTATAGACTCGGTGGCCACTCTTTTTTTTCTCAAAAATGTCATGGCTGTATTATATACAATGGTATACAGCCATGTTGTAAATTTAGATTGCGCCTGGTACATGGCCAGCGAGCGGTAAGCTTTTATAAAGCAATCCTGTGCAATTTCCTCAGCATCCTCGCGGCTTTTAGCAAAACGCATAGCCAGCGTAAACACAAAACGCTGGTGCCGCTTTACCAGGTCGGCATAAGCCGACTGGTTGCCAGCCAGTGTCTGTTCTATAAGATCGATATCTGAAAGCTTGCTTTGCATGTGTTACAACCTCTCTGACTACTGGACTTTTACTTAGGTTACACTTGTTATGTAAATATAATGAACTTAATGTGCAGATTTCAGATATGCAGATGGTAAATAAGGTGCGAAAGTTTTGGTCCCCTATTAAGGAAGCAGGTATAAGAGATATGGCCTTTCTTTTTTTTAGAAAGGCCATCTTCTCCTAATAACATCATTTGCACATCTGCATATCCGCACATCCTCAATTCCGCCGGTTAAACAAAAACGAGGCATAATATACCAACGTAGCCAGTGCGCTTACGGCGGCCACAACGTAGGTCATGGCGGCCCACCACAGGGCATCTTTAGCCAGCTCATGTTCATCGGTGGTTTGTATAATGCTATAATTGTTATTAAGCCAGGCTAATGCGCGGCGGCTTGCATCAAACTCAACCGGCAGGGTTACAAAGCTAAAGAAAGTAACCAGTGCCAGGGCGGCAACACCTATGGCTAATACGATAGAGTTATTGGCAAAAAACAACAACATTATGCCAATGAAAAGGGTCCATTGGGTTAGCGTTGATGCCACATTGATAACCGGCACCATAGCCGAGCGAAAGCTTAACCACGCATAAGCCTGCGCATGCTGAACGGCATGGCCACATTCATGAGCGGCAACAGCCGCCGCGGCTATACTTCTGCTATAATAAACATCCTGGCTTAAGTTAACAGTTTTTGTTTCGGGGTTATAATGATCGGTAAGCTGGCCTTCAACACACATTACCTGCACATCAAATATGCCATGTGCGCGCAGCATTTTTACCGCCACTTCCTGGCCCGAAAGACCTGATAGTAAGCCGATTTCCGAATATCGTTTAAATTTACTTTTAAATCGCCACTGTACAATAAAGCTTACCAGGGCAACCAAAATCATCAGTAACCATGCCGAGTTAAAGCCGATGTATCCCATAATTAATGATAGATGATTCATATTAAGTTAAAATTCAAAATTAAAAAGTCAAAATTCTCTTAGATCTTAGATTTCCACCGTCGTTGCTTCGTGCATATTCATGAGTGTTTGCAAGCCTTTTGTCATGCTGAACGAAGTGAAGCATCTATTATTCGCCATGCTTCGTCGCCCTGTACAGTCTGCGAATAGATTCTTCACTACGTTCAGGATGACAAACCTTTTAAAACATTATTCTTCTCTGTCAAAGCCTCCATAAACCTGTTCAAAAACTATTCCGGTCTTAATTCATGTCAAAAGTAAATACCCAATTGCAAGGCTTTTGAGTTTTACTTTTTACTTTTGACTTAAAATGTATTCATACTGGGAACGTACAGCGTTTATTGATAATGCCGATGTAATTATCGTCGGTAGCGGCCTTGTTGGCTTAAGCGCCGCCCTGCATTTAAAAAAGCAGCAACCTGCTTTAAAAGTGTTGGTGTTGGAGCGGGGCTTTTTACCATCGGGAGCCAGTACTAAAAACGCGGGATTTGCCTGTTTTGGTACAGTAAGTGAACAAATTGAAGTAATAAATCGCTCATCTGAAGCCGAAGCGATGCGCCTGGTTGATTACAAATGGCGCGGCCTGCAGCGCTTAAGGCAAAACCTGGGCGACGAGAATATTGGCTATCATCAATACGGTGGGCATGAGTTATTTATGGAGGATGAAGCCGATGCTGCAAAAAGTGCTTTCGACCGTGTAGATCACCTCAATAAATTATTGCGGCAAGTCATAGGCAGGCCTGACATTTATTCAGTGGCTGATGAAAAAATTGCAGGTTTTGGCTTTAATAAGGTAGGCCACATGATCTACAATCCGTTTGAAGGGCAAATTCATACCGGTGAAATGATGCGTACCTTATTATATAATGTATACCAACTGGGAGTGCTGGTGCTAAACAATGTGCAGATCTCGACAATTGAACAGGAAAACAAACACATCTGCCTGCAAACAACCCAGGGAAACTTTAAGGCAGGCAAGGTGATACTGGCTACCAATGCCTTTGCCAGCCAATTATATCCCGAGCTTAATGTGATTCCAGGCAGGGGGCAGGTATTGGTTACCCGGCCAGTATCAGGTTTAAAGCTGAGGGGCACCTATCATTTTAATGAAGGCTATTATTATTTCCGTAATATTGATAACCGCGTGCTATTTGGCGGCGGCCGCAACCTGGATTATAAAGCCGAAGAAACCTGGGACTTTGGGCATACCGATATTGTAAAGGAAAAACTGCTAAGCTATCTGCATGAAGTGATCCTGCCTGATCAGCAAATTGAAGTTGATTATTGGTGGAGCGGCATTATGGGCTTTGGCGAGGAGTTAAGCCCGATAGTGAAGGAGGTAAAGCCTGGTGTTTTTTGCGCGGTTAGGTGTAACGGTATGGGCGTAGCAATGGGAAGTTTGGTGGGTGAGGAAGTGGCGGAGCTGGCGATGCGTGAAGGGCATTAACGTAATCCTGTTAATATAGAAAACAGAGAAATAAAAGAAAAATTTGTAAATTAGTGTTTTAACTATAAAAGTTTGCAAAATGAACACTTTCGCCGTACACCCTACTAACGAGGCCCAGGTTAAGGCTGTTAAAGCTGTATTGGAGGCTTTACAGGTGCCTTATGACGAAGAGCCTGAAACCCAACCGATTTATGATGCTGAATTTATGGCTGAAATTGAAAAAGGCAGAAAAGAAGCAAGGGAAGGGAAGGGAACTATAATTAAAATAGAGGATCTGTGGAAGTAAAATTCATGGATAAGGCCTTATCAGATCTGTCGTATTGGAAAAAGAGCGGGAATGTCCAGGCGCAAAAAAAGATATCACAATTAATTGAAGCTATTAAGGAAAATCCATTTGGTGGAATTGGTCAGCCTGAAGAATTAAAATATCAATGGAACGGACTATGGTCCCGAAGAATTAATTTAGAGCACCGTATAATTTATGAAGTGCTTGATGAAACCATCACGATTTACTCGTTAAAGGGGCATTATTAGGTTAAGCTTAAACAATTTGAAGTGGAATTTCGGATTCCTCCGCGATAGATCCTTGCTTCAGGATATTAAAAGACAAGTGCACCCATGCTTTACACCTTGTGTGTGTTGGACGAAACAAGTTCGGCATGACTTTAGGGCACTAAAACAACTCCACCAACCGCTCCAAAGCCATCCCTCTTGAGCCTTTTATCAGGATAGTTGAACCGGTTATCGGATTTGCTTTTAAGCCGGCGATGGCATCCTCTGCAGTAGCATAGAAAGTAGCCTCCTGGTTTTGAATTTTGAATTTTGAATTTTGACTTAAAAAGTCCTTCCCAATAAAAATCCGTTCATCAACTTCGGTATCCAAAGCTTTTTGAATAACCGCAGTATGCTCAACAGCCGATTCTGGCCCCATTTCAAACATATCGCCGAGGATAAGTACTTTTCGATTAGCTTCTAATTTGCCGATGTTCTCGATAGCTACAAACATGCTGCTTGGGTTGGCATTATAGTAATCGCAAACGAGCGTGTTGGTAGCTGTTTTAACAATTTGTGAGCGGTTGTTTTTAGGCTGGTAACCCACGATGCCTGCGTTGATTTCGGCAGCGGGGATATTAAAATAAGTGCCAATGGTTATAGCCGCTAATATATTATGCAGGTTATAGGCGCCGGTAAGCTGTGTTTTTGCGGTATGGCTTTCGCCGGTTTTATTGTTAGTCCACTCCAGGGTAAGTAAAGGAGAGTTTTCAACCAGTTCACCGCTGATCAAATCGTCAATAGTATTAGTACCGTAATAAACAACATTGCTCAATTTGCGCGCAGCAGCCATTTCAAGCAAAGTACTATCGTCGCTATTAATAAACGTAACACCCGCTCCCCGAAACTCGCTCCCCGCACCAGTTAAATAATCGTACAACTCCCCTTTGCCTTTCTTAACACCTTCAATCCCGCCAAAACCTTCTAAATGCGCTTTGCCTACATTGGTGATTAGCCCATGCGATGGCTGGGCTATGCTGCAAAGCAGTTCAATCTCTTTCTGGTGATTGGCCCCCATTTCAATAACCGCCATTTGATGCGAGGCATTAATGGTTAAGATGGTAAGCGGTACGCCTATATGGTTATTTAAATTTCCCTGTGTAGCTTGCGTTTTAAAATGTTGCGATAGTACGGCGTTGATAAGCTCCTTCGTAGTGGTTTTACCGTTAGTGCCGGTAAGGCCAATAACCGGGATCTTTAATTGCCTGCGGTGGTGCCGCGCAAGGTCCTGTAAAGCAGTTAGCGTATCATCTACCAGTAAATACTTTTCACCAAGCTGGTATTCCGGGTTATCTATTACAACATAGGCCGCTCCCGTTTCAATTGCTTTTTGGGCAAAGGTATTGGCATCAAACTTATCACCTTTAAGGGCAAAAAACAGGCTGCCTGCAGCAATTTTACGGGTATCGGTACTGATAACAGGATGTTGCAGATATAGCTGGTAAAGTTGTTGGGTAGTAGTCATACGTAATTTGGCCGCGTTAAGGGCATGTTAAGCAACAAAGTTAATTGATTGATAAGTATATATTGGCTGGGGCGCGTATAAAATTACATATCGGGCTTTTTGGCAAAGCCAATCAGGCTAACATCAACAAGCTCCAATGATTTTACCATATGCTGAACCGTTTCTTTGTATTTTTTAAAATGAGGTGTTTCTATATGTAATTTGTAGGCGGCTGTATCAGCATATATTTCGAGGATGGTGATGTGTGCCGGATTTGCTTTATCGGCCACGGCGTAATAAGTTAATACCCCGGGCTCAACATGAACAGCGGTTGTCATTTGCTCTTTCAAAGCGGCGTTATACTGATTTAACTGCGCAGGATTAACCTGGATCTTCGCCAGCCTCACCATTTGGTTTTTTTGCTGTGCCATAGCCTTATTGCTAAAAGACAGTGCGGAAATACCTGCGATAACAATTAAAAACAGGGAGCGGATCTGACTAAAATTAATTTTAAATACCTGCATGTTATAGAAGATTTTAACCAACCTAAAGATAGACAACATATATCATTGATCTTTGTTCATCCAGCTTATTACAGCTTTAATTTCGCCGTAGCTGTAATCATCGCCCAAAATTTGTTTTAGGGGCGAAAGCATTTGGCTGCCATAGCTCTCCACCGCATCTTTAATGGCAGGGATTTTTTGCTGGGGCACTATCTCCAGGATATCTATCTCGCCCGATTCAATGAAGTGACTCAGGTGACCTTCAATGGTCATTGGAGATAAGCCACGGGCGGCTGCAATTTCGGGTATGCTTTTACCCTGGCGGTACATAGTAAAAGTTTCGGTACGGGTATCGTTGGTTTTGCGTGCTTTCGGGGTTCGCTCCACCCGGTCGGTTTTGGGTTTGCGTTCCCGCTTTGGCGATTTATAGGCTATTTTGGATTCCAGCCCTTTTTCTTTACAATAATCTTTAACAGGCTGCAACAGCTCGCGGCCATAACGGGCCAGTTTAACATCTCCAAAGCCCGAGATCAAACGCAGTTCATCCAGGCTTTGGGGCAGAAAGGTGGCCATTTCAAGCAGGGTAGCATCAGAGACGATAATGTAGGCCGGTACATTTTCCAGCCTGGCAATATCATTACGTACACTCTTAATTCGGCTCAATAATTCGGCCTCATGTGGTGGCGCCTGTACATGGGTATGGGTTTCTTCTGTTATCTCGCTTTCAATAAATTCAACCTTTTGCAGGCCTTTTAATACGGCAGCACTTTTGCTGGTTAGTTTTACTATAGGGTAACCATCATCGGTAATGTGCAGGTAATCCATCGTAATCAGCTCGCGTATATAGCGCTGCCAGTCGGGTTTGCTGATATCGGCGCCAATGCCATAGGTTTTTAGCTGTTTATGTTCATCGCGGATTTTTTCGGTTTTCGATCCGCGTAAAAAGTCTATCACATAGTTAACACCAAAGCGTTCATTTAAACGGGCAACAGCCGATAGCGCCTTTTGGGCTATCAGCGTACCATCAAAGCGTTTAAACTCGGTTAAACAAAAATCGCAGGAGCCGCAATTTGGGGGGAAGGCCTCATCAAAATAATTCATCAGATACTGCCTGCGGCAAGCCTGCAGCTGGCAATATTTCACCATATCGTTCAGCTTATTGAGCATAATGCGGCTTTGTGCTTCGTTGCCCTCAATGCGTGCAAAGTGCTGCAATTTACCCGCGTCTCCCGGCGAATAAAGCAATAATGCCTCTGATGCCAGGCCGTCGCGTCCGGCCCTGCCGGTTTCCTGGTAATAGCCTTCAATGTTTTTAGGCAGATCCATGTGCACCACGTAACGCACATTTGACTTATTGATGCCCATCCCGAAGGCTATGGTTGCTACAATGATCTTTACATCATCACGCAAAAAAGCTTCCTGGTTATTTACTTTTAATTCATTACCTAAACCGGCATGGTAGGCCTCCGCGACAAAGCCCTCATCTTTCAGGTCGGCAGCCAGGTCTTCGGTTGATTTACGCGACAAGCAATATATAATGCCCGATTCATCCTTGCGTTCGTTCAAAAAAGCAATAAGCTGATTAAAGCTGTTCTTTTTGGGTACAACCCGGTAGGTAATATTAGCCCGGTTGAATGAGGATACAAATACCGCAGGTTTATGAAGATTTAACTTTTCAAGGATATCCTTTTGGGTCAGCTTGTCGGCAGTAGCGGTAAGCGCTATGACAGGCACATTCGGGAACTCGGTTTTTAGCTGTGCCAGCATCAGGTACTCCGGCCTGAAATCATGTCCCCATGACGAAATGCAATGCGCCTCGTCAATGGCTATCTGTACTACCGGAAGGGTTTTTAAAAAGGCGATCATTTTATTATCGCCGCCAAACAAGCGTTCGGGAGCTAAGTACAGGAGCCTTACCTGGTTGTTTCTAAGCTGTTCAACCAATCGCCTCTGCTCATCGGGGTTTTGGGCCGAGTTTAAAAATGCTGCGGGGATGCCACTTACATTCAGGCTGTCAACCTGGTCTTTCATCAACGCAATAAGCGGCGATATAACAATGGTAAGTCCATTCAACAATACTGCAGGTAGCTGGTAACATAATGATTTACCGCCACCGGTTGGCATAAGCGCCATCACATCCTGCTTATTTAAAACATGCTGAATAATAGCCTCCTGCTGGTGCCTGAAAGCGCTATAACCAAAATATTTTTGCAGGGCTTGTAATGGGGTCATAAAGATATGCAGATTTTAGATGTGCAGATGTGCAGATTAGATTTTTTTACGGCTTCACGGTTTTAGATGTGCAAATTACAAATTATCAGGCAAATTGCTAAAATTTTTAGATTTTTTAGGACTGCCAGCTGGGGAGATTTATTTAATTTTTGTAAATTTGTGTATCAGCCACTAAATAACCACTCCGGCTTTTATCTAACAACTCTCCTTAAAAAAGGCTTTAAAGTCGCTGTTTTTTGTTGCAATATTCTCTTTTTCAATCAATTACAGAAATATAAAGGGGCATGGCCGGGTGATCAAAAGGATAACAAAGGTTCATGTACGTAAGATGATTCGCAAGGTGCATGAACGGTATATGAAAGGTGTGAGTTGGGTGCTTCATAGGCATATCTGAAACGGCGAAGCCCTAGATGACCTTAACCGGCATATCTGCACATTTGGAATCTGCATATCTGAAATCTGCATATCTGTTATTGTAACAATCTACACACTCGAAATCTGCATACCTGCGCATTTAAAAATAAATTCTGCATATTAGCGTATCTCTTATCCTACGCATATATCATGGTAAAAAAACATTTACTCCTTTTTGTTTTTGTCAGCTTCTTCTGTTCGGCCTTTGCTCAAAAAATACAATCACCCGAAGAGTTTTTGGGCTACAAGCAGGGCGAGCAGTTTACCCCGCACTATCGTATCGTTGAATATTTTAAATACATAGCCCAAGCATCAAAAAATGTAAAGTTGCGGCAATTTGGCACTACCAACGAAGGACGACCGCTGCTGGCTATGTTTATTGCATCCGACGAAAACATTGGCCGGCTGGAAGAGATCCGTCATAATAACTTACGTGTAGCCGGAATAGAAAGCGGCCCAGTGCTTACAAATGCACCCGTAATTACCTGGTTAAGCTATAATGTGCATGGTAATGAGCCTGCCTCAAGCGAGGCGGCGATGTGGACTTTATATGACCTTGTTGATCAAACAAATACGACCACCCAGGCATGGCTTAATAATACTCTGGTGGTTATCGACCCCTGTTTAAACCCCGATGGGCGCGATAGGTACGTTAATTTCTATAACTCGGTAAAGGGAGCTGTGCCCGATGCCAACCCAACATCACGTGAACATGCCGAACCATGGCCGGGCGGGCGGGTGAATCATTACTATTTTGATCTTAACCGCGACTGGGCATGGCAGCAACAAAAAGAGACCCAGGCCCGTGTAGGTTTATTTAACCAATGGCTGCCACAGGTGCATGTTGATTACCACGAGCAGGGGTACAATGCCCCGTATTACTTTGCCCCGGCAGCCGAGCCGTATCATAGGGATATTACCCAATGGCAACGCGATTTCCAGGTTACTATTGGTAAAAACAACGCTAAATACTTTGACCAAAATGGCTGGATGTATTTTACCAAATATGAGTTCGACCTGCTTTACCCTTCGTATGGCGACACCTACCCCCTATACAATGGCTCGATAGGAATGACCTATGAGCAGGGTGGTATCAGCGCCGGGTTGGCGGTTGTTACCCGCAGTGGCGATACCCTTACCCTTGCCCAGCGCGTGGCTCATCACCATTCAACAGGTTTAAGTACTATCGAAACAGCATCGGCCAATGCGCAAAAACTGAAAGATGAGTTTAAAAGGTTTTTTGATAACAGCCGCGCCAACCCGCCGGGCGAGTACAAAACCTATGTTATTAAAAACGATAACAACAATAAAATAAACGCTATGGCCAAATTGCTTGCCCGCAACGGAATACAATATGGCTTTGGGATAGGCAATAAAGCGGTTACAGGTTATGATTATATAACCGGTAAAACCGAACAGTATACGGTGGGGCCTAATGACCTGGTGGTAAATGCCTATCAGCCTAAAGCCGTATTGCTACATGTGTTGCTGGAGCCCAGAACTTTTATTCCTGATTCAAATACCTATGATATTACCGCGTGGTCGCTCCCTTATGCTTTTGGTTTGAAGGCATATGGCGTTAAGGAATCATTTAAACCGGCAAGCGCCGAATGGAGCATTGTGGCGCCCAAAGCTTTGGTGAATACCCACGCTTACGCTTATGTATCGGCATGGCAATCTGTTGGTGATGTAAAATTCCTGGCAGCATTGCTTAAAAAGAAGATAAGGGTACGTTATTCCGAAAAACCATTTGATGCAGCCGGGAAGCATTTTGCACCAGGATCATTATTAATAACCCGTGCCGGTAATGATCGGGCCGATTTTGACCAGACCGTTACCCAAACCGCCGCTGGGCTTAACCAGGAGGTTACGCCACTGTCATCTGGATTTGTTGATAAAGGATCTGATCTTGGCTCAGATGCGGTAAGGTATATTCGCCAGCCTAAAGTTATGCTGGTTGCAGGCGATGGCGTAAACTCCGAAGCGATGGGAGAGGTGTGGCATTTTTTTGAGACACAGTTGGGTTACCCCATTACCCTGGTTAGATACCAGGATATTGGCCGCACGCGTTTGGCCGATTTTGACGTAGCTGTTTTTCCAGACGGCAGGTATGATGATTTCCCATCAGAGAAACTGCAGAATTGGATCCGCGATGGAGGGAAGCTTATTGCTGTAGATAATGCCGTTGCATTACTGGTTGATAAAAAAGGTTTCCTGATAAAAAAGAAGGAGGATAAAAAAGATGACAAGGATAAAGACAAAACCGTTAAAATTTATGGCGACCGTGATCGCGATGCCATCCGCGGTATGATCCCCGGCGCTATATTTAAACTTAACCTTGATAATACCCATCCGCTTGGTTTCGGTTTGCCCGATTACTATTATTCATTAAAACTAAACGATGATATCTACGAGCTTTTTGGCGGCGAAGATGGCTGGAATGTAGGCACCATTAAAAAAGACAGCTATGTATCGGGTTTCGCGGGTGCGCAAGCCAAACAAAAGATCAATAATGGTTTGCTGCTTGGTGTGCAATCCATGGGCCGTGGCTCGGTAGTTTATATGGTTGATGATCCGTTGTTCCGCAGTTTCTGGGAAAATGGCAAACTGCTGTTTAGCAATGCTGTGTTTATGGTAGGGCAGTAAAGTGCAGCCCCCCAGCCCCCTGAAGGGGGAGCTTTTGATTTGCATATTGGCAAAACAATACTTTATATGCTCCCCCTTCAGGGGGTCGGGGGGCTGTGGTCTAATTATTCCCCTTCACTCTACCTTTTTCGTCATCGGCGCCGCTGCGGTGCTGGCGAACTTTGATGGAATTGTTACCAAAGTTGTAGGTGAGCGTTAACCTTCCAACCCTCGTGTCATTTCGTTGCCTGATGGTGAAATTGTTGTTGAGCGCGTTGCTGCTCAGGTTATTACGGCGCATGTTGAATACATCATCGCAAGCTACTTTAACATTGAATTTTTTATCGAAAAATGATTTGCTGATACCAAGATCAACGGAGTAGCGGGGCCTTATTTTATAAATGCCGTAAGTTAATGGCGATTGGTAATCGCCCATGACTTCCAAACGGGCGCCGGCAAATTTAAATGTTTGGGTTGTACGCGCCTGGTATGCCCATTGGCCATCGTTAAAGTTGTAGCCGGCAAGCGAATCAGATTTAAAGCCTAAATAAAAGGCTGTTACGTTGATATTTCCTTCCCACCATTTGGTGATAGTGAAAGGACTGTTGATATTGGCGTTGTAATTTGTTTGTGTTTGCAGGTTTTTATTGGTTTGAAATGTTTTTTCGCCTTCAGTCAAAATCAGCTCGGTAATAGCATCTGTAGTGTGGCTATAGCCCAGGCTAACATTGATGGTTTTATTATAGGTATAATTAAACTCAAAGTTTTGGGTGTATTGAGGGTTAAGGAAGGCGTTACCTTTACTAAAGGTGTATGGATCAAGATAATAGATGAATGGGTTTAGATCATCATAGCCCGGACGGTCGATTCGGCGGCTGTACGACAGACTTACCTCATTTTTATCATTTATGGTATGATTAATAAACGCACTTGGGAAAAAGTTAAGGTAGCTGCGATTTACCGGCGTATAGCCAATCAGGTTGCCGTTTGATCGGGTGTATTCGGCACGTAAACCAACCTGTACCGATGTTTTTTTGAATTGTTTGTTCAGGTTAATGTAGCCGGCCTCAATTTTTTCGTCGTAAATAAAGTGGTTGCTGCGGCCTTTGTCATTAATGTAGGTACCGCCGCTATCAATTTGGGCCCTTAAGTCGTTATCGGTTTTAACATTGCTGTATTTGGCACCGGCTTCCAGTTTTATGGTTTTGGTTAGCGGCTTGGTATAATCAACCTTGCCGGTGTATATGGTAATTTTTGAAGGACTTTGATTGCGCAGCAATTGCGTTGGGCGTTGGGCGCTGCCATCGGCTAAAAAATAATCAGTAGTATATTGCGCGTTGTTGCTGTTGTTAAATTTAGAGTAATCAAAATCGAAGCTCAGTTCCTGGCCGCTGGTATCAATTTTAAGTCTGTCGTTAAGATTTACCGCGATGTTTTTGTAAGCCTGGTGGAAAACGGATGTAGTGCGCAGGGACGAATCGGCAACGCCATATTTCGTACCTATTATGGTAGATGTGTTGTTGTTATCATTTTCGGTATTTGAGTAACCGCTCACTACAAAACCTATAGTATGTTTAGGTGTAAGGTCGTAATCGGCACCTACGCGGTAGTTGTTGTAATGATTGGTGCTGGGCATAGACGATTGCTGGTTAAAATAATTGGTAATACCCTGCTCGTTGCTAACAACGCGGTCAAGCAGTAAATCATGCCCGCGTTTTCTATCGCCCCGGCTAAATGTGCCAAACACATTAAGGTTGCCGTCTTTATGGTTAAGGTTTAAGCTGCTGTTATCTCTCCAGTATTTTCCTTTGGCAACACCTACAGTAACACTACCGTTGGTACCCGATTGGGTATTCTTTTTTAGCTTGATGTTGATGATGCCGGAGTTGCCTGCCGCATCGTATTTAGCCGATGGATTGGTAATGATCTCGATAGATTTGATGGTGTTGCCATCTGTTGAGCGTAGCAGGGTTGCCAGCTGCGCGGCAGTAAGATAAGTGAGTTTATCGTTTATCATTACCGTTACACCTTGTTTGCCTTTAAGGCTGATGTTATCATCTTTATCAACGGTGACGCCGGGAGCCCTCGCTAATATTTCCATAGCGGTGTTGCCCGCTGCAAGTACACTGCCCTCCACATTCATTACCGTACGATCAATCTTGCGTTCTATCAATGGTTTGGTAGCAGTAATATTAACAGTTTTCAGGGTGTTGTTCCCCTGTTGCAGGTTTAAAACCGGCACCGCTATATTTGCTGAATTTCCGGTAATGGTAAATGGCTGGCTGATGGCTTTTGTATAGCCAACTACAGTAGCTTTTATCAGGTATTTGCCCGTTGGTACTTTATCAAAGGAATAAACACCATTGTCGTTACTTAAAGCGCCTTTAACTACGGTTGAGTCTGATGCTTTGATGATGCTTACACTGGCGTAATCAAGGGGTTTACCCTGATCGTTTACAAGGGAGCCGGATACTTTGGCGCTGCCGGTTTTGCCGGTCTGGCCAAAAGATACACTCCAGCTGATAACTACAAGCAGGAACGTATATAATATATGGTTGATTTTAGTTTTCATTGTTGTGTTGTTAAAATGTTTGGGCAGTAAAAAGCCATTAAGGAAAAAGCTCCTTTTAAAAATTGTGTAAATAAGTTGTCAGGTGTTTTGGCGCTTAGCCTTTAGTGTGTTTAGTAATTATTGTATATAAGCAGTTTGTTTCATAGTGTATCAGTTTTAGGGACGATGGTAATGCTGTAACCTTGTAAGCCCCGGTCTGTAATTTGTGCGTCTTTTTGTATAAGATGCACAATAGGGGTGATTGGTTACAGAGAAATTAAACTTTTTAATGCAGGGAAGATGTTTTGGGCCATACCGATTATGATAGCCTGACCTAAAGGGTAGTTACTATTGGCAGAAGCTAAAGATGCAGGTTTAACAAGAGTTGGGCTGGCGGCATAGAATGTAATACTGTAAAAAGGAATAATAAGCCCGCTAAATAATAGCAGGCTTATATATTTTATCAAGGCTCTCATATAGGTAGGTTCTGGGTAAGTACTATTGATCTGCGTTTTTAATGCTGTCTACTACCTCTTGTTTTCTGAGACTATCAATTGTAGCTTGGGGAACGGGTGGTATTTTGCACTCTAAGCCATTTGCCGTCATCACAAATACCGAACCATTAGGGTTAACCGGCTTATTGTTTTGCCCGCAATCATAAAGGTTAAAACCCATGTTCCTGTCAAGCTTGTTGTCAATAACCAGGGTTGAGTTTATAGGAACTTTTAATGTAATATATAGCTTTTGACCGCGCCATTTGGTACCTGCAAGTCTTTCCAGTCGGCGATCGAATTTTATTACCGAATCTTTTTGTGTAAAACGATAGCTGATGTTCCGTGCATTGATCAGCGCATCCTCATCGTCGCGGCCCCTTGCAGTAAATGATTCAACAAGCACAGGTTGCGGAACATCACTTTTTTCTATATTAATGTTCACCGGTTCTGTGCCAAAATCATCGTCGCCATTAAAATCATCATCTAAAATTATCATACCATTAAAACGCTCTTTGATGCGCAGTCGGGTACTATCCTCATTGCTTAAATATTTGGCATCATTAAGTTGCAGGTAATAGGTGCTGTTTGGTGTTGCTTTAATGTTGATAGTCTTGCTCATTTTTGCCCCTTCTCTAAAATCGGCCGAAGCCCTTACGCCGTAGTAAACAACGGCCCCCAAAGCGGCCAGCCATACGCATAATAAGGTTGTGCCAATTGTACGGTTAAATGATGCGTTTTTAAACAAGAAGCCTATGATTACCAGTATAATTGATAATAAGGGTATTGCCAGTAATAAAAAGCCCCCGGCAATAAATATTACGCTGGTTTCCTGGTTAACAAAATTAAACGGAGGGATATGATATATATCAGTTTTGCCGAAGGCAATCAATCCAACAACGGCTACAATGAGTGCTATTGCAAGACCGAAACAGGTAAGTAATATCGCCCCGGCTATCAATTTACCAACCAAACTACCCGCTCCTCTTAAAAATACGCCCAGGTGATCAAAAAAATCGCTTATAAAATCGCGGGTTTTATACACAAATGGTTTGGCTTCATGCTTGAAGTTGTGCAGGTTTTCTTTAACAGTGCTTAGTTCATCCTCAAAGTTCTTTTTAAAACCTTTCAGATCCTGCTTTTCGCCTTTCATGGCCATACGGTCGGCACGGGTCATGGCTTTGGGCACTACAATCCATAAAATTACGTAAAGAAAGAAACCGCTCCCGGCAACACAAAATGAAATAACGAATGCAAGCCTTACCCAAACAGCCGGAATATCAAAATAATTGGCAATACCGGCTGCAACACCGCTCACCAAATGATCGTCAGGGTCGCGGAAAAGCCTGCGACGCTCCGTATTATAGGTATAGTTATTGCCCCCAGTAGTTTTTGCATCGCTTTCTGCGAATTCAAAATCCTCTACGGTGCCCATTTGCTCAACAACCAGCTTAACATCCTGCTCAACAATAACCTGTTTGCTTTGACTTGCTAAAATTTCGTTAAACATTTCGGCAATCCGGTTTTCGATGTCGGTTGTGATCTCCAAACTGTCTGCAGAGGTAGAAAAATGACGCTTTACATCGGTCATGTAAAGTTTAAGTACGTCGTAAGCATCCTCTTCGATGTGAAATACGATGCCGTTTATGTTAATTATGATAGTTTTGTTCATGATGCGTAATAATTTCCGTTTTTTTTATTTTCTGTCTCCAATGGCCGTTTGCACGGCATAAACTAATTCCTGCCAGGTTTTATCCAGCTGTTCCAGCACGTTTCGGCCTTCGTCTGACAGGACATAATACTTTCGCGGGGGGCCCGAAATGGACTCGACCCAGTTGTAAGTGAGCAGGCCATTGTTTTTTAAACGGGTTAATAATGGGTACAGAGTACCCTCAACTACAAGCAGTTGGGCTTTCTTAAGTTCAGCAATTATGTCTGATGCATATGTTTCGCCCTTGGCTATGATGGAAAGAATGCAGTACTCCAGTATGCCCTTCCTCATTTGGGTTTGTGTGTTTTCAACGATCATAATACAAAGATATATGTTTTGGATTGTATTATGCAATACATAGTACTAAAATTATTAATTTTTCTTATTAAACATGCTTTTTTTAAAAAAAAATCATCTTTTTTAAGAAAATACTTGACTTTTTGATAACGTAACATTACTTTTAACATTAATTAACTATTAACTGATCTTATTATTAACAAAATGAAAAAACTTCTACTAGCAAGTTTGTGCTTTCTGTTGTTATGCCTAACACAGGTGCACGCACAAAATCGTACAGTTACTGGTACGGTTACGGCCAAAGATGATGGCCTTCCCCTCCCGGGAGTATCAGTAAAACTAAAAGGTACTACCATGGGTACGCAAACGGCAGCCAATGGAAAGTATTCAATCAATGTACCAGCAGGCGGTACGCTTTTATTTTCCTTTATCGGTTATGCTTCCCAGGAAGTACCTGTTGGCACCAAAAGTGTTATTGCAGTTGTGTTAGAGTCTTCGGCCAGAAGCCTTGGTGAAGTACAGGTAACAGGTGCGTTGGGTGTAAGGCGTCAGGCTAAAGAGCTTGGTTAYGCTGCAACTAACATCTCCGCAAAGCAACTTACCGAAACCCGCCCTACTAACTTTACTAACGGTTTGACTGCCAAGGTTGCCGGTTTGGTTGTTAGTACTGTAAACAACGGTCTTAACCCCGATACGCGTTTTACGTTACGCGGTAGCCGTCACATTGTTGGTAACAACTTTGCTCTTGTAGTACTAAACGGCACACCGGTATCGCCAAATGAGGTTACAACAATTAACCCGGATGATATCGAAAGCGTGAACGTGCTGAACGGTGCTGGTGCTGCCGCCCTTTACGGCTCTGAAGCATCAAACGGTGCGTTGGTTATTACAACCAAACGTGGTAGCGCAACCGGCCAACCAACCATTAACTATTCAAACACTTACCTGCTGGAGTCAGTTTCATACATGCCGGCTTTGCAAAATAAATTTGGTGGTTACGGCGGTGAGGGAACTCCTTATCAGGATGCTGTTACAGGTTTCATTACCGGTTACGTGCCTTATGAAAATCAGTCATACGGCCCTGCTTATGATGGCAGCACAAAAATGCTAGGTATACCGCTTGAGGATGGTACAATTCAATCTTTTCCATACGCTGCCCCCAAGGGAAAAAGCTATGCACGCAGGTTCTTCGAAACAGGTCACAGCGATCAAAACAACATATCATACTCCTCTGGTGATGCCGCTAACTCATTCAATTTCTCGGCTTTTCGTTTAGATCAATCTGGCATTGTCCCTGATGATAAATATAACAAAACCCAGATCCGTATTTCTGGTAGTAAAACAGTCGGAATATTCAAAGTTGACGGAACAGCCAGTTTTTCGCAGGGCAACACCGATACCTATGGTAACTATGGTGATATATTGAGCACCATATTCAACACACCAGGTTGGGTACCACTTCAAAACTATAAAGACCCAACCAAGCCTTTTGCTGATCCAAGTACATATTTTAACTCATATGGTATTAATCCATACTGGAGTATAAAAAACTCAAGGACAATAAAACGTACAGATGTATTTAACGGTAGCTTTTCGGGTGTGTTAACCCCAACCAAATGGTTTGATGCTACTTACCGTTTAAGCTACAACGGCGGTACTTACCAGGAACAAAACAGGCGTGCCGAAATCGACTACACACCATACGCTCATAGTGACCCTACCAATGGTGGTGGTACTGTTGCTTCAAGCTATGGTGCGTTAATTAATCCGGGTACTGTGAATAATATTAAAGTATTTGGCGATGGTAGTATCCCTACCAATAACGACTTCGCCGGCCCGCAAGGCTACAACCGCTTGCAACAGGATATCCTTTTAAATTTCCATAAATCGTTCTTAAATGATCAGTTGAAAGCAAATTTATTAGTAGGTAACTCTATCTGGCAGGAATATGCAGACTATGTTCAAAACGGAACAAACAACCTGCTTGTAAAAGATTTTTATAACGTAAGCAGTTTGTTAGGTGTGCCCAGCGCCAGTCAAGGCACTTTCAAGATTCGTCAGGTAGCTTATTTTGCCGATTTATCGTTAGGATGGAAAGATTACGCGTTTATTGAAGGTACAATACGTAACGACCACGATTCAAGGCTTTCTGCAGCTAACCGTTCAATCTACTATCCATCAGTAAAGGGATCATTTGTATTTACATCGGCTTTTGAGTCGTTAAAAAATAACAAGATCATAAGCTATGGTAAAGTAAGGGGTGGTTATAGCCAGGTGGGTGATGTGAACGTAGGCCCATACAGCCTGCTTAGTACTTTTAACTCAACTTCTGGTTTCCCTTATGGTAACCTGGGGGCATTAGGTTTGAGCACCACTTTAAACAATAAAAACCTGAAACCGGAGCTTACCTCGGAAGTTGAGGTTGGTACCGATTTGGGTTTTATTGACGGACGCGTTAACGTAAGCGCCACTTACTACAATACCCATACAAAAAATCAAACTTTGCCAATTTCAGTATCGCCAACAACAGGTTATACCGGTACCGTTCTTAACATTGGTGAAACACAAAATACAGGTTACGAATTTAAGTTAGACGTAACACCGCTGCAAAAAACAGCAACCGGGGTTGGTGTTACCTTAGGCGGTAACTTCGCAATCCAAAACTCAAAAGTATTATCGCTGTTTGGCGAAACTAAACAACTATCATTAGGTGGTTATACCAATGCTAATACCCGTGCGGTAGTTGGCCAGCCATATAGCGTTTTATATGTTACTGATATTAACCGCGATCCACAGGGCCGTGCTATTGTTGACCCGGTTACAGGCTATCCATCAGCTAACCCTAACCTTATTAACGCCGGGCAAACCACTCCAAAATACGTATTAGGTTTAACACAAACAATCAGCTATAAATTCATTACCTTATCAGTAACTGAAGAATACCGTTCAGGTAACGTAATATATAGTCAAAGTTTACGATCAGCTACTGCGGCAGGTGTGTCCCAATTCTCGGTATCATCAGATCGTCAGCGTTTTATTTTCCCAAATTCAGTAATCAATACAGGTACTGATGCTGCACCGGTTTATACACCCAACACAACTGTAAGTGTGCAGGATGGTAATCTTGGTTTCTGGGATAATGGCGCCTACTATACATCCGGAAGCACTTATGTAACAAGCGGCGCTTTCTGGAAACTGCGTGAGGCAAATCTTTCATTCGATCTGTCAAAATGGATCAAAAAGACAAGATTTATCAAACGTGCTAACTTTGCTATAATTGGCCGTAACCTATTTATGTGGAGGCCAAAAACCAACAACTGGGTTGACCCTGAATTTGCCAACAGTTCTACTAATGGAGATATTGGTGTTAACAGTACCCAGCAAATGCCTGCAAGCCGTATCTATGGCGCTAACCTAACACTGACATTTTAATTAATTTAACAATGAAAAAGTATTTATCTATCATATTTGCAACGCTTACTATAGTGGGAAGCAGTTGTAAAAAAGATTACCTGGAGTTGTCAACTAACCCTAACCAGCCGGTAACAACAACGCCACAGCTGGCCTTAACCGGTGCATTAAAAACAACAGCCGATATCACCAATAACGTTGGTCCCGGTGGTTTAGGTGGCTATGTGATGTACGCCAACTGGATGGGCTACCTAAGCTGGAGCACAGGTTTCCAGGCAAACGTAGCGCTTGAGTCGTACCAGATCACCTCTGCATCTTATGATTCATGGACCCCGCTTTATCTTAACATAGCAAATTATAATGCGATGAAAGCTTCAACCACTCAGCCATATTACCAGGCGATTGCCGAAATCATGCTTGTATTTGACTACCAGGCATTGGTTGATAATTATAACAATGTTCCATATACAGAGGCATTACAGGGCACAAAAAACCTGAACCCTAAGTACGACAAAGGTTCGGCTATATATGATGACCTGCTAAAACGCATTGATGCAGCCATTGCAAGTATTCAAAACAACCAAAAGGCTGCGGTGCCTCCTGCTTCTCCTGGCGCTGAAGATATTATGTATCAGGGCGATATGACCAAATGGTTGAAATTTGCTAACACTATTAAATTAAGGATAGCATTACGCCAAAGTAATGTTACAGCAAAAACAGCGGCGTTAAAAGCAGCTGTAACGGCCACACAGAGCATAGGTTATATCGACGCTTCCAGTGCTGCTAAAGTAAATCCGGGTTATTTGAATAGTGACGCAACCGGTGGTCAGCAAAGCCCGCTTTGGAGAAACTATGGTACTACTCAAAACGGAGGTTCTCAGGCCAATAAAAACCAATACCAGGCTAATACTTATGGTGCAACAAAGCTTACACAAAATAGTGACGTTCGCGGTTTCGCAGTGTATTTACCTACCTCAACGGGTACCATCAGTTCAACCAGGTTTGGCGAAACACAACCGCCGACTGTTGCACCAAGTAAAGTTGGAACAGGTTTGCTAAAATCGGCAACTATGGATGCGGTTATCATGTCGGCATCTGAGGCCTTATTTTTACAGGCTGAAGGAGTAAAAAGCGGATACATTACAACCAGTGGTATCAGCGTAGCTACATTGTATAATGCTGGTATTTCAGCATCATACGCTGATCTTGGTTTAACTGAGGCGCAGGCAAACACGTACATCGCAGCTAACCCTTACCCGGCTGGCGTTTCAGACGCAGCTCAGGAACAGGCTATTATTAACGAGAAATGGAAAGCGCTTGCCATTTATGGAGCGTTTGAGGCATTCAATGAATTCCGCAGAACAGGCTATCCTAATGATATTCCATTGTCAATCTATCCGGGTGCAAACCCTCCAAACCAGGTAACACGCATTCCGTATCCATCTGTAGAATATCAAACCAACGCGGCTAACGTGGCCGGAGAGGGTACGATCTCTGTATTTACCTCTAAAATATTTTGGGCTAAATAACATTTAAAACAAAAAGAAAATGAAAACGAAATTATATATTAAAACAGCTTTTGTCGCGCTTGTTTCCATGGCGAGCCTAAGCTCATGCCTTAAGGATGATAAGCATTATGTGGATTTTGCAAGTGCTGTGCCATTAGTTGAGTTGCCATCTGCAACAGGTGTTGGGGCAAAAGGAGGGTTATTCCAGGCACTGGCCCTTGATATTTCTTCAACGCCAATTCCAATAAATTTACAAGTAAACCTGGCAGCGCCTAAAACACTGTCGTCTGCAATAACTGTAAAATTGGCTGTTGATCCTGCGGCATTAGCAGCATATAATAAAGCTAATAGTACTACTTATGAAATATTGCCGGCAGCTGTTTATAGTAGCACATTTACTGCAACTATACCCGCTAATCAAAACTCGGCTAACTTTGTGATCAACGTCAAATCAAATTTAATTGATGCATCAAGTACTAATTTTGTTTTACCGTTAACTATTGTTGATGGCGGTGGCCAGCAGATTAGTAATTTCAAAACTGTTTTATACAATGTGCAGGTTAAAAACCAATATGACGGTACTTATACCGCAAGTGGTTCAAGGATTCACCCTACTGCTGGTACATTCACCTTTAGCTACGACGTCGCTATGGGAACAGCAGGTGCAACATCAATTAGCGGAGGTGCTTTAGCAGATTTAAAGACGGATATAAAAATCACTGTTGCTCTTGATAATTCAGTAACCGTAACAAGTGTTAGCCAGCCAAGTGCTGCTAACATACCTGGACTTGTTAATAAGTATGACCCTGCAACGAAAACTTTTACGTTAAATTATTTCTATAATGCGGCTGCGCCACGTATTATTTCAGAAACGTTGAAACGCAAATAATAGCTTTAAAAGGTTTAAACTCTTAACGTCCCGATGATATCATCGGGACGTTTTTTTTGCCTTTTATGTAGTGGAAGGATGAGGATGCTGGTTTTTGCAATGCAGACTATTGAGCGTCGGGAATTTTTTTCCTTTGTTCATTATTATTGTATATGCTACAAATAAGTTACAATAAGTAGTAATGTTAAGTTTTATATTTATAAACCTTAAGTACATCAATAAGTAACACGAACAGCCGTATATATGCACAAAGTAATTCTTTTAGGTCTTATTATAATAAGCAAAATAACAATAGCGCAAACCACAGTATCAGTAAACGGTACAGTAACCGATCAAAAGGGCAAACCAATTCCCTTTGCTTTTATAAACGATTCGCAGCATCCTTATGCTACTTATTCTGATCCTAACGGTGCATTTAGCTTAATGGTCGATCCTGGGTCGAACCTAATAATAACCGCTAAATTTCACAATTTGGTAAGGGCCGGTCTTAATAACCTCGCTAATATTAAAGTTGTAATGACGGGGGATTCATCAAGTCAAACCACAATTATTAAAGCGTCTGCGGCAAATTTTTTTACGCGTGATGAAAGCATAGTTGACCATAACGTATCGATTAACAGGATAGGAACCGGGCAGGAAGGATTACACGGCAGTCGTTTTTTATTTGGCGACTGGGTGCACGGTTTTGCAATAACCCCCAAAGATTCAATAAAACAAGATGATGAGTACCTGTTTAATTACGATAAAGTTGGTGGAAATTTATTATTTACCCGTAATAAAACAACCGCGCTTTTAGTAGTTAAGCAAGAGATAAAGGGATTTACATTATATGATGAAAATGCGCAGCCCTATGTTTTTGAGGATGTGCAAGCTATTAATGCTAAACATTACGTGCAGGTACTTACCTCAGGCCCTAAATACAAAATATACAAAGACTTGTCAACAACTTTTATAAAAGCCAGTTTTAGTACCAACGGCATAACATCAAGCGGCAATAACTACGATGAATATAAAGATGAAAATGTTTACTATGTTGTAAAATTACCCGGAGGAGTGCCACAAAAGACGGAGCTTAAAAGTAAAGCGATAAAAGCGGCATTTACTACGGAGCCGGATAAGGTGAAAAAATTCTTCGCTGATAATGACAGCGATATTGATGAGAATTACCTGAGAAGTTTAGGTGAGTATATGAATCAGTAACTGGTGATAATAAAGGCCGGCCTTTGTAAAACGGAGGCCGGCTTTTTTGCGGGGTTACTTCTTATCCACACTATATTTCCCAGGGCCAATAAAAATAAGCCCTGCAAATACTATTGCATCTTCAATGGCGTGTGCCGCGTCTCCTAAATCGCCACCGCTGCCAAAATGAGTTAAGGTAGCAACAATAAGTGTAACCAACAATAGGATGCATGCCGGCCGGAAAGCAAGCCCTATTATAAGCAGAAAGCCGCCCAACAGTTCGGTTGCTGCTGCCAGGAATCCCCACACTACAGGTAAAAAATGAATGCCTGCATACTTCATTGATCCCCCTAAATGTTCCCAGCCTTTTACGCCGCCCATGAGTTTGGGATAGCCATGATAAATAAACATAATGCCTAAACCCACGCGGATGATTAATAGTCCCGTGTTTTTGTAATTGCCTAAATTGCCGAGTAGTGCCATATGTAATAATTGTTTTTAACTTATTTATTATTGATTAGAAGCTGTTTAAAAACGAATGAAATAAAAGAGTATGTGTTAAAAAGTGGGTAAAAAGGCCATCGCCAAATGGCCGAATAAGTACTAATTGTGAATAACCACAAACTCAATTAGTATGACAAATTATCCGAGCAATTTAAGCGATGGCCAATGGCAAGTTATATCAAAATATTTCGATTCGCAACGCAGCCGGAAAATATGACTTGCGTGAAATCGTAAACGCGATCTTATAATTAGTAAAAACGGGCTGCCAATGGCGGATGCTTCCGAAAGATTTTGCCCCCTGGCAGCTGGTATATTATTACTTTAACACATGGAAAAGGCAGGAGGTTTTTGAAGTAATTCAGGAAAGTCTGGTTCAAAAGACGAGGGTAAAGCAAGGCAAAAAAGAACAGCCGACGGTAGGCATAATTGATGCCCAATCCGTCAAATCAACGCTTGTAAGCAGTGAAAGCAGGGGATTTGATGCAGGAAAAAGAATAAAAGGGATTAAACGCCACATTATAGTGGATACACTTGGGATGATTCTGGCAGTCGTTGTTCAAGGAGCTTCAGTACAAGACAGAGACGGAGCGACGGAGGTGATCTCCAAGCTATGTGAAACATGGAACGGTGTCATCAAAATATTTGCTGTTAATGGTTACCGGGGTGCATTAATTGATAAAGTAAAGAAGATGTTCAAAATAGTTTTTGAGGTAATTAAAAGAAGCGAATTACACATCTTTAAAGTACTTCCAAAACGATGGATTGCAGAGCGAACATTTGCCTGGATAGATACAAATCGAAGAACCGCTAAAAATTATGAGCGATTCAACTCCACAAGTGTAGCTATCGTTCATTTATCCGCCATAAGAATTATGTTGAACCGTTTTTAAACAGCCTCTAAGTGCCATTAAACTATAGATTTTTGATTTATACCTTTTGTGGTTCTTAAATTGAGGCTAAAATTTGCCGGATTTGTGAGATGGGCGGATGATAAGTTTCTAATTAATCCGGCTCTATATATCCCGATATAAATTGATTTTTCTTCAAAAAAGTGTATTTATAGTGAAGACAGGAACACTATATAGAAATTAATTAGCAAAGAAAAAAGAAGTAAATCACTTTGCGTCTTAGCGTCTTTGCGAGAGATAAATTCAGATCTCGAACTACAGTCCGTCAGCTTTATTTTAATCACAAGTTAATATTGGGGTTTATAATGTTGATTATCAGTCGCATAAGTGTTCCGGTCTTTGTTGATTTTTACAATGCGTAAGTTGTTGATAATCAGCCATAATGCGTTCCAAAGCGTTCGGGGTGTTCCACTGCGCTCAAATGGAACACTTAATAAATCAAATTTAAACAGACTCTTAGATCTGTTGATTATTTCACTCTGAAAATACGGATTCAGACAAACTGAGCACTTACCTGTTGTTCCTGTACGTTTAAACTAATATTTCGCCCCAATATTAAACTGCAATTATCGGGGATATGTCCGGCCGGGAAATCAAAGCAAACGGGAT
The DNA here is from genome assembly GCF_056400605.1 of Mucilaginibacter sp. P5_A4. Taxonomy (NCBI): domain Bacteria; kingdom Pseudomonadati; phylum Bacteroidota; class Sphingobacteriia; order Sphingobacteriales; family Sphingobacteriaceae; genus Mucilaginibacter; species Mucilaginibacter sp. P5_A4. Next base: position 13,384 of record NZ_JBFUKX010000005.1, on the reverse strand, counting down.
AGTCATATTGTTGTACGATATCCATAATTATACCAGGTACAGTTTGTCCAAATGGGATGTCGTTATCCTTTATATCGGTAAAGCCTCCTACAATTAAACCTGCAAGGCTTTTAAGTTTGTCGGCCCTATCCAGGCAGCGCAGCATCCTGTCTACACTATACAGATACTCCCCTACATCCTCAATAAATAATATTTTGCCGGTATAGTCAATATCCGATACAGAGCCGGAGATAGCTACCAGCAACGATAAATTACCACCAACCAGTATCCCCTTACCCTCGCCCACGCGATTTTGAGTATGCGAAGTAAATTGATAACTTAAATTCTCGCCGAATAAGGCTTTACGCAAAGTATCCAATGAGCGGTTTGATGCATCGGGAATATTTACAGGCATTTGCCCATGTATGGTTTGCGCCTGGTAGTTTGCAAACAGGTGTGCATGTAGCACAGTAATGTCGCTAAAGCCGATAATCCATTTAGGGGTTAGGGCAAACGCGCTAAAGTTAACCCTGTCAATGACCCTGATAGTTCCATAGCCGCCGCGGGCCGCTATAATAGCCTTTATGGTATCATCATCGATAAAACGCTGCAGATCTTTCGCCCTTAACTCATCATCGCCGGCAAACTGGTGATATGATGCATCAACGGTTTCGCCCAATACAACCTCTAATCCCCATGATTGTAAAAGTACGATGGCATCTGTCATTGGCCCGGGCAACTTTTTTGCAGGGCAGGTGATAGCTATTTTATCTCCTTTTTTTAAATAGCTTGGGAGCCTGGAAGCAGGGGGAACCGAACGACCGGAAGAAACTGTATGAGCGGGATTATCCATAGGTCAATAATAATAATTTTTTTTTCGCATCTGTATTTCGGACTTCACTGTATCCGGGCTTTTCCAACTTAAATAATTTATCTTTGCCAATTATTTATAACGCCTCTTTATTAATGTCAGAACTCAACAAATATAAAAGATATACGGTTACATCGGCTTTACCTTATGCCAACGGTCCACTGCATATTGGTCATCTTGCGGGCGCTTACCTGCCTGCCGATATTTTTGTGCGGCATTTAAGGCTCAAAAAAAAGGATGTATTATATGTTTGCGGCTCAGATGAGCATGGTGCAGCTATTACCATAAAGGCTAAAAAGGAGGGCACAACCCCGCAAGCTATTATTGATAAGTACCATACGCAGATAAAAGAAAGTTTTGAAGAGTTTGGGATAGCCTTTGATATTTATCACCGCACCTCGTCTCCAATACATCATGATCTTTCGCAGGAGTTTTTTCTGAATTTGTATGAAAAGGATGAGTTCATCGAAAAAATGAGCGAACAGTACTACGACGAGGATTATCAGCAATTTTTGGCCGACCGGTACATCATCGGGACCTGCCCGAATTGCCATAATGAGAATGCGTATGGTGATCAGTGCGAAAGGTGCGGTACATCACTAAATCCTACCGACCTGATTAACCCGGTATCAACCTTAAGTGGCAAAGCGCCTGTATTAAAGCCAACCAAACATTGGTACCTTCCGCTTGATAAATACCAACCCTGGCTGGAGCAATGGATAGATACCAAAGAAGGCAGCTGGAAAACAAACGTGTTTGGTCAATGTAAATCATGGCTTAAATCGGGCCTGCAACCCCGCTCCATGACGCGCGACCTGGATTGGGGAATAGATGTACCCCTGGAAGAAGCTAAGGGCAAGAAACTATACGTTTGGATGGATGCACCAATAGGATACATCTCTGCCACCAAACAATGGGCTATTGACAACAATAAAGATTGGAAACTATACTGGAAAAAACAAGCCGATGAGCAGGATAATGCTTGTTTGCTGCACTTTATTGGTAAAGATAATATTGTATTTCACTGTATTATTTTCCCATCTATATTGCATGCTCACGGTGAATATATTTTACCACAAAATGTACCTGCCAATGAGTTTTTAAATTTAGAGGGCGATAAACTTTCTACTTCACGTAACCATGCTGTTTGGTTGCATGAGTACCTGGAAGAATTCCCTGGCAAGCAGGACGAACTGCGTTATGTACTTACCTCTATATTGCCCGAAACCAGCGACAGTGAATTTACCTGGAAAGACTACCAGGCCCGTATCAATAACGAACTGGTAGCTATACTTGGCAACTTTGTAAACCGGGTGATGATACTGATGCATAAATTTTACAATGGTAAAATTGAAGGCACTACTGATAAAATTGAGCTTAACGACGAATACCTTAATACTGAAATAGGTATTTGTTATGACGAGATAGAGAAAAACCTGGAGGCATACCGCTATCGCCAGGCCCTACAGGCGGTAATGGATATAGCCCGCCTTGGCAATCGCTATTTAACAGAAAAAGAACCCTGGAAAACTATTAAAACCAATCCTGAGGATGCTAAGCAGACCCTGCATAACTGTTTGCTCATCATAGGTCATTTAACTACTGCAGCGCAGGCGTTTTTACCGGCAACCGCTAAAAAAATCATAGCTATGCTTAACTGGCCAAATGAAGTTATTACTTACGACCAGGAATTTTTTTTTAATAATGGGCACCAGCTAAACCCATCTTCGTTGTTGTTTGAGAAGATAGAGGACGAGGTAATAGAATATCAACTGCAAAAGTTGCAGGCTAAAAAGGCAGCTGCAACTCCGCTCCAAAGTATTGATATGCAACCCGCAAAGGACAATATCAATTATGATATTTTTGCCGCAATGGATATCCGCACCGGAACTATCCAGGCTGCCGAAAAAGTTGCCAAAACCAAAAAGCTGCTAAAGCTGACCATTGATACTGGCATCGATGAGCGCACGGTAGTATCGGGCATCGCGGAATATTATGAGCCGGAGGCAATCATTGGTCAAAAGGTAAGCATCCTGGTAAACCTGGAACCGCGTGAGATTAAGGGCATCCTATCACAAGGAATGATCCTGATGGCTGAGAACAGTGAAGGGAAACTAAGCTTTGTAGCACCGATAGATGATTTTCATAACGGGGCAGTAATTAGGTAGATGTGCACATTACGGATGTGCAGATTTTTGCCGATAAAAATTTGCTGTTAAGGCATGTGATTTTTCATTGATAATTTGCACCTTTGCAAGCTGATTGAGGTTTTGCCTTTATCAGCCATAATGGTCCCGTAGTTCAACGGATAGAATAGGAGTTTCCTAAACTCTAGATATGAGTTCGATTCTCGTCGGGACCACTGAAAATAGTATTAAAATGATATAAAAGCCTGCAAATCAAATGATTGCAGGCTTTTGTTTTATGGTCAAAACACCAAAAAATGCACTGATTTTTAACAAAAAGGTGTCAAATTCGGTGAGTACCTCCAGAACAAATCTCTACTCACCGAATATGTCGTAATTAATTGATATTCAATATGTTCAAAAGATGAACATCTTGATGGAAGATGCTCGCAAACTTACTTTTGATCATTTAAAGTACGTTGTTATGAAAAGTAATTTCCATCTGCTTTTTTACTTAAGGAAGCAAAAAAACTACAAAGAAGGCGCTGCTGCCATTTATATGCGGATCACCGTTGACGGTAAAAGGTCAGAATTTTCTGCCGGAAGGGAGTGTGATCCATCCCGTTGGAATAGCCATTCCGGGCGAGGAATTGGCACTAAAGAAGATATAAGGGCGCTGAACAGCTATCTGGATATCTTACACACCAAAGTAAATAGTGCTCATCAGCAATTGCTGATTGCAGGTGAAGCGATCACTGCGGATAAATTGCGTAATCAATTTATAGGACGGGCTGAAAAGCGCTACCACGTGGTGGCATTATTTAGTGAGCACAACGATCAGGTAAAAGCATTGATCGGAAATGGATTTGAAGAGAATACGTTAAAAAGCTACCGTAGCTCTTTTAAGCACCTCGCTGAATTTGTAAAGTATAAATATGGTGTTGCAGATGTTGACATTAAAAGTCTGAATCATGCCTTTATACTCAATTACGAGTTTTATCTAAAGACCACCTGTAAATGCAGCGGCGTTTCCGCTGCCAAATATATCAAACACCTTAGAAAAATTGTCAACAACTGCTTAAACAACAAGTGGCTCGTTGAGAATCCTTTTATTAATTACCGCTCAAAAGCGAAAGCTAAGGAAAAAGAGTTTTTAACTGAGGATGAACTGGAGAAAATAGCGAATAAGGAGCTGACCATTGACCGTCTGATCCAGGTTCGGGATACTTTCGTTTTCTGCTGCTATACGGGCCTGGCTTATGCTGATGTCCAAAAATTACAGCGCCATCAGATTGCGAAAGGCGTTGATGGCGAACAATGGATTTTTACGAACAGAAAGAAAACGGATACTGCATCAAGAATACCTTTGTTAGCTGCGGCTGAAGATATCGTAAAAAGGTACGCCGATCATCCGCAATGCATAAATAAGAATCTTGTGTTACCGGTATTAAGTAACCAAAGAATGAACAGTTATCTAAAAGAGATCGCGGACGTTTGTGGTATAAGCAAACTATTGACCTTTCACATGGCCCGGCATACTTTCGCTACGACGGTTACATTAGCCAATGGCGTGCCCATAGAGAGTGTAAGCAAAATGCTTGGACACACCAGTATAAAAACGACTCAACACTATGCTAAGGTACTTGATATCAAGGTAGGCTCAGACATGGCCATGTTGCGGAAGAAGTATAAGCCCGCCTGATTCTAATCTTTCAATATTCAATAGCTTATTTCGCCGTTTCTATTTCCCTTGAATAGAAACGGTTTAATTATTTAACCATGCCTAAAAAAACAATATATATATTGATTTAATGATCCATTTCGGCTTCGAGAGGATTTTCGGTATTGTCCTAAACGTGATTTACTAATTGAATTCATTAACGAGGTGTTCAAGGGAAAAGCACATTGTTGATCCGGTGGTATACAAAAGGCAGAATATACCGGCGATACGATCTATTAAGGTAATGCGATCTTTGATTTACTTGTACCGGGATTGCTGGCGCGAGTTTTATTATAAAGGTGCAATGGGGTAAACAGGAAAACTTTAAACAATGTGCTTGATTATATACCAGTCGGGTGATCCGCGGCAGGCACCGAAAGGTAACCGGTTTGAATGGACTTACAATACCTCTGAAGGGTACCTTGCTGACTTACTTTAAAAAATTATATTTTGTGTTTGAGTAATCTTTGAGCAAATATGGGTCTTTTCATAAATGTAGCTTTTAACGTAACTTTGGATACAGTACAATAAAAATAATGGATCAAAAATCGCTTCAAGTAAAGTTTGCGGAATTAATTGCACTTCCAGCCGAAACCGAGACCGTCGAATTTAAAGAAGCGAAGAATACCTATGATCTAACTAAGCTTGGTAAATATTTCTCAGCGCTTTCCAATGAAGCCAACCTTAACGGCAGAGCTGATGCCTGGTTTATCATGGGAGTTAAAAATGATCAGACCGTTGTAGGAACAGCTTTTCGACCCGGCCGAAAAGATTTGGACAGTCTTAAAGGGGAGATTGCTAATAAAACGAGTAATCGGATTACTTTCATGGAAATCCATGAAGTTTTTTTACCTGAAGGACGAGTGTTGATGTTTCAAATCCCACCAGCGCCCAGAGGGTTGCCGGTAAGTTTCGACGGTCACTATTACGGCAGGGACGGCGAAGAATTAGTGCCTTTGAATATAGAAGAGATTGAGCGTATCCGTACACAACGCAACAGCGAGGATTGGAGTGCAGGTATTATTAAAGAAGCGATTATTGCAGATCTTGATCCTGAAGCAATAAAAATTGCAAGGGAAAACTATAGAAGCAAGTTTCCGGATAAAGCTGAAGAAATTGACACCTGGAATGATGTTACTTTTCTAAATAAAGCAAAAATAACGATCAAGGATAAAATTACCAGGACAGCGCTCATTCTTTTAGGGCGTGAAGAATCCGAACACTTTTTAAGCCCTGCAGAGATCAAGATCAGGTGGGTGCTGAAAGACACCCACAATACAGACAAGGATTACGAAATATTTAATTGCCCACTACTGCTGGCTGTAGACAAGGTATATGCCAAGATAAGGAACCTCAAATATCGATATATTACAGAGACGACTTTATTTCCCGAAGAAACTTTACGTTACGAACCTTATAGTATCCGGGAAGCATTAAACAATTGTATTGCTCACCAGGATTATACATTAGGTGGAAGAATTAATGTAGTGGAGATTGAGGACGAAGCTCTGATATTCACTAATTATGGTTCTTTTATTCCCGGTTCTGTAGAACGCGTTGTGAAGGACGATGCACCTGAAGAACATTACCGTAATAAGTTTTTAGCAACCGCTATGTTCAATTTGAAGATGGTGGATACGGCAGGAGGAGGTATCAAGAAAATCTTTAACTTCCAAAGGCAACGATTGTTCCCATTACCTGATTATGATTTAACTGGTGGTAAAGTTAAAGTGACTTTGGCTGGTAAAGTTTTAGATATGGATTTCGCTAGGGTATTGGCACGTCATAAAGACCTCACTTTAGATGAGATTATCCTGTTGGATAAAGTTCAAAAAAGGAAGAAACTTACGCCGGTAGAGGAAAAGCACCTTCGGATGAAGAAGTTAATAGAAGGAAGAAAACCTAATTATTACATTTCACTTGATGTCGCCAGTCAAACAGGGCAAAAAGCGGAATATTCTAAAAATAGGGCTTTAGATAAAGCCTATTACATTGATCTTGTCAAGAAATCAATTCATCAACATGGACATTTGGAACGGAAGGATATAGATGAATTGTTGTGGACGAAGTTACCGGATTGGATGAATGAACATCAGAAAAAAATTAAAATAAACAATCTGATATCAGAGATGCGAAAGAAAGGATCGATTTGGAATGAAGGAAGTGATTCCAAGCCACAGTGGAAGCTGGGGAAGGAGGAAAGAAAAAGATCAAAAGAATAGTTGTTATAAAAGAGTTCTAATTAACGATGTTAATTAGAGTTTAATTAGAGATATTAGTAATTCTAAGTATAAATAGCAGGCTATTTAATTAGAGTTAATTAGAGGTTGAGAAAAAGTAGAGTTATTTAAACAGTCGAAAGGTTTATAAGTTATCTTTTATTACAGCCACACCCAGTCATTGCATCGCTTAAACACCTGTAGCTTAAAGTAGGAAAACGGTCAAGGGCGGGGCAAGCCAATAAAAAAACAAACAACCCTGCCCCGTTCATATACCCTTTACCGTTTTCCTGCGTGAGCTAATTTTGTGGCCGCGGTGCTGTGACTAACCGCTAACCCGCGGGCGGGAAAGGCCGGTGTGTAAGAGGAACGAATACACTCCGGCATGTGCGGCAGCGAGGCTGGTGGCGGAATGAAACCCGGAGCGCAGCGCGTGGTGAAATGCAGCCACCTGCCGCAGCTGAATGGCTTTCATTGATATCACCTGCCCGACTTTACCTTCTCCAAATTCTCTTTAGCTTCTTTCTGTTCTCTTTCAGCCTGTTCGGCAATCGCTTTTGCTGCTGCGATAGCTTGTTGCTTCTCCATTGCCTTCGCTGCCTTTGCCGAGAAGCCATCCGGATCCCTCTTTAATTTAGATAGCACACTGTCTGCTGTTGCAGGATATATTGCCCTCACTAACCAAAAATTATAAGCTTCGCTGTTTAGCCGGTCATTTTGGTGGTTAAGGTATAAAGCTGTTCCAATAGATCCTGCCATTGCTATAAAAGCAACTACAGTCCCTATAATCAAGCTTTTCGACCATCGTCCGAAATGATGGCTGGTTTTAACTCCAATGACTTTGGGAACAGTCGCTACCAGTTTTTTTACCTCATCTATCTGCTGCTGGATCTTTTGGTCGTCATATCTCTTATTTGATTGCTCTATCCGGGATGCGATCCTATCCAGTGTTTCCTTATATTGCTGTAAAAAGGTATTTAAAAATCCCGGCATTTCGGTTTCTATGATCGTCATTCTTCCGATAAAGCCCTGAATCAACTCTTCCAGCATCGTTACTTTTTCTTCTAAATCTTCCTGTTGCATAACACCTGATTTAATTGTTTAACACTCACATTAATTAATCATTTTACCTGCTTATTACCTGGGACTGGAAATGTTCCGCGTCATGCTTCTTTCTTTTCCTGCGGGCTATATCCGCATCGCCCATTGGATCTGGAGGCGCTGCTGTAAATTGAGGTTCCAGCAAGGTTGCCAATAGCCCTTTACCGCCATCGGGGCTACGCGCGTGTTCAGCCATAACACTTTGCTGAATTGCATCCCGTAACTGGATGGCCAATGATGACTGATTAGCTTCTCTTGCTGTGTGGAACTGTTGAACTTGCAGGTTCCGGTTCAAAGCCACACCTAATTTGCTATAGCTTAAACTCCGGTCAATTGACGATCCTTTCATTTTGATATCCCCTTTCTGAAAAGAAATACCCTGTACATCCTGTGTACCGCTACGGAATTTGTAATCTATTGTGATACCCTGCTTTTGCAATGCAGCTTCCAACTGCTTCCAGCTTACGGAATGTTTAACCGCCGCTTTAATCGCATCAAACAATTCATACCTGACCTTTTCCTTACCCCGTAATGCCTGTCGGTTGACCAAATTTTTTCCCTCCCCCAAATGATATCCATACTTCAAGGTAATTTCCTTACAAGCTTTGACATTCTTTGCAAAGTTGTTTTTATCAGTAATCGTCTTTCCATTATTATCTACCCGGTTATAGACCAGATGCAGGTGAGGGTGTTCCCTGTCGCTATGGCGAACGATTACATACTGGGTATTTCGGATACCTACTTTTGCCATATACTCTTTTGCCCGCTCCGCCATGATCTCATCACTCAGCTTGGATAGATCTTCCTTACTCCAGCTAAGTACTAAATGCCCGACCGCTTTACCTAACTCCGGCCGCATCTTTCGCTGGAGATTAAAATCTTTTATAAGCGTGTTTGCATCCTGTATCCGCACGCCTTCGGCAGAAAGGATTTTTGCCTCCTGTTTATTGACCACGTAACGGATACAGCCGCCAAAACTTCTCCCGGTTATCGGCTTACCCATCATGGCTATTAAGTTTGGTTAATAACTCATCGATCTGCTGAAGCATAGCCTGGCATTTCAATCCCAGTGAAAATAATCCCGCCACATGGGCGAGGTGGGTCAACTGGTTCAGGTTATTGGCAAGCCCTGCCAGCATCCTGAACCAGCTACTTTCTTCTACGGTAAATCGCGGGAAAACCTTTGCACTTTTGGCAGCACGACGAAACCATTCACTGGATTTCAGCCCAGCTTTTTTTGCCCGTCCTTCGATCAAAATCCGCTCTGTTGGCGTTAGCCTCACCATCAGGAAATCGCTTCGGCTGACCGTTTTTTTCGGTCTGCCGGGCAATCGCCTTTTTTGTGTTTTATCGTTTTCAATTAATCCTGTCATAAAAAAAATCCCTTAAAACCCTCCTCAAAATCGACCAACGGGAGCGAGTTCCGGATCACCCCAACGGGGTCGATCCGGGTTTTTGTGTAGCAAAAACATTAACTCGCTCCTTTCTGGTCGTAGAATTGTCCCCTGATATATACAGCTATCTGTATATGGGCTGCATACCGCAGGCGGTATGCAGTTTCCCGGTTTCGCAAAGCGAAGCTTTGCGCGGATTCGTCCGCCATACCGCCGCTAACTGTCTACGGTTTCTGGCCAGTAAACTAGACTACCATGCTTTGGATGATAGGATGGTTGATAACGGATATAACCAAACTCATCCAGTTCCCGGATGCACTTATGATATGTCGCTATCGAAGCGACTTTGGAAAACGCCATGAGCGTTTTCCGGGTCACAGTGAACGGGCTTACAAAACCATTACGCTGCCAGCAAACAAACAGGCCCGTGAACAAACTGAGATGCGTTGGCAGTAAGCGGTTGTCCTTTTCCATGCGTCTGACCAGGTTTGTGTATCCCGCCAATTCTCTAAAAATTTCCTTCTGCAACTTCATTTGTCCTCACCCTCCAAGATCTTGTTGATGTCTTCCAGTTTGTAGTACATAATGCTGCCAACTTTGGAAAAACGTAGTGTCCCATTGATCCGCAGGTTTTGCAGGGTGCCGGGCGAAATGCCCAGCAGCTTTCTTACCTCCGCACTCTTCAGCCATTTTTTAGATTGTCCATGTCCCGGCTGTAACAGTTGTTTGATCTCTGTCAATAACTCCCCTTTAAAGTCCCTTAAATCCTCCTTGGTGATCAATTCGATTGCTGTCATTTTAATATATTTTTTTCGTGAATAATTCTTGCCCAAATTTGGGCAAGCCCTATTTTATTGCTTGGGGACTTTAATAGGGTGACCCCCAATTTTTGTTTATTTCATCTTGTTTAGTTTTGCATGGCGATGCCCTCCTTTCTTTATTAAACCCGTTCAGCGGAACAATAAAATACCAGCCACTGAATACAATGGTTCAAAAGTGAGGGCTAAAACAGCAAAATGAATGACCATTGGAGGCGTTTGGTCACGAATGAAAAGACAAAAGCCTATTTCTTAGGCTTTTGAATAACTTTGAAGAGTTTATCTTTTTCGCTGATGATCGTGTATTTCGGCGGCGGGTTATCCTTGTCGGCCGGGAAATAATTCTGGGCGGTGCCGATTGCTATGGGTTTATCACCATTGAGAAAGTGCTTGGCGATCAGTTTATACCAAGGACTTGCCGTTTGGCTGTTCACCAGCTTATTGCCATTCGGCAATTTCAAATCCCTCACCTGATCAATCAGGTCAATGAACACCGGCAGACCATCCTTACTGATGACGATCTTTTCACCGGCTTCATATTTAACGTATTCTTTAACCTGGTTCTCTAGTTCTTTGATTCTTGCTTCTAACTGGTCAATCTGTTTATTTTTATCAGCGATGACTGATTCCAAGGGCTGTGTTTTGTGCCACTGATCAATACTTTCCAAGTATGCCAGAAACGCTTCCAGTTTGGCGGTAAATTTCAATCCCTGAGCAGATGGCTTAAGGCCTTTGTAGAATTTAATCCTGGTATTTACAATATCATAAACATGATCGAAAAAAGCCTCTTCCTGTCCGACGTTCCCCTTAAGGTAATGATTTAACTGGTAATTGTAAAACGTAGCGTACTCATCTTTTTTGATCTTATAAATCTTATTGACAAAGAAATTTAAACCGAAAACTCTGTCTGTAAATATCGGCCAGCCGATATCGTAACGATGAGGGTTTAACTCAAACCGGCCGCGGAATTTGAAATAAGTGTCTGAAGGCATACAACAATATTTCTTGATAAACGAGTTACCATAGTTTTAGTTTATATGACTGAGAGAATATGGAATTTGCTTTCATAAATAACTGATTCGAGCCCAGTCTCGGACCCCTTTTCTAAAAAGCCTTTTTACAGCGATAAAAGGGCTTTTTTTATGCCCTCAAGCAGATTTTCGATGAAAAGACAGCAGTAAGTTCAGGCATGGTCCGTACCATAGCATGGCAACCCGTTTGCTTCAGAAATTGGTTATTTATATTTTGGTGATGAGATAAGGAATTGCCACTTTTATCTCTTTAATTACGATTTTATCTTACTTTTATGCTATCTTAGAGTACCGGCTTGCTAAAGGGCCAGGTTCCCGATTTCGAAGATCTCAACTAAATTTTAATGCGTTTAAAACTTTATATTGTTGTTTCAGTGTTGTTTTTTGCTTACACGAACAATTTTGCGCAAGGCAATCAATACCGGTTTTCGCACCTTGATATAAGTAACGGGCTGTCGCACAATCAGGTCACCAGCATTTTTAAGGATTCTGAGGGGTTTATGTGGTTTGGTACTTCTTTAGGTCTTAACAGATATGACGGTTATAGCTTTAAAGTATTCAGGCACGACGCAAATAATAAGAATTCTATTAATTTCGATTATATAAGAAGTATTTTTGAAGGGCCTGACAAAAAATTATGGATATCAACCACCACCGGCTTCTGTTTCTATGATCCGGAAACCGAGCGGTTTAATAATGATATGTCATTATTGTCACGTCCTTTGAAGCTACCCGTTAATGATCCTCAAAAAATTGAACGCAGCAGCGCTGCAGACTTTTGGTTTTTATATGCCGATTCGGGCATTTACAGATATAACGCCATAAGCAAAAAGACGACGCGTTATTTTCATAGTGTTAACGGGGTTCCCTCGTTATACCCAGGTTCCATTGCAGATATCACCTCTGACGTTAAAGGCAATATTTGGATAGTTTATACTGACGGAATGGTGGAGATGCTTGATGTTAAACTTAACACGATCAGCTATCGCACCGGCATATTTAACAAGGTAACTAATAATAAGAAAGATCGTTATACACTGCTCGTCGACCGCGATGGTGATTTATGGTTTTACTTGCCGTACAATGATTTGGGCCTATCTTATTACCAGCCGTCAACAGGGACTTTCAGGCATATTGATAAAGAATCACCCGGGATAAAGTTAAAAACGAACCTTATTACCAACATTGTTCAGGCTAATGATGGCTTAATATGGATCGCGACTGACCATGGGGGGGTAAATGTGCTGGATAAAAAGAATTGGACAATCACCTATCTGCTAAATAAGGGAGATGACCCTACCTCATTAAGGCAAAACACCGCAACACTCTATAAGGATAACTTAGGTATTATATGGGCCGGTACTAATAAAAAGGGAATAAGTTATTATCATAAAAATATTATCAAGTTCCCGCTTTTCAGGCATTTAGAYTCTGATCCGGCTAGTTTAARGTTTAACGATATCAATAAATTTGTAGAAGATAAACTGGGGAATTTATGGATCGGCACCAATGGCGGCGGCCTCATTTATTTTAATCGCAAAACGGGCGTATACACCCAATACAAAAACAATCCTAACGAYAGCAACAGCTTRTCRAGCGATATAATTATTAGCCTTTGTATAGATCATGACCAAAAATTATGGATAGGTACCTATTTTGGCGGTTTGGATTGCTTTGACGGGAAAACGTTTAGCCATTAYAAACACAACGATAACGTGGCCACCAGTATTGCAGATAACCGGGTATTTAGCATTTTGGAAGACTCGTCTCACCGTTTGTGGATAGGAACGCTTTTTGGGGGGCTCGAAATTTTCGACCGTGAAAAAAAAATATTTTACCACCCATTAACGAAGGCTGATATCAGTTCTACCATCATATTCTCCATCTTCGAGGATAAACATGGCAATATCTGGATAGGGGGAGGATGGGTGGTAGATGTTATATGGAAAGACGGCCGGCGGGCAAGCCACTATACCGCAAAAGATGGTTTAATTGACAATGAAATAAGCAATATCAATGAGGATAGCCGGGGTTTGATATGGATAGTGGCCGGGGGCGGATTGTGTGTGGTGAATCGCAAAACAAACACTATTATCTCGCTGACAAAAAAAAGCGGGCTCCCGGC
>NZ_JBFUKX010000004.1:0-210198 GCF_056400605.1 Mucilaginibacter sp. P5_A4 | reverse complement strand
AGATTGCCTTTTGCCAATAACCTTTGATGGTACAAAGAAAGTATTATAGCTGGGCCTTGGGCAATCATAAAAGGCAGGGAACTAATACGAGTTTAAGTCCTTTAGACTAGCAATGACAAAAGTTCACCCTGCCTTTTACAATAACGTTTTCCACAAAGTTTTTAGTTCTTAACACCCCCCTGCACCCCCCATTCTAACAACAGCAATCTTTATTGTTTTTTCTTTTGTTAGACCAAAGGCAATGACGGTGGTTGTTGGGTTCTAAAACCAACGCATCATTATTGTTTTTTCCAGCATAATTCGCGGGTGCTTCGTTCCCTATAAGCGCTCGTTTTCCCCTAAACCGTCAGCAGACAAGCTTCGGGCGAAAACGGGCAAAACGATGTGGGGCTGTGCGGCTGCAGGGCATAGGAAGTTTTTGCACGTGCGTGGACTAAGCGCACCGGGGCAAAATAATTCCAGCCCAGGTTTTGCCCGTTTTGCAGGGCAGTGGCCCCGAGCGCAAAGAAGCATTTCTGCTGACTTGATTTTTTTGGTCCTTTTTGTATCAAGACAAAAAGGACTAGGCCCACCCGCGGCCATGAGCGGGCCGATGTTGTCGATTACCACAAAAGTAATTTAGCACCCAAATAGCTGCTCTGTGTAGTTTGGGATTATTAATGTTGTGTTTTGATTTTTATAGGTATTAATGAGCTCCCTGCGGTCGGTTATCTTCGTACCTCGCAATGACGGTGGTTGTTAGGCACATCGTTGTTGGGCCAGTTTATCCCTTCAACCCCTCTATTTCCTTTAACGTCTTTGGCAAATATTTACCCAACAGGTGACTGCCGGTATCGGTTATCAAAAAGTTATCCTCGATACGGATGCCGCCAAAATCGCGGTAGGTATTCAGTACATCGTAGTTGATGAAATCGGCGTATTTCTTTTCGGCCTGCCAGCGGTCTATCAGCTCGGGGATAATGTAGATGCCCGGTTCAATGGTGAGCACGTAGCCGGCTTCCAGCTCGCGACCGAGGCGAAGGGATTTAAGGCCGAAAACGGTGGTTTCTTTTTTAAGGGTATCGGTGTAGCCAACGTAAGGTTCGCCAAGGTCTTCCATATCATGGGTATCCATGCCCAGCATGTGACCCAGTCCGCATTGAAAGAACATGGTATGCGCACCGGCTGCAACCGCCTCTGCCGCATCGCCCTTCATGATGCCTGCCTGGCTTAGGCCTTCAACCAGTTTCTGGCAGGCTGCAAGGTGAATGTCCTTGTACCTTACACCCGGTTTCAGCATGCTGATGGCGTGGTCCATGGAGTTTAATACCACTTCGTACAATTCGCTTTGGCGGGCGGTAAACCTGCTGCCAACCGGAACGGTACGGGTAAGATCGCCGCCGTAATGCATAGCGTTTTCGGCGCCTATATCGCAAAGCAGCATCTGGCCATCCTGCAGGGTATGCCCGTAATAATGGGTGTGCAGGGTTTCGCCCCGGGGCGTTATAATGGCCGGGTAACCCAGGCGCGAGTCGGCTGCTATGGCTACTTCATTTGCTTTAGCCACCAGCTCGTACCCCTTAATGCCGGGGCGGGTGTTTTTAATAACGGCCAGCTGCATATCCACACTTGTGGATACCGCTTTTTCCATTTCGGCAATTTCCAAAGGGGTTTTAATCACCCGCTGGGCAATCACGGCTTTTATAAGTTTAACAGAAACATGGTCGGCCACATCCTGCAGACTAACATTGAGCCAGGCGGCCAGTTTAATTTTATTTTCGGGACGGTAAGGCGGCAGTATATGCACCTTGCGACCGGTGGTTTGCGCTTTGTGGATATAGTGGGTTACTTCATCATATGGGCGGGTTTTGGCTACGCCAACCAAGGCTGCCATTTGGCTAACGGTGGGCAGTACGCCGGTCCAGATGATGTCGTCGATACTGAGCTCGTTGCCGAAGACGACCTCTTCGCCGGTATCGGTATCGATGATGGCTGCCAGCCCGGCAACATCCAGCCCGAAGTAGTACAGGAAGCTGCTATCCTGGCGGTAGCTGAAATGATTATCCTTATAGTTCATGCTGCTTTCCTCGTTGCCCAGGAGCAGGATAAGACCATCATTGGCCATGCTGTGTTTTAGTACCTGCCGCCTATCGGCATAAACCTGCTTATCGAATAGTTGAAGATTCATGCCGCAAATATAAGTCTCCCGGCCCCCTGAAAGGGGAGTTTTGATGGGATATTTTTTAACAAAAGCAGGGGCACTTCTTAAAGTGTAAAAAAACTCGATTTTTCTCGATTTTTTCTCGATAAATCCCATATTTTTCCCGCTTTTTTTGTGCTTTTTCCCCTATAAATCTGCATTTTTTTGCTCAAAAACGGCCTTTAAGAAGTTTTAGGGGCGTTTTCGCTAATCCAGCCGCTCACAATTTTTGCCGAGAGCAAACAAAGCGGAATCCCGCCGCCCGGATGAACACTCCCCCCGCAGAAATACAAATTTTTAATCTTGGACGACCGGTTGGCATGCCTCAAAAATGCCGCGAACCGACTGTTGCTGCTATTGCCATAAAGCGCCCCCTGGTATGATGATGTTTTATTTTCGATACCCCGCGGATCGAGGATACTTTCGGATACGATAAGCCGGCCGATATCGTCGCCCAAAATGCGGGTAAGCTTTTTGAGGATGTTTTCGCGGGCTGCGGCTACCAGGCTATCCCAATCCTGCCCGGTGTTGGCAGGCACATTGATCATGGTGAACCAGTTTTCGCAGCCTTCTGGGGCATCATCCGTTTTATATTTCGAGCTGATATTGAGGTAGATAGTGGGGTCATCAAAGAGATCCTTGTCTTTCCAGATGTGGTCAAACTCGGCCTTATAATCAATACTGAAAAATATGTTGTGCAGGTCGAGCTCCGGAAACTGCCTGTTGATACCCCAGTAAAATATCAATGCCGAACTGCTGCGCTCCTGCCCCAGGATCTTTTTGGGGAACAAATGCCCGTGCCCCTTTAATAGTTTATGATAGGTAAACCAAACATCCATGTTGGAAACAACCAGGTCGCCGGTTACTATGTCGCCATTAACGTTCAAGCCAACCAGCTGCCGGTTGTTTACCAATATCTGCAAAACACGCGTGTTGAAATGGAATTTTACATCCAACGATTTTGCCAGCGTTACCAAACCGGTAATAATGCTGTACATGCCCCCCTCTGGAAAGTATGCGCCAAAGTGCTGCTCCAAATGTGGGATTACGTTAAGCGTTGCCGGTGCCGCGTAAGGGTTTGAGCCATTGTAAGTTGCATAGCGATCATAAAACTGCACCAGCCGGTCGTCCTTAAAAAAACCTTCATTAGCCTTATGCATGGTCTTGAATGCATCTATCTTTGAAAAGTTGAAAACAGACTTTATAGTATCCAGGTCCAAATAAGTTTTAAGCCTGTGTAACGACTTCTCCAGGAAAACATGGTTGGTAATCCTGTAAATATCAGCGCTTTTGGCCAGGTACTCTTTTATGGATCCGGCAGGTTCGCCTGTGTTTTTATTTACCTCTTCGGCAAACAGATCGGCATCTGCAAAGGCATTTAGCTTTGTGCCGTCTTCGTAAAAGTATTGGCATACTTTATCAAGTTTACGGTACTTAAAAAAATCGGAAGGATTTTTCCCCGCAAGCGTAAACAGTTCATCAACATAAGCCGGCATGGTGAACAAGCTTGGCCCGGCATCAAACCTAAAGCCATCCTGTTCAAATTCAGATAGTTTACCACCGGGATAAGGATTCGCCTCAAAAACTTCAACGTGATGCCCCTGCACTGCTAGCCTTATCGCTGTCGCGATGCCCGCTATGCCAGAGCCGATGATTAAAGCCTTAGGCATTGCGTAATCCCAATCCCGGGTCGTTATTCAATATATACTTACCATCGGCAAAACCGGGCATCTGGTATGGGTTATTGCTTACCAAAAATGGTCCGTCCAGGTCAACCCAATCGCATTGAGGAGCTAAAGCCAGACCAGCTAAAGCGGCGCAGCTGGTTTCTGTCATACAGCCTATCATAATCTGCAATCCAAGTTCACGCGCTTTGGTTATCATCCGCTTTGCTTCGTACATCCCTGCCGATTTCATGAGCTTGATGTTTATGCCGGTATACACACCATTAGCTTTTTCCACGTCCTCAAAACGCTGTACAGCCTCATCGCCGATGATGGGGATAGGGCTACGCTCTGTTAGCCAGGCATTGCTGTCGGGGTCGGTTTTAAGCATGGGCTGCTCTATAAGCTGCACGCCTTGCTCCTGCAGCCAGTAAGTCATATCCAGGCTTTGCTGCAGGTCCGTCCATCCCTGGTTGGCATCAACATATAAAGGCACGTCGGTAACCGAGCGTATGGTATTAATGAGCTCTTTATCCGTATCCCTGCCAAGCTTCACCTTTATCACTTTAAAACCTTCGGCCTCCTTTACTTTTTTGATGATCATTTCGGGCGTATCAATGCCGATGGTGAAACTGGTTACAGGCATCAGGGAGGGGTTGCTACCTAATAATTGCCAGCAGGACTGTTGCTTTATTTTACCATCCAGGTCGTGCAGGGCAATATCGATGGCGGCTTTTATTGCCGGGTTGCCGGGGGCAATGCTATCCAAATAGCTGATTATCGACCCAAAATCAAATGGATAGCCGAACTGATTGATATCAACCTTACTCAAAAACTCGGTTGCGCTTTGGTGACTTTCGCCCATATAGGGCACCATAGATGCCTCGCCGTAACCGGTATAGCCTTCATGTTTTACCTGCACCAGCATAACCGGGGTGGTGGTGCGCGAAAACTTAGCTATGGTAAAAGCGTGCTTTAATTGCAGTTCGAAGGGTTGATATGTCAGTTCCATGTTAAAAACCAAAGCTAAAAGTTTAGAATGAAATTCCTGCTTATCTTTGCGGCCATGCCGGCACAAATTTATTCACCGTTTGAGAGTTTTAATTTCAGTAACAGCAAATGCTTCCTTACGGGAGAGGCTTTAAATTCTGAAGAAGAAAAGATCCAGGTTTTTCCACAATGGCTCATGAGCCGTTACAAGCTGGAAGATCAGCCCTTTAAACTACTTGATGAAAGCATGGCCACCTACAAGGACCTAAAACTACCTTGCAGCACCATTGTGAACGAGCAATATCTTGAACCGCTTGAAGCAGAAATAGCCACGGCCTTTGAAACGGGCTACACTGCAGTAAAAGAACTTGATGAGTTGAAATTGTTTCAGTGGGCAGGCAAACTGCTCTATGGGATCATTTTTAACGAGATCCAGGCCGGCATACGGCAGCAGCACGCGCAGGGTGAAGAGTTTAATATTTCGCAGTCCATCATCCATAAATTCAGCAACCTGCATTTGATGCTGCAAACCCTTAACCTCCCTATCGAACTGGATGGCTTTAAGCCCTTTAGCCTGAATTTATTTAAGGTGGATAATGCGGATGATGTGTTTGGCTATCGCGATGAGATCAACACTCTTACATTTTCTTTAAGAATAAAAGATTTTGGATTGATCATTTGCCTGCAGGATAATGGGGCTAATGGCAGCTATCACAAAGAAATACTGGAAAAAATAAAAGGCCATACCCTGCACCCCATCCAGTTTGAAGAAGTGAACGGCCGTTTTTTCTACTCGGCCTACCTGTTTAACCGCCTGCCCGAGTACAATATTATGCCAGTTGGCGATATTATTTATGTAGAGGCTATGCCCCTACGTGGCACCAGCAGCAAGCCACTGTTTGACGACTGGGTAAATAAAATTTATGGCCAGGTATTGGAAAACTTCTGGAAAAACTGGGGCTTCCTGCTGTTAGAGATCATCAAGAACCCCGAAAAACCTATGAGTTTCTTGTTTAATACCGAGGGTGATTTTATTACTGCAGCAACGATTGAACTTTCCCGGTAATTTGCTGAAAAAAGAAAGGGACGATACCTGGATGAAACAGGATGGTGATCATTAACCCGCTAAGCGCACCGTAAAAGTGAGCATCGTGATTAATGTTATCTCGTGAATATTTAGTTGCATAGCTGCAATAAACCAAGTATAATACACCAAAGATGACAGCGGGTATTGCTACAGGGATAGGCAAAATCATCATTTTGCCAAGTGGGTTATATAATATCGCGCTAAAAACTATGGCGCTTACCGCACCTGATGCACCAAGGCTGTAGTAGCTGTAATTTTCCTTATGTTTTATTACCGATGGCATATCGCTTAATATCAGGCTTAAAACGTACAATACCCCAAACTGCCAATGCCCCAAAACAGGCTCCAGCTGAAAGGCGAAAAAGTAGTACGACATCATGTTAAAAAACAGGTGCATCCAGTCTTTATGAATTAGCCCGCTGGTAATGATGGTATAAATATAACGCCCGCGCGAAACATTGTAAGGATGCAGCATCAGCCTGCCATACAGGTTTTGGTTACCAAAAGCGATTAACGAGGTAATAATAGTTATTACAAATATTATTGAAGCCACGGGGGCCAGTGTAAGATATTCCATATTATTTAAGATCGAGTTTGAGATTGGTTAAAAGGCGGCCTACCGGGTAGCGCATATATGTTTTTTCGAAGTATGGCGAATTACGGTACACAAAGAAAAGCTGAGCCTGGGCACTATTGGCCAACTGCGGATCTTTAGCTTTGGCATCGTCCAGTTTTTGCTTCAAGGCCGGATCTTTTTTTAACAGATCGGCAGCTTTATCTTCGAAAACGTAATCAGAAAAGTATTCCTTTTCGCCCAGCACCGAATCAAAAAAGTTCCAGGCAAAAAATGAATCTACACCCTGAGGCTCCAGTGTTTCCACAATATAGCGATTTATAGGTTGATTGGTATATACAACGTAATCGCCCGCATAAAATTTTTCAGCCATATCAACCGGGTTTAACTGTACGCTGCTATGCAGGTAATGCCCCTCAAACGGGCGCGTTGGCGTTTTAATATCGCCAAAGTAATACATTTGCAAGGTAAGCGTAGTATCATGCGCCAATTGCTGCATTTTTACACCGTTTAGTTTAAACAGGTCTATTACCTTACCCCATGCCTGCGGAATTACGTAGGCTACTGGTTTATCGGCCGTCATTGTAACTCTATAGGTATTATAAAACTTAATCACCCTGGTATAGGGTTTATTCCTGTCATAATACAAACGCTTAAGCCCGCTTACCTCGCTGGTTTTGTAACCGGCTTCATAACCTTTAAAGGTAATGGTATCTACCTTTTGCATATCCACCTCCCATTTAAGGGCAAATGTTTTTTGCCGAACAACTGCTGCATCTGCTTTTTGCTTTAGCTCACCAATTAGATTGGCATCGCGCTGGCTAATATCAATAAGGTGCTGCATAAAATCATAAGTGGCATATACTCTTTTATCAAATGCTTTCAACATATGCGTTTCGGTAATATAGCTAATGATGTTATGTTGAGCTGTAAAGCCGGTCGCAAACCGCGGTGTTTCCAAAAAGCTAACGATACCAGAATCCGGCAAACCTTCTTCCCCTGCGCCATAAGGTATCATCTCGTAGCCGCTTTTTTTCATATGGCTGTACAGGTAGGGTGTAAGTGTTTTGGTGGTATAATCTGCCAGTATAGCGTTTTGTTTGTCCTTTTGGGTTTCTATCAGCGTCATTACATACTGGTAATCGGCGCCATCGCTGGTATGGTTATCCATGAAGATCTCGGGTTTCCAGGTGGTCAATATTTGCGTAAAAGCAAGCGCGTTGCGGCTATCGGCCTTTATAAAATCGCGGTTCAGGTCGAGGTTGCGGTAATTACCCCTGAAACCATAGGCCACCGGTCCGTTTTGGCTTACCCGGCTTTGGCCGCGGTTAAGGTTACCGTCGATATTGTAAAGTGCTATAAAGCAAAGCACAACATCTTTAGGCAATTCGTTTTTTTTTAGCAGATTGCGTACAAGCATCATACTGGCATCAATCCCTTCCGGTTCACCGGGGTGGATGCCGTTGTTGATAAGCAGCACCCGCTTGTCCTGTTTTTTTATCGATGCCGGGTCAAAAACCCTGTCTTTTGAAAGCACAATCAATGTCAAAGGTTTGCCTACATCGGTAGTGCCGTAATTGATCATTTTCATTTGCTGCGGATACAGCTTGTTGAGCTTTTGATAGTAGCTAATTACCTCAGCATAAGTAGCGGTATAGTTTTTATCCTTGCTTAACTCAAATGGTGTAAGCTGGGCTTTTGCAGTTATACAGATAAAACAGAAAACTATAGCTGATAAAAATGCTCTCATGAAATTGCTTTGGCTCAAAGATAGAGCCAAGTGATTAAAATCAAGAGATTAGATTTAGAAAAATTCTGTTACAAACCCACAGTATCGATCATTATAGTAGAAAAATCCTCATTTATCGATTTTGCTTCTTATTCTAATCCGGCAATCTCAGCCTGCACTTTTTTTGGCAGGCTTTTTACCACCTGCTCATAAGAGTGGTCTATCATTTCGCAAAGGTGTTTGCGGGTTAATGAGCCATCCATATAAACGGTATTCCAAAGTTTTTTATTCATGTGGTAGCCGGGTATTACTTCGGTATAGCGTTCGCGCAGGTCAACGGCCAATTCAGGGTCGCATTTTACGTTAAAACGATTACCCGCTGTAAGGCCTATCAACAGGAATATTTTATCGACTACTTTAAAAACCAAAGTATCTTCTCCAAAGGGGAAACCCTCTGTTGCACCTGGTTTTTGCAGGCAATAATCACGTAATTCTTCTATGTTCAATATTGAAATTTCCTGATGAGTTTATTGTATGATGTTAGATGAGTATAGAAATTATACTTTATACCGACTGATACAAATACATACTGGTCGAGTGCGTTGTTTTTGTATTTCGCCGGTGAGTCGTTATAACCATCGAGCCCTTCACCAATATCATAGTAATGTTGTATGCCAATGTCAATTCCATAACGGGGCATGTTATAGTCATCATAAATTTTAAATTCATAGCCAAACCGGATAGGGATAATGAGGTTAAATCCTTTATCTTTCCCCTGAAACCCTTCAACTGACCGGGGATCGGGAAAAACATGTACATCATTTTCCGGAAATCGGTTATAGCGCTCAATACTGGTTATTTTATTATATATGAATCCAAGACCTGTACCCACGTAAAAGTTTTTAATTTTATCTAAAAACCAACTATCCGAGTAATCAATTATTTCGCCGGCCTGCAGGTCGGCATGTAAGTTTAACGAAATGTAGGAATTAGTAAAATACCTGCCGGACGCGTCTTCCGCACGAGTAGGACCACCGCCCGAAAAAGTCCCTTTTTGCAGTTCGAGGACTATGGGCAGGAACGGGCTATAATTATAAACAAGATTAAAATTAAACGCCGGGTGATAATCCTGCTTTTTAAGATCGGCTTCGGCTTTGCCATAGCTTGCA
Source organism: Mucilaginibacter sp. P5_A4 (assembly GCF_056400605.1). Classification (NCBI taxonomy): domain Bacteria; kingdom Pseudomonadati; phylum Bacteroidota; class Sphingobacteriia; order Sphingobacteriales; family Sphingobacteriaceae; genus Mucilaginibacter; species Mucilaginibacter sp. P5_A4. The sequence continues at coordinate 200,806 of NZ_JBFUKX010000004.1, read as the reverse complement.
CCCGCGGCTACGCCAAACTCGTAATAGTTATACCCGCTTTGTGCTTTAACCGTAGCAGCACCTGAGTAAGCCAAAACAAAAAATAGAATATATTTTTTCAATGTTAAATTTTAATCAATATTTACAATTGGCAACCAACCGGATTTATTGCCGGTTATAAAAATTTTACTAATATAGCTTATGAGTTTTAATTCGCCGCTAAATTTTACAGTAACAGAACGCTTTTTGCGCTATGTTACCATTGATACGCAATCTGACCCTACTTCGGTTACATTTCCTTCAACAGAAAAACAAAAAAACTTAAGCAGGTTGTTAGTTGATGAATTGCTGACGATAGGTATTGCGGATGCCCATTTAGATGAATTTGGTTATGTATACGCCACCATTCCCTCAAATACCGATAAGCCTGTGCCCGTAATTTGTTTTTGCTCGCATGTGGATACGGCACCCGATTGCAGTGGAGCCAGCGTAAAGCCTATTGTTCATCAAAATTACCAGGGGCAGGATATTATTTTGCCGGATGATACTGCACAGGTTATTAAACTCGCAGATCACCCCGACCTTAAAAATCAGGTAGGCCATGATGTGATCACCGCCAGCGGCCTTACTTTATTGGGAGCCGATAACAAAGCCGGAGTAGCCGAAATTATGGATGCCTGCTACCAGCTGATAAACCATCCGGAAATAAAACATGGCGACATCCGCATATTATTTACCCCCGATGAAGAGGTTGGTCATGGGGTTGATCATGTGGATATTGCCAAACTGGGGGCCTATGCAGGCTATACCATTGATGGCGAAAGTGCCGGGAACATGGAAAATGAAACATTCTCTGCCGATGGCGCAAGACTGACCATACAGGGTGTAAGCGCTCATCCCGGCTTTGCTAAAGGCAAAATGGAAAGCGCCATAAAAATTGCAGGAGAGATCGTCGCGGCTTTGCCCGACAGCCTATCGCCCGAGCATACCGAAGAAATGGAGGGTTTTATACACCCGGTAAGTATAGAAGGACATGTTGAAACCGCCGGTATCGATTTTATCATCCGCGATTTTGACGAGGATAATTTAAAAGTCCATGCAGATGTGATCCGTAAAACGGCAGATGAAGTATTGAAACGATATCCAAATTCTGCTTATACTTTAGTCACCAGCCAGCAGTACCGTAATATGAAAAATGTGCTGCAACAGCATCCGGAGATAGTTGAAAATGCCATGGAAGCCATTAACAGAACCGGCCTTACTGCCAAATTATGCAGTATCCGGGGCGGCACAGATGGTTCAAGACTATCGTTCATGGGTTTGCCCTGTCCTAATATATTTGCAGGCGAGCATGCCTTTCATAGTAAGCAGGAATGGGTATCGGTACAGGATATGCAAAAGGCGGTAGAAACCATCCTGCACCTTTGCATGATATGGGAAGAAAAAGCATAATAAGCTTGAAGCAGAATGCACAAAGCTTAAAGTCAATCAACTTATTTGAGATTAACAGACAAAAAAATGTATACTATAAGGAAGGCCATAGTTAACGATGTTGATACCATATTGCAAATAGCCGATACTACCTGGTGGGCAGCATATTCGCCTATATTGGAGAAAGAGCAGATAGAATTTATGCTGAATGAAATTTATTCGGCAGATAAGATCAGCAAACAGGTGGCTGAAGACCTGCAGACTTACCTGCTATTAGAAGAGAAGGGTATCCCTGTTGCTTTTGCCGCCTATTCGCCACGCGAAGAAAATGCGGATATTTTTAAGCTTCACAAGCTGTACTGCCTGCCGCAAACCCAGGGCAAAGGCTACGGTAAAATACTAATTAACGCCGTAGCGCAAAAAACCAAAGATGCAGGAAAGCACATTTTGGAACTTAATGTGAACAGAAGCAATAAGGCCCTGAGTTTTTACGGGAAGATGGGCTTTGCAATTGCGTATGAAGAGGATATCCCTATAGGGCCATATTGGATGAATGATTACGTGATGCGGAAGGAGCTGTAAGACTATAATTAATTTGTCGCAAATCGCCCTCGAAAAAGTCTTTATTGCCACCCAACCAGGTATTTAGTTCTGCCGATATTTGAGTCAACAAAAACCAACGAGATGAAAGATCAATCACAAACAAGCGCTTTACCGCAACCCTTAGCTGTTCAGTTTGAGTCTACCGCTAATGAATTTATGCAGGTAATAACATCGATTAAACAGGATGAGATTAACCGCATCCCATTTGAGGGAAGCTGGACGGCCGGGCAAGTGATCGAACATATCAGGCTGTCGGTTTTGGGTACAATATCAATAATAAATGCCGCGGTTAAAACAACAGAAAGAAGTCCGGATAAATTTGCCAAAGCCATAAAAGATCTGTTTTTAGATTTTGATGCCAAATACCCAACTGCGCTGATGCTGGCCCCTGCCGATAAACACTATGACAAGAATGTTTTAATGACAGAACTGGCATCAGTTTTTAAAGAATTACAAGAAAATATACAAACCAAAGATCTGACAGATACCTGTATTGCTTCCGAATTTACCGGCATAGGTTACCTTACCCGGCTGGAATGGATTACTGTAGCCATTTATCATACTCAAAGGCATGTGCATCAATTGAAGGAGATTATCGGGAAACTTTAAGCTGTTAAGGCAATCACGATAAACAATTCCTTTTGTCGCCGTTAAGCATAACAATGGATTTTTAGTGTAAATAAAAAAGAGCGATGAGTATAACCCATCGCTCTTTGTCTTTTATCCTTTGTCTATTAGTCCTTAATCCAAAGACTTATATTAACAACCTTACCGGTTCTTCCAGTAATGATTTTAGCGTTTGCAGGAAGGCTGCGGCCGTTGCGCCATCAACCACACGGTGATCTGCGCTTAGCGTAACCTTCATAATGTTGCCTGGTACCACTGCGCCATTTTTAACAACCGGAACCGCTTGTATTCCGCTCACAGCAAGGATACAGGCATTTGGTGTATTAATAATAGCAGTAAACTCGTCAACACCAAACATACCTAAGTTTGATATGGTGAAGGTTGAACCTTCCATTTCGGCAGGCTGTAATTTTTTAGCTTTCGCTTTACCGGCAAATTCTTTCACTTCAACCGAGATGTGGCTTAATGATTTACCATCAGCAAATTTAATAACCGGTACCAGCAAACCTTCATCAACTGCAACTGCCACACCTATGTGGATATGTTCGTTGGTGCGGATCTTATCGCCCATAAATGCCGAATTAATAGCAGGGTGTTGTTTTAAGGCAACTGCGCACGCTTTTAATACAAAATCATTAAACGATATTTTAACCGGGGCAACATCATTAATACGGGTACGGGCTGCAATAGCCTGGTCCATATCGATGCTCATGGTTACGTAAAAATGCGGTGCGGTAAATAAGCTTTCGCTTAAACGGCGGCTTATTGCTTTACGCATTTGTGTAACCGGCCTTTCGCTGAATTTTTCTTCGCCTGTATAAGTTGGCAAAACTACAGGAGCTTTTGCAGCTGGTGCAGAAGCAGGAGCAGCGGTTGCCGGTGCGCTTTCTGCCGCTGGTTTTGCACCTGGTGTATAATCTTCAATATCCTTTTTAATGATACGGCCGCCTTCTGCGCTGCCTTTTACATCATTAAGGTTAATGCCTTTATCTTTAGCAATTTTACGCGCAAGTGGCGATGCTTTAACACGGCTGTCATCTGCAGATGATGAAGCAACAGGGGCAGCATCAGTGCTTGCCGCTTTGGCTTCTGGTGCGGCTTCTTCTGCAGGCGCGGCAGCGGGGGCATCACCTGTATCCTGCAATAACGGCGTAATATCGGTACCTTCTTTTCCTACAATGGCTATAATGCCATTTACAGGAGCGGCCTCGCCTTCTTTAGGGCCGATATATAAAAGAGTACCTGCTTCGTAACCCACAACTTCCATAGTAGCCTTATCGGTTTCCACATCAGCTAATGAGTCGTCAGATTTTACTTTATCACCAACTTTAAAGTTCCATTTATTGATAACGCCCTCGGTCATGGTATCGCTAAGCGCAGGCATACGTATTACAGTAGCCGGTATGCTTGATAGGTCGACCTTTGGCGCAGCAGTAGCGGCAGGTTTTTTATCAGCAACCGGTGCAGCTTCTTTAGCTGGGGTCGCTTCCTTAGCAGGCGCAGCAGATTCTCCTGCACCATCGGCAAGGGCTGCTTTGTAATCTTCACCATCTTTACCTAAAACGGCAATTACAGCATCAACCGGAACGGCGCTACCTTCTTCAACACCTATATATAATAAGGTGCCATCCTGGTACGATTCAAAATCCATGGTAGCTTTATCAGTTTCAATCTCGGCCAATACATCGCCGGATTTTACTTTATCGCCAACTTTCTTATGCCATTTCGCCAATACCCCTTCGGTCATGGTATCGCTCATTTTAGGCATTCTAACTACTTCGGCCATATACTATTTATATGTGTTATAAAAAATTTGGTATAAATATAACGGTTAGTCCCTAATGTAAGGGTAATCGCTTTGAACGTAAACGTCGGTATATAATTCAGAAGCCTCCGGCCATGGTGATTCTTCGGCAAACTTAACCGATTCATCAACCAATACTTTTACCCTTGCATCAACTTCTTCAAACCATTTCTCGTCGGCATAAGCTTTTTCAACAATAGCCTGGCGGGTTATTTCAATCGGATCTTTTGCTTTATAGCTTTCCAATTCCTCTTTAGTGCGGTATTTTTGAGGATCGGACATAGAGTGACCTTTATAACGATAAGTGCGCATTTCCAGGAATGTAGGGCCTTCGCCGGCACGTGCACGTGAAATAGCCTCATCCATTGCTACGTGTACCGCGGCAGGGTCCATACCATCAACAGCTGATGAGGGGATACCATAAGGCAAGCCCAATTTATAAATATCAGTTTGGATAGTAGTACGGGCTACAGAAGTACCCATGGCATAACCATTGTTTTCGCAAACAAAAATTACGGGCAGTTTCCAAAGTGCAGCCATATTAAAGGTTTCGGTAAGTGCACCCTGGCGCACCGCACCATCGCCCATATAGGCTATGTTCACAAACTCAGTTCCCTTATATTGCTCGGCAAAAGCGATACCTGCGCCCATTGGCACCTGTCCGCCAACTATACCGTGGCCACCGTAAAAGTGTTTTTCTTTATCAAACATGTGCATTGATCCGCCCTTGCCTTTTGAGCATCCGGTTGCTTTACCATATAACTCGGCCATGATAGCATTTGGTGTTACCCCTTTTGCCAAAGCATGCGCGTGATCGCGGTAAGCGGTGATCATACTGTCTTCCTGTTTCATTACAGACATGGCTCCGGCCAGCACGGCCTCTTGCCCAATATACAGGTGGCAAAAGCCCCTGATCTTTTGTTGTCCGTATAGTTGTCCTGCTTTTTCCTCGAACTTACGCATCAACAGCATTTGTTCGTACCACATCAGGTAAGTGTCCTTTGTTATTTCGATTGAACTCATGTAATTAAACAATCTTTTTCTTTGGAGTAAAGCGCAAATCTAATTATATCCTTTAAATTATCGAAACCACAACCAATTTGTTATGCAGATTTATTTTTTATTTTATATTAGGATGTTTTATAAGCATTATAACGCCTGTTTTGTTTGTTTAACCAAACTTTATAAGGCTATTTTAAGGTTTTACAAAAGCATTTCGACCAACTTTCCATGTCCGAACCGTCAAAAAGACATGATTGCCCTTAATTTCAGACTTTTTTTTTCACCAATCCTGTAATAAATAGTACATTAAGAATCGGGCTTCACAACATTATGTAATCGTTCTTCGTAATAGTAACAGCTGTAAATTAATAAGATTTTTAGTTGAGCCTGTTTATTTATATTTTTTGAAAAAAAAGCGCGTTTTATTTGCAAATTTAAAAAATATGGATAGTTTTGTATTCAACGATAGACAAAGTGTCTAATTTAATAAACAATTTGTTGACCCTATCAACAATTCAACTGATTAAATGAAGAAATTTGCCCTGGCTATTGCCCTTATTTTCACTGTTTTAGCTTCGCAAGCTCAAACAAAAAATGTTACAAGTGTTGCTGAGGATAAAACCGATGAACAGGACGGTTTAGCAAAAACATACTTATCGCAAATTATGGGTGTCGCGTTATCCGCAACCTCAAACATGAAACTTTTTCACTTTGTTTATGATTGGATTGGTACCCCCTACCACTTTGGTGGCAGCTCCAGAAAAGGTATCGATTGCTCTGCATTTACAAAAGAATTATACAGCGAGGTTTTTAACCTTGATATCAAAAGAAATTCACGCGATATTTTCAGCATGGTTAATCCTGTTAACAAGGATGAGCTTAAAGAAGGCGACCTGGTTTTCTTTAAAATACATAGCCGCAGGATATCGCATGTAGGTATTTACCTTGGTGGCGGCAGATTTGCACATGCATCATCAAGGGGCGTAGCTATCAGCAGCCTTGATGACGAATACTATAGCCGCTATTTTTACAGGGGAGGMCGCATGCTTGCTTCGTTTAAAGATGAGTTGAGCAATACCCCTGCAACCAACGACGAAGAGGATAATAATTAAAAGAAATTCAATTAAATATATAAATTAGTCCTTTCATAAATATGAAGGGACTTTTTTTTTCCGCACGATTTTTTTTATTGCCTATAACCTTTTGCGGTGCAATGCTTTTACAAGCCTGTGAAAACCCCACGCTTATTAAACATCGCCTGGCGCGACATAAGGAGAAGGCGGTGATACCACCTGTAACCCAATCAGTAAAAATCATTCCTGTTCGGCCCGATTCATTATGCATTGCCGCAGTAGGTGATATTATGCTGGGCACATCATACCCCGACAGCACTACCCTGCCGCCAGACAGTGCCATCAATAGCTTTAGAGCCGTAAAGCCTGAGTTGACAGGCGCAGATATAATATTTGGCAACCTGGAAGGCTCGCTGCTTGATAATGGCGATCCTGCGCATTTTAAATTACACCAAAAAAGCAAGGCCTTCCTGTTTAGGATGCCTACTAAATATGCCTCGGTTTTAAAAGATGCCGGCTTTAACGTGCTTAGCTTAGCCAACAATCATATTAACGATTTTGACGTAAACGGTCGCAAAAGCACTATTAAAACGCTGGATGGCCTTGGCATTAATAATGCAGGGCTGCTGGTTAAGCCTTCAACCGTTTTTGAATTGAATGGCGTTAAATATGGCTTTTGCTCGTTTGCTCCAAATGCAAACACGGTATCAATACTCGATCTGAAAGGCGCGGCCCGTATCATCAGCAAATTGAAACAACGTTGTGATGTGGTTATTGTATCTTTTCATGGCGGCGGCGAGGGCATTGATTTTGAGCATGTGCCCTGTGCTATGGAAAGTTACATTAATGAAAAACGCGGCGATGTGCATGCTTTTGCGCATAATGCTATTGATGCAGGGGCCGATCTGATCCTTGGCAATGGGCCTCATGTTAACCGCGCTATAGAACTTTATAATAACCGGCTGATTGCTTATAGCCTTGGTAATTTTTGCACCTATCGTTGTGTAAGCGTGGCCGGTATTTGCGGCCTGGCGCCTATGCTGAAAGTATATGTAAATAAAAAAGGCGAGTTTTTAAAAGGCCGGATTTTATCGTTCAGGCAAGCCCATGATACCGGACTGGTTAAGGATACCCTGAACCGGGCGGCTATAAGGATCAGAACACTTACCGAATCAGATTTTCCGGGGAGCGGGTTAAGCATTTCTGATGATGGAGAGATAGCGGTAACAGTACCAGCAACATAATAGCTTTGGTGCTAAAGCCACAAAGTTTTTGATAATTGTACTGCATTAACCTTTGTAAAGAAAGTTAATACAATTACCTCAAATAAACCGCATCCTCTTCGCCCTCTTCATCAAGCACAACATCAACATGTTCTTTAATTACCGTGGATAAAGCCATGCCTGCAAAATCGGTTGTTACGGGGAAGCTTTTGTGGTTACGATCTACCAATACTGCTGTACGCAATTTTTTGAGCGGTACATCCAGGAAAACACCAAAGCCATACGCAAGGGTTTTACCGCTATTGAGCACATCATCTACCAGGATCACTACTTTGTTACTGCACTCCGTTACATCAAAATTAATTTTGGCCTGCAGGCTGCTGCTTTGTTTATCCAGTTCAATAGATAACAGTTTACAGGTAAAGGGAGCTATTTCTTCAAGGATGGCTTTCAGCCTTTTGGCAATGTGGTTACCACTGGGCATAATGCCGGCTATCATTATTTCTTCTTCGTCGAAATTATCTTCCAGTATCTGGTAAGCAATACGGTCGAGCTTTTGCTGTATCTGTTGCTGGTTTAATATCAGGAGTTTTTTTTCAGACATGTGAATTAATTGTTGTAATGTTTGAAAGTTGGCACGTTGTAATGTTCCATTTTTTTGTGGTAAATATACAAGTCCGTTTTAACGTTTTGCAAAGTAACCTTTCAACTTTGTAACATTAAAACTTTGCGACAGCTTATTTTTTATACGGAACGTAAACAAAGTTTGCTCCCTCCGGCACTACCACAAACACGCACATATATTCATTAGGATTTTTATAGCTGTTGATGAAACGGTCTTTTAATTCGGGCTTAATTACACCACGTTCTGTGAATTCTTCAAGCGTTGAAGCGTGGATGCTCCAATCCGAATTAAGATCATGCCTGTCAAGTATCAATTCTCCTAATTTGAGTTCGTGCTGGTGGGCGATGAAAATGGGATAAGAAGATAAACCTTCCATCATGATCTCGATAGCTACCTCATGAATAGAATCCGTAAAAAATTTAAGATCTCGCTCCAGGCTCAGTAGCGGACTGTTCTTTGCCGCTTCCTGGCTGTCTTTATTATTACCTTCGTTTAACAGGTCTTCGGGTTGCATACGTTAGAAAATTCTAAATGATAAACTCTAAATCAAAAAGGGAAACTCCAGGCAGATAAAACTCTAATTCCAGAAAGAGTCTTTTGTCCTTTATCCTTGCTCCTTTTTCTTTCTGTCCTTCCTCTTCTCTATCTTAATACCAACAGCACAACATTCTCTACATGCTGTGTATGCGGAAACATATCAACAGGTTGTATTTTTACCGTGTCGTATTTTTCTTTTAGTACCAGCAAATCCCGGGCCTGTGTAGCTGCATTACAGCTTACATAAACTATTTTTGGGGCCTCAATCTCCATCAGGCGGGCAACTACATCCGGGTGCATGCCTGCACGCGGCGGATCGGTAATGATCACATCCGGCTTACCGTGTTCGGCTACAAAACCGGCCACCAGCACATCCTTCATATCGCCGGCATAAAATTTTGTATTGGTGATATTGTTAATGGCCGAGTTTATTTTGGCATCTTCAATAGCTGTAGGCACATACTCCACACCAATAACTTCGCGCACGTCACCTGCTATAAAATTGGCAATGGTACCGGCGCCGGTGTACAGGTCGTAAACCAGTTCTTCCCCGGTGAAACCTGCAAAATCACGGGTTATTTCATACAGCCGCAAGGCCTGGATACTGTTGGTTTGGTAAAATGATTTTGGACCAATGCGGAATTTTATACCATTCATTTCCTCATGGATAAATTCGGGACCTTTAAAGGCTATTACATCCTGGTCAAAAATGGTATCGTTCTTTTTTTGGTTAATGATGTATAGCAGTGAAGTAATCTCCGGAAAACCTGCATCTATAAAGCTCATCAGCTTGTTCACCTCATCTTCGCTCACATACGCAAAAACCACAATTACCATCACCTCGCCTGTTGATGAAGTACGTACAATAAGGTTACGCAAAGCGCCATGGTGATTGCGCAGATTATAAAAAGAATAGCCTTGTTCTATCACAAAATCGCGGATGCTGTTCCGCAGATCATTTGATGGTTCGGCCTGCAGGTAGCAGTGTTTTACATCCAGTATTTTATCAAAACGGCCGGGGATATGAAAGCCCAGCGCATTCATGTTGAGCGTTTCGTCCTCCTTGTTCTCGCCATCATACAACCAGCGTTTATCACTAAAGGTGTACTCCAGTTTGTTGCGGTAATAACGGTCGGCCGGGGAAGGAATAATATCCATGATACCGTCAACATCAATTTTGGCAATGCGACCAAGCGCGTCTGCAACAGATTTTTGTTTGAATTTTAACTGCGCCTCGTAGGTCATGTGCTGCCATTTACAGCCCCCACAGGTGCCAAAATGCTCGCAGAAAGGATCGGTACGGTACTCCGATGGTTGTTTTAGTTGGGTGATTTTTGCCTCACCAAAATTCTTTTTGCTGCGGTAAACCTGCACATCAGCAACATCGCCGGGAATGGCTTTATCAACAAAAAGCACAAACTCATCTGCCTTGCCTACCCCTTTACCCTCTTCGGCAATATCAATTATCCGAACGTCTTCAAAAAACTTCTGTTTCGCAACTTTATTCATCAGGCTGCAAAGTTATGCAAAAAAGCATAATCAGGAAGCACGAACAAGAATCAAGGTGTTAACATACAAAAGGCGGCATGCTGTTATTGCTAAGCAAACAAGCTTAACAGGTAACTTATTATACCTTTTGTTGCTTTTTCCTCAACCTCGAACTCCTCATCTATCTGGTCAGAAAAATCTGTTAGTTCACGACTCATGGCATTTTTAATTTACTATGCAAACATAGTAAATAACATACTAAAAACCAATATGGTATATGGTATTTTTGAAAATAAATTTCTTTGTCCTGGTAACGTTAATGCCGACCCCCAGCTTATCTACGTGAAAAATACATCAACATACCAAGTTCAATTCTTTCACAGAAGAATAAAAGACCTTTGAGTTACAAAATCGATTATGATAATTTTCACCTAACCAGTTTATTTATATTTTTATCAGGTGCAAAAGAGTGACGAATTTATATTTAACCGAATAAAATGGAAAATAACCAGGTACAGCATATCTGGAGGATATATTTTTTTCTTCAGTGAGCTTACCGATGAGAAAAAAAGGTATTTACTGAATAATATAGACAAAACGTTAAGTGGAATCCCTGTACTTTTTTTCACCAAGCCTTCCGCAGAATGGACATTAGTTTGCACAAAACAAGTTATTGGATATCATGATCAAAAAGTATTTCAACTTTCTTTTGATGACATAGCCAGTATTCAGGGAATGTGGTTTAATAATAAAAAAAAGTCGGAATGGAATGAACTCACGATTTTTGACAAACAAAACAACCAATATATTTTACATACAAACAAAGGGCACGATCATTTTACCCTCCATAATATTTTACTGATGTTGTGGCGACTTGCCGATTAAATTTATAACTATACCGCAATAGCCGCCTTTACTAAATAAGGAAGAATCTCTTTTTGAAAAGAAACAAAGTTCTTACGTACATCTGAATCGCTTACCGAAGTAAATGCAAAGCTGAACACTATGCTTTTACTGCATTTAATTAAAAACCGCAATCGTTGGTGGTAGGTTTCATGCTTGCGGATACCCGGTAGTTGAATAAATGAAGCCATTAACATTTCTTCCAGCTCGTTGGATAAGTTCTTTAAAAAATCCTGGGAGTTGGTTGATTCGCGAATGAAATCCCAACCTATAAATTCGTTGCAAACGGTGTACGACAGGCGACAGGTTTTCATGATGAGGTTATTGAGGTGAGCCTCTTCATCCATATCGGGCGTGTTGCTTTGAACCAGGTCATCAACACTGGCTTTAATATAGTCCATTAACAAAATATGCAGTACAGCCTCTTTACTATCAAAGTATTTATAGATAGTGGCCTTTGCAATTTTTGCTTTTTTGGCAATTTCGTTAACACTGGTTTTATGGTAACCGAATTTACGGAATAGATCCTGAGCTGCCCGCTTTATACTGTCTTTTATTTTATCGGCTTCCATGAATTAGTTGGATACGGTTATCGTATAATTATAATAACTTACAATATAGCTCCTTAATGCTTTAGTTGCCGGGGCCTTTACAGGCGTTCCATCGCTCAGCGAAAACATTGATCCGCTGCATGGATCGGTTACTGTAAAGCCGGAGGCATCAAGTGTTACGGCGCATTTTTTTTCGGGCTGATAGCTGCTGCAACGGTCATAGGCAACATACCCGCCGGTTGCTGTACGGTAAATGATTAACCCGGCAACACCATAACCGCTTATGAAAACCACACCACCAGCACTGTTAAGCGCCGATAGGCTGGGATCATTTATTGCCCTCGAGAAATTCACCGGTACACTGGGTACATAGTCTGTAGCTTTGCCGCATGAAAAATAGCATAAGCTAATGAATGCTATCATCAGCAGCCTTCTCATAGCATCTCGGTTGTAAACTGCTTCAGGAAGCGCACGTCATTTTCTGAGAACAGGCGCAAATCGCGAATAACGTATTTAAGATTGGCAATTCGTTCCATACCCATACCAAACGCAAAACCAGTAAATTTCTTACTATCTATACCGCAGTTTTCCAAAACATTCGGATCAACCATACCGCAACCCAATATTTCAACCCAGCCGCTGTATTTACACATGTTACAGCCAGAACCTTTGCAAATGGTACAGGATATGTCCATCTCGGCAGATGGCTCAGTAAACGGAAAATACGATGGGCGGAAACGTACCCTGGTGCCTTCGCCGTAAAGCTCCTGCACAAAGTGATAAAGTGTTTGTTTCAGATCGGCGAAGGATACATTTTCATCAACATACAAACCTTCTACCTGGTGAAAAAAGCAATGAGCACGTGCCGAAATAGCCTCGTTACGGTAAACCCTGCCGGGCATAATAGCCCTGAACGGAGGTTTGCCATGCTCCATCATCCTCACCTGTACCGATGAGGTGTGGGTACGCAAAGCAATGTCATCCTTTCCATTGTTCTTTTTAATAAAAAAGGTGTCCTGCATATCACGTGCCGGGTGTTCCTCAGGGAAGTTCAACGCCGAAAAGTTATGCCAGTCGTCTTCAATCTCCGGTCCTTCTGCAACAACAAAGCCCAGGCGCTTAAATATATCGATGATCTCGTTACGTACCAATGATAAGGGGTGACGCGAGCCAACAGTGAAGCCATCACCAGGCAAAGTTAAATCGATATCCAGGTCTTTAGCTTGCGGACCAGCTTCAAAACCATCCTTTAACTCCGTATATTTTGCCTCGGTCAGTTGCTTAAACTGGTTAAGTACCTTTCCAAAGGTCCGTTTTTCTTCGGGGCCGACATTTTTAAACTGCTCAAACAGGTCTTTGATAATTCCCTTGGTGCCTAAAAACTTTATCCTGAACGTTTCCAATTCATCGGCATTAACCGGTGAAAAGGCGTTGATCTCGGCAGTATATTGATCTATTTGAGCTTGCATTATTTTCCTTAACTATTATTAAACAGGCAAGCATGAATAAATCATGCTTACAATAAGATGCAAATATAAAATTATTTAATCACTCCCAATTCCTTCCCTACTTTGGTAAACGCCGCTATAGCCTTATCCAAATGATGCATATCATGTGCTGCGGAGATCTGAACACGGATGCGGGCCTTACCCTGCGGAACTACCGGGTAGTAAAAGCCAATTACATAAATGCCTTCTTCCAGCATTTTAGCGGCAAACTCCTGTGCAAGCTTAGCTTCGTAAAGCATAACCGGTACAATTGGATGCACTCCCGGTTTTATATCAAATCCGGCCTCCGTCATTTTTTGGCGGAAGTATTGGGTATTACTTTCCAGTTTATCGCGCAACTCGGTAGTTTCACTCAGCATATCCAAAACAGCTATTGATGCGCCGGCGATAGATGGAGCAAGCGTGTTGGAAAAAAGGTACGGACGCGAACGCTGGCGCAGCATATCAATGATTTCTTTACGGCCGGATGTAAATCCTCCCGATGCACCGCCCAAAGCCTTACCCAAAGTGCCGGTAATAATGTCAATTTTACCCATCACGTTATGATGCTCATGGGTACCCCTCCCGGTTTTACCCATAAAGCCCGAGCAATGACTTTCGTCAATCATCACCAGGGCATTGTATCGTTCGGCTAAAGCACAAATCTTATCAAGTTGTGCAATAGTGCCATCCATACTAAAGGCTCCATCTGTTACTATGATACGGTGACGGCAGCTTTGGGTAGCTTTAAGCTTTTCTTCAAGATCAGCCATATCATCGTGCTTGTAGCGCTGGCGCTGGGCCTTGCAAAGGCGTACACCATCTATAATGGAAGCATGATTCAGCTCATCAGATATTATAGCATCCTGTTCGTTAAACAATGGTTCAAAAACACCGCCATTAGCATCAAATGCCGCGGCGTAAAGTATGGTATCTTCAGTACCTAAAAATTCGGCTATCTTTTTTTCAAGCTCCTTATGTATATCCTGTGTACCGCAGATGAAACGTACAGATGATAAACCGTAACCATGGGTATCCATTGCATCCTTAGCTGCCTGTATCACTTTAGGATTTGCAGATAGGCCAAGATAATTGTTGGCGCAAAAGTTAATTACTTCTTTGCCGCCCTGTACAGTAATATCCGCACCCTGTGGTGATGTAATAATGCGTTCTTTTTTATATAACCCCGCATTTTCAATGGCTTTAAGTTCCTGCTGTAAAACCGGCTGTAATGTATTATACATAGTATGTAATATTAAAGGCAGCAAAATTAAGCATTCACATGCATTTGAAATGCCTAATGAGGTCTAAATATTAAATAGCCTCTTTAGATGAAACATTTTGGAGGCAAAAAGTATTCTTACTAAAGAAAGATTATGAAAAGAAACTTACTGCTGATTGTCACTATTTTATGCGCTCTTAATACAACAGCACAGCAATATCTGTTATCCGGGCAGGTAACTGATCAAAAAAACAACGTAATTCCCTTTACTTCAGTATACATTCGCAATTCAACCTATGGTACTACAGCTAATGAAAACGGATTGTACCAGTTTAAGCTTTCGCCCGGCACCTATAATTTAACTTACCGTTCAGTTGGCTTTAATGAAAAGGTAGCAACAGTTACTATAACAGATCATGATGAAACCTTGAATGTGCAAATGGATGACGAGGTTTTTGGAACAGCAAGGGTAGCTGCCATTTATCGCAAAAACCGCGATGCTGCTGATACCATCATGAAACAAGTAATCAAAAAGCGAAAATACTACTTGGACGAAGCCGCTTCATACTCCTGCGCGGTTTATATAAAAGGAGTGCAAAAACTGTTGAGCGCGCCTAAATCCCTGTTATCAAAAGAGGTTATCAATACGCTTGATCTGGATTCCATAGGTCGCGGCATTCTTTATCAGCAGGAATCATTATCGGAATATAGTTTTCAAAGGCCTGATAAGATAAAGGAAATTACAATTGCCAACCGAACAGCTGGTATTAACACTGCTTTTAGTTATAATAAGGCATCCGATCTGCAGGTGAATTTTTATAATAATGTGTTTACTATAAACGGCTTAAGTACCCGTGGCTTTGTATCGCCCCTGGCATCAAATGCATTAACATTTTATAGGTATAAGCTATTGGGTGTATCAAATGAGAATGGTCGCGTTATTGATAAAATACAGGTAATCCCACGCCGCAGCCATGGCCAGTATTTCCAAGGCGATATTTATATTGTAGAGGGCGACTGGCGTTTATACGGTGCCGATCTGTACCTGGCCAATGGCATAAATAGCCTCAACCTGATAGATACTTTACATATCAGCCAGCAATATGTAGCCATTACCGATAGCGTTTGGATGCCATCGGCAGTGCAATACAACTTTAAGGGAGCTGTTTTTGGGTTTAAATTTGGCGGGTATTACCTGGCTATTTATAACAGCTATAAAATCAACCCCACTTTCCCGGATCATTTTTTTACAGGTGAAGTATTAAAGATTGATACTGCCGCAAACTCAAAAAAAGAAGATTACTGGGCATCTGTTCGCCCTGTTCCTTTAACCACAAAGGAAGCCCGGGATTACCAAAAGAAGGATAGCGTTGCAGCTTATAAGTTAACAGATCGCTACTTAGATTCCATTCAACATACCAAAAACCATATCAACTATCCGGGTTATTTAATATTTGGCTACTATGCCAGTAGCCGCAGCGAGAAGGATTCGTTATATGTTTATCCTTTTTTGCAAACCTTTTATTACAACACGGTTGAGGGCTTTGGTATTAATGCTAAGGTGAGATATACCAAAAAGCTGGACGATTTCCGCTCGCTAAGTATAACGCCGAACTTGCGGTACGGATTTGTAAACAAAATTTTGAGTGCCAATGTTTACTCGGAATATAAGAATGATCCTTTTCACAATGCTAAGTTTTTCATGAGCCTTGGCAACGATATTCTGGATTTAAATAACGTAGGCACCAGGTCGCTATACTTTAATACCCTGAGTACCCTCTTAAGCGAAAATAACTATGTTAAGTATTACCGCACCCATTATGGTCAGTTTGGATACCAGCGCGAGGTTACCAATGGGGTATTACTTAGCGGAAATCTGTCCTATGCCAGCCGAAGCCAGCTTTACAATACCTCATACGCCCACATTAAAGATGTTAAAAACAGGGAATATACGTCAAACAATCCGCTGGCCCCGCCGGGAACGCCAGCCGATGACCATTCCTTTTTATTTCCACAGAACCAGGCACTTACCTTTAGTACCTCGGCAACTTTTACGTTCGACCAGCGATATACTACCCGGCCTACCGGCAAGTTTAACCTGCCTTCAAAATACCCGGCGCTCACCGTAAATTACCGCAAAGGCATCAAGGGGCTATTTGGTTCGGATGTTAATTATGACTTTACTTCTGTTGATGTTTCGCAATACAAAATCAGGGTGGGGTTAACCGGCTTTTCAGCTTTCAAGCTCACTGCAGGAGGCTTCTTTAATGATAAAACCCTGTATTATATGGATTACAACCACTTTTTAGGTAACCAGGGTACCACCTTTGATCCTACCTATGTAGGCAGTTTCCACTTTTTACCTTTTTATACATATAGTACCAATGGAGCCTTTTTTGAAGCACATTTCCAGCACAACTTTGCCGGATCGATATTTAATAAGATCCCCATCCTGAGAAAGGCCAAGCTGGAAGAGGTCATAGGCGCTAATTACCTTACTACCAAAAACAACCGCAATTACCAGGAATATTATGTAGGCGTACAACGCCTTATTTTCAGGGTTGATTATGGTATATCCTACGCCGGTAATAAAAAATACATCCAGGGGTTCAGGATCTTTTACGGCATAAGGTAAAGGTGAAAGGATAAAGGTAAAAGGCGAAAGGTTACATGTAATAACGCCCTGTCTCAAAAACATCCCCAAAACACACCTCCGGCAATCCTAACATAACCTTTACCCCACCTTATCACCATATAAACTTTCACCCCTAGTGCACCATTCACCAACCTACAAAAACCTTTTGCCTTTTACCTTTATCCTTTCACCTCAAAATGCTTTTACCTTTCCGCTCAAAATCATATCTTTGCACTTCATTTAACACTGTTTGCAGCAGTATCAATGGTTTATGGCAATATATAACACACTACTGTACTATTGTTATTCAACAATAGCCGATGCGGAGCAATTTGCTGCCGATCATTTAAATTTTTGTAAAAGTTTAGGTTTAACCGGTCGCATTATTGTAGCTACCGAGGGGCTTAACGGTACCGTATCCGGCACCGCCGAAGCTTGTAAAACCTATATGGATACCGTACACGCCGATGAGCGTTTCGCGGGCATCGACTTTAAGATTGATGAAGTTGCCGAGCCATCATTTGTAAAAATGCACTGCCGTTATAAAGCCGAGATCGTATACTCGGGCCTGCGCGACCCTAACGTGATTAATCCGCAGCAACAAACCGGCAAACACCTGGAGCCAAAAGAATTTATGGCTATGAAGGACCGCGACGATGTGGTTGTTTTGGATGTTCGCTCCAACTACGAGCACTCCTTAGGCAAATTCAAAAACGCGGTAACGCTTGATATAGAAAACTTCAGAGATTTCCCGGCGATGATCAATGAGCTGGCCAAATACAAAGATAAAAAGATCCTGACCTATTGCACCGGCGGCATTAAATGCGAAAAAGCATCGGCCCTGTTATTGCACGAAGGTTTCTCCGAGGTATACCAACTGCATGGCGGAATTATTAAATATGGCAAAGAAGCAGGGGGCCAGGATTTTGAAGGCAAATGCTATGTATTTGATAACCGCCTGTCAGTCGATGTAAACAGCGTGAACCCTGTGGTTATCTCCACCTGTCGTAATTGCGGCCAAACTACGCCTAAAATGATCAACTGCGCCAACCCCGAGTGCAATGAGCATTTTACCCAATGCGATGAATGCGGAACTAAAATGGAAGGCTGCTGCAGCGATGCCTGCCAAATCCATCCCCGCAAAAGGATTTATGATGGTACAGGCTACTATGTAAAAGTTCCGCAACCAGTAAATACAGCGAAAAGGAAAAACGAGGGATTGCCGGTATAGCGCGTCAATTGCGAGAGGTAAGATCCGTAAATTCTGAAGGCGGGAATAACGTTTTGAAACAGTAGATCCTATACCCAAAGCTTTCTGCCTTAAGCTTTTCGCTTTTTGCTAATCTTTTATTTCTCCAATTCAAAGCTTAATTTCGTAAAATTGGTTTGCTTTACAAGCTCATACCATTTTATATCCCATGCGTAGATCCCTGCTCACTGTTATATCCCTGTTTTGTATCATTGCCCTTAATGCCGGCGCGGTTGATATAAAAAGCATAGGGGTGCCTTATGTACAAAACTACACCAAGGCCATGTACCAGTCGGGCAATCAAAACTGGAGTGTAACGCGCGATGAGCATGGCATTATGTATTTTGGCAATGCCGAAGGCTTACTCGCTTTTGATGGCAAATACTGGCAACAGCACCATATGCCCAATTCCCTTATCGTTCGGTCGGTATCCGCCGATGGTAGGGGTAAAGTTTACATTGGCGCTTATGGCGAATTTGGTTACTGGGCCAATGATAAAAAAGGGTTTTTAAAATACAATTCGCTTGTAAGCCTGGTTCCCAAAAAATACCGGCCAATAAACGAGGAGATCTGGAAAATATATGTTGACGGCAATAGGGTGATCTTCCAATCGTTTGGATCTATCTACATTTACGCCAAAGGGAAAATTGATGTAATAAAGGGGCCGAGTCCCTACCTGTTTTTATTTAAGGCCGGCAAACGCTTTTTTATTGAGCAGGTATCTGCGGGCTTATTCGAGCTTATAAACAATCATTTGGTGTATGTTGCGGGCAGTAATATTTTAGGCGCAAGCGGGGTACTTTCTATACTGCCATTTCAAAAAGAAAGGTATATTATAGGCACCGCCCAAAACGGATTGTTTATTTATGATGGCCAAACCATAAAACCATGGGTAAACCAGGCCAACGATTTTTTGAAAACATACCAGCTTAATAACGGGGCAAAAATTGCCGGTAAGTATTTTGCTTATGGCACTATTTTAAATGGTATTGTGGTGGTTGATACTGCCGGTAATGTAATACAACACATCAATAAATCAAGCGGGTTACAAAACAACACTGTTTTAAGCTTGTATACCGATAGCGAACAAAACCTTTGGGCCGGTTTGGATAACGGCATCGATCGTATTGAAGTAAACTCGCCATTGTATTTTTATTTCGATAAAACCGGCAGGTTTGGCACTGTTTATTCCAGCATCATATTTAATAAAAAAATCTACCTCGGTACCAACCAGGGCTTATTTTACAGCGACTGGATAGCCGATAACAACAGTAAACTTTTCCAATCATTTGATTTTAAACTCATCCCCGGCTCACAGGGCCAGGTATGGGAACTTACCCTGCAGGATGGTCGTTTGCTTTGCGGCCACAATGATGGAACCTACCAGGTAAATGGCAATATTATCACCAAAATATCGGCAACAACCGGCGGGTGGACCACAAAAAAACTAAGCCAGGATAAACTTATCCAGGGAACCTATACCGGTTTGGTGATCTTCAAAAAAGATGCTGCCAGTAACTGGCTCTTTGATCATAAGGTAGAAGGTTTTGGGGAGCCATCGCGCTATGTGGAGCAGGATAACAAAGGGCAGATCTGGGTGAGCCATGCCTATAAGGGCATTTATAAAGTAACGCTGAGTGCGGATCTGAAAAAGGTAACCTCCAAAGTGTATTATGATAGCAAATACGGCTTGCCGGGCAGCTTTAACGTAAACGTGTTTGATCTTGATAACCGTGTTGTGTTCTCCTCAGATTCGGGTTTTTATGTTTATGACGACATTACCGATCGCTTTTTTAAATACACCCAGCTCAACAAAAAGCTGGGCACCTTTGCCACTTCAAGCAAGATCATAAAGGCTATAGGCAAAAAATACTGGTTCATTAACCAGGGCCGTGTAGCCCTGGCCGATTTTTCGGCACCGGGCCGGTTAAGTATTGATACCAATCGCTTCGGCATCCTTACCGGGCAAATGGTGCAGCATTACGAAACCATAAACCGCATCAATAACTCAACCTACCTCATCAGTATTGATGATGGTTTTGTGATATTAAATGATGAAGACGCGCTTTTACCAAATAAAATAAACATTCCGCAGGTATTGATCCGCCAGGTAGAAAACATTACCGATAAAGTTTTTGCCATCAGCGAAAACAGCCAGGACCTTAGCGATATTGGCATTCCATATACGCAAAACAACATCCGCATCTCGTATTCGCTGCCCTATTATAAACAGGCAAAAATTAAATTCCAGTACTACCTGGAAGGCTATTCCCGGCAATGGAGCGACTGGACGCAACAAAGTCAGAAAGAATTTACCAATCTTGACCAGGGCACCTACCACTTTAAAGTACGCGCCAAAATCAATGATCAAAATGTATCACAAATAACTACGTTAACCTTTGTTATTCTACCGCCATGGTACGCAGGCAAGCTGGCTATGGTATTTTATGCTTTGTTGCTGGTACTCTCCTATTACCTGGTAAGGTATTATTACCGCCTTAAATTGAGGCGTCATCAGCACCGCATTCACCAAAAGCTGCAGCACGAAAAAGAGGAGTTTTTAAAGCAGGAAGCAATTGCCAGCGAACAGCATATCATCAACATAAAAAACGAACAGTTACAGGCCGATCTTGCCGGTAAAAGCCGCGAGCTGGCCAACTCGGCCATGAATTTGGTTTACAAGAACGAATTGCTGCAAAAAATAAGTGAAGAAATAGCACATTTAAAAGATACCACCGGCCAAAAACTGGCCGACGATCAGCTGCGCCGAATCCAAAAAGTGATAGATGAAGGAATGAACGATGAACGCGACTGGAACATATTTGAAAAAAGTTTTAACGAAGCTCATGAAAACTTTTTCAAAAAACTGAAATCCGGTCACCCCGACCTTGTACCAAACGACCTTAAACTATGCGCATACCTGCGCATGAACATGAGCAGTAAAGAGATGGCATCACTTTTAAACATTTCCCTGCGGGGTGTTGAAATAAGGCGGTATCGACTGCGTAAAAAGCTCAACCTGGAGCACGATAAAAACCTTGTGGAGTTTCTCATTGAGCTATAATACTACATCATTACCTCTCATAGCCCCTTATAAACATGCCTTACTGCGCTCTACAGTTGTAGTATATAAGCCACACATTACATTGGTTTAAATTTCAGTATATCAAATAGTTAACAAAATAAAAAACACATTTTGAGAAAGCGTGTTAAGATTGATGTATTAATGTTGAGTTAATTTTTTTGATTTAACTGTAATATCTGCACAGCTTTGTAAACTAATAAACCAATTATTTCTAACACGTTTTTTTTAATTAACCACTATGAAAAGAATTTTTACTATTTCAGGGGTGATGTTATTGTTCTTATTTTCCGCTACTGCCGCGTTTGCTCAAAACGTAACAGTAAAAGGTAAAGTAACTGATGCTGCAAACGGCGAAGCCCTAATAGGCGTATCTGTTTTAGTGAAGGGAACAACTACAGGTACCCAAACAGATGTTAATGGTGCCTTTACCATTAGCGCTGCCGGTACAGCTACCTTAACCTTCGCTTATATAGGGTATGCCTCAAAAGAAGTTCCTGTAAACGGACAAACATCCATTGATGTACATCTGCAATCACAAACCAACGAGTTACAGCAGGTTGTTGTAGTTGGTTACGGTACGCAGCGCAAGCTTGATGTAACCGGCTCGGTGGCAACAGTAAAAGGTGCAGATATTTCAAAACAGGCTTCAAACAACGCGCTGAGCGGCTTACAGGGTAAGGTAGCCGGCGTACAGATCACCAACAGCGGTTCTCCGGGTTCATCTCCTGCCGTTAGCATCCGTGGTTTAGGAACCGTTTATGGTAATGTAAGCCCATTATTTGTTGTTGACGGCGTTTGGTATAATGATATCAGCTTTTTAAATCCACAGGATATTGAAAGTGTAAGTATTCTTAAAGATGCGTCAAGCACAGCCATTTATGGTATCCGGGCCGCCAATGGTGTAATTTTAATAGGGACCAAAAGAGGCGTAAAAGGGAAACCGGTATTTAACTACAACGGCTACGCAGGGTGGCAATCAGTTACCAACCAGGTAAAAATGGCCAACGCAACCGAGTATGCCACCGCTATTAATGAGTTGTATACTTACAACAATATAACGCCCGTGCTATTTAGCGACCCTGCGAGTTTTGGAAAAGGGACTGACTGGTATGCGCAGATATTGCAAAATGCATTTGTAACCAACCATGAAGGCTCTATAAGCGGCGGTACCGATAAATATACTTATAACTATTCGTTTGGCTATCTTGACCAGGATGGTTTGGCCAAAACAAATAATTACAAACGTTATACCGCGCATTTATCAAATGATTTTAAAATTACAAAGGCTTTAAAATTTGGATACACAGCAAGCGGACTGATAGGTAAATCAAAAGATATCAATGGCGGTATTTTTCACCAGCTATTTGGTGTAGCGCCTACATTACCTGTTTACTACAAGGATGGCGCTTATGGCGACCCTAATGATTACCATACAGGTGACGGCAACAACTATAACCCGCAGGCAACTTTGGATTTTTTCAATCAGCGTTCAAAAAATTACAGAATTACTTATAATGCCTACGCCGAACTGTCATTTTTAAAGAACTTTAAATTCAGATCGAGCTATGGCGGCGATAACGGCCGTGCCGAAGTAAGAGCGTACTCTCCAATATACTACGCTACACTGGCCCAAAAAAGCACCTCATCTAATTTGGATGTAAACCAAACAGATACCCGCAATTGGATCTGGGAAAACACCCTGACCTATGATATTAAAATAAAAGATCATAAGTTAACTGCTTTGTTAGGCTATAGCGCACAGGATAACCGCACTTTTGAAAACGATGCACATGCGCAAAATGTTCCTTACAAAAGCAGCGGAAACCTGGTAACTTCTTTTCCCGATACAGCTAAGGTAACCTACTATGCCGATCCTGCAAGGCAGGCGCACACCCGCGCATTATCGCAATTTGCCCGTGTTAATTATTCATTTAAAGATAAATATTTGCTGAATGCATCAATTCGCCGTGATGGGGCATCACAGTTTTATGGAGATCATACTTATGGTTATTTTCCATCGGTTGGTGCCGGTTGGGTAATTACCAACGAAGACTTCATGAAGGATCAGCATATATTTGATAATTTGAAACTTCGCGGTAGCTGGGGTAAAGTAGGTAATTCGGTAGTGCCTATCAATCCAACAGTACAAACCATCGCATCCGATCCCTACCTCACCGCAATTTTTGGTAACCCGCAAACAACCAATCCGGGATCAAGCATAAATACGGTTGTACCTCCAACCATTGTTTGGGAAAAGGCAGTAGCTACCGATTTTGGTATAGAAGGGTCTGTATTAAATCACAGGTTATCATTCGAGGCCGATTACTACAACAGGGAAACACAGGATGCCATATTTTCTATCCCTATCCCTTCATCACTGGGTACAAACAGCAGCTCCATCATAGCTAATCAGGCCAGTATCCAAAACAGGGGGGTTGAGTTTTTACTGAGCTGGAAAAATCAGGCATCAAAAGATTTCTCCTATAGTGTAAGTGCCAATGTTGGTATAAATACCAACAAGGTATTAAGTGTACTAAGTGGTAAAAACCCTATTTACCAAGGCGGTAACGGAATTGCCAACGGTGCTTTAGCCACGCGTACTGTGGTAGGCCAGCCAATTGGCGAATTTTATGGCTACCAGGTAACCGGCATATTCCAAACACCTACCGAAGTGGCTGCGTCAAAACAAAAAACCGCGCAACCTGGCGATTTCATTTACCAGGATACCAATAAAGATGGCCAAATAGATACCAAAGACCGCGTAGTATTAGGTAGCCCGCTGCCTAAATATAACTATGGCATCAATACCTCGTTTACTTACAAACAATTTGACCTGACTTTAGATTTCCAAGGCGTTGCCGATGTAAGCGTATATAACGCCAACATAGCCTATCGTTTTGGTAATGAAAATTTTACTAAAGATTTTTATGATCACCGCTGGCATGGCGCAGGTACATCAACCACTTATCCATCTGTAAATGTGGGTTCTACAGCAAACTCGGCCCCAAATTCATTTTACGTTGAAAGCGGTGCGTATTTCAGGATGAGGAATGCACAATTGGGTTACACATTACCGTCGAGCCTCTTAAGCAAATGGAAAATACAAAAAGTAAGGCTTTTTGCAAATGCTCAAAACGCACTTACCTTTTTCGGTTACAAAGGCTTCACCCCCGAAGTTGGCGGTGGCGTAGGCAGCATGGGTATCGATGCAAGCGTATATCCATTGTATGCAACCTATAATTTTGGTGTTAACGTTACTTTTTAATCAAAATAAAGATGAAGAACAGTAAAAACTTTTTCTTGCAAAAGGCCCTCATTTTAGGCTTTGTTGCATCTATCATAACATTTCAAAGCTGTAAAAAAAGCTTTCTAAATGTCAATCCGGCCGGCACTACAGCAGCCACACAATTTTGGAAAACCCAGGCCGATGCTACTGCAGCAGTAAATGCCATGTATGCTAATCTGCACGAATGGAAGAATATAGCTTTTGCGCCTATTGCCGTTGAAAGCATGGGATCTGATGATGTGGAAAAAGGCAGCAGCCCTACCGATGCTACTTACCTGAACAATTTCCATAACTTTTCGGCAACAGCCGGCGAAGGGCAAATTGCCGATTTTTGGGCTGGCGAGTATCAAACCATCAATTTTGCCAACCAGATACTGGGTAATATACCTAACATCACCATGGACGACGCGTTAAAAGCAAGATACCTTGCCGAAGCTAAATTCATCAGGGCTTATGCCTATTTCAGGCTGGTAAGAGCTTACGGCGATGTACCTTTGCGTTTAAGTTTACCCAAAAGCCCCACTGAGTATAACCTGCCTCGTACAGCCAAAGCACAGGTATATGCTGCAATTGAAACCGATTTAACCGATGCCGCAGCGGTATTACCTCAAACCTACGGTTCGGCTGATGTTGGTCGTATAACTAAAGGCGCTGCATTAACCCTGCATGCAAAAGTAGCGATGTATCAAAAGAAATGGAGCGATGTGGTAACTTATACCACACAGGTAATGGGCATGGGCTATTCGCTATATCCTGATTATGAGCAATTGTTCAGAACTACGCATAAAAATAACCAGGAATCGATATTTGAGGTTCAGTGTATGCTGATCCCCAATAATGCTGCTGCTTCCAATTCACAATACTCACAGGTACAAGGCGTTCGCGGTTCAACTGGCGGCGGCTGGGGCTTTAATGTTCCGAGCGCCGATTTGGCCGCCGCGTATGAAACCGGCGATCCGCGCAGGGATGCCACTATCATCTTCAGGGGCGAAACTACACCCGAAGGCGATGCCATACCTGCCAACGGTGATAACCCTATGTACAACCAAAAATCATATGTGCCTTTTGGCCTATATGTATCTGGCTTTAATGAAGGCTGCCAGCAAAACAAAATTGTTTTGCGTTATGCCGAAGTATTGCTGATGAATGCCGAAGCTAATAATGAGCTTGGTAATTCGGCAGCCGCTTTAGCTCCGTTAGAAGTAGTTCGTGCAAGGGCAAGAGGCGCCAATGCCGCTATCCTGCCTAAAATTACCACCACAGATCAGGCTGCTTTACGTGCCGTTATTTATAAAGAAAGAAGAGTTGAATTTGCGATGGAGTTTGATCGTTATTTTGATGTTATACGCCAGGGAAGAGGCTTAGAAGTTTTTGGTTCAAGGGGTTGGAAAGCAGGCAAAAACGAAGTTTGGCCGGTACCTCAAAACGAGATTGACCTGAGTGCGGGTATTTTAACCCAAAACCCTAATTATTAATTATCAAAATTCAATAACGATGAAAGCATTTAAAAATTCACTTACAGTTGCGCTCCTGGTGGGCGTAGCTGCAAGCTTCACCATATCATCATGCAAAAAAGGTTTTGATCCTAAAACTTACGCCCCATCAAAACCATTACCAACATTTGGCGGGTATAGCAGTACAAAAGATATTGAACCTGCAAGCTTAGTAGCCTATTATCCATTCAACAGCAACCTTGCCGATAGTTTATCGGGAGCCACAGGTGTTGGAGCCGGAACAAGCTTTACTAAAGGATTAACAGGCCAGGGATTAAAGGGAGCCGATAAATCATACGTACTATATGATACACCTGCGGGGATCAAATCTTCTAAAAGTTTTACCGCAAGCGTTTGGGTAAATATGCCGCAAAACACTTCAGCAACAGGGCTTATGGATCTTCAAAACGACCAGCCTGGGGGAGCCGGATTTTGGGGTAGCCTTGCTATATTTTTTGATAACGGCGGCACATCATCAACCGGGGTACTTAAAGTGCATGCATTTAACAAAAGCGGCAGCTCAACGGGAATAGATGGATGGGAAGGCGGATATACTGTAGCAGATCCCTGGAATACATGGATAAATGTTACCGTAACTTTTGACGCAGACGCCTCTACAATTTATGTGTATTACAATGGCGCTCTTGCAGGTAAAAACACCGTTACGGGCTTTGCTCCTATGGATTGGACCAATGCCAAAAAATTGGTTTTTGGTACTTTGCAGTTTCAAACCACCCCATCGCTTACTGCCAATACCGTCGCGCAGGATTGGGCAGGTTACGTAACCGGAACATTAGATCAGATAAGGTTTTATAGCAAATCTCTTTCTGCCTCACAGGTCTTAGCTTTATATAACCTGGAAAAAGCAGGAAGATAATTGGTTGATTGATTTGGGTTGTTCCGGGTAAAACCGGGCACCCATTTTTTTCAAAATATAATTTAACCGGGATTTATTAACGTCGGGTTTGTGCATGAGGAATTTTAAAAATTGTTTGGTCTTGGGCTTAATTATCATACTTTTTGCCTGTGGCAAAGGATCAAAAACCACCCCACCACCTGTTACGCCACCGGTTGCCTCATTCAGCTTTAATGCTTTAAAAGTGAACGGAAAAAACAATGGGTTTAAATATGTGAATGTTAATGCCAAACCGGCTATTGCCATTACGTTTTCAACCCCGCTTAACCGCACATCAATAGCCGGCAGCATTAGTATAAGCAGCAAGGCTGGTGCAACCGCTACCTACAATACTACCTACCAAAACAGCGATAGCACGGTTGTAATTACTCCAACGGGTTTCTCGCCCATTACACAGTACACCCTGAATGTTACTACAGCGCTAAAATCAGTAAAGGGCGGCAGCCTGCAATCGGCATTGGCTGTACAGCTTACCACGGCTATCGATAGTACAAAAAAATTCGGCACCATAACCGATGATCAGCTTTTAGACCTGGTGGAGCAACAAACCCTCAAATACTTTTATGATTTTGGCCACCCCACCAGCGGCCTCGCACGTGAACGCAATTCATCGGGCGATGTGGTAACCACCGGTGGCTCGGGTTTTGGCATTATGGCTATTGTTGCGGGCATTAACCGTGGTTTTATCTCCCGTGCCAATGGTTTAGCGCGGATGCAAAAGATTGTTGGCTTTTTAAATACCAAAGCTCAAAAGTTCCATGGTGCTTTTCCGCATTGGCTTAATGGCGTTACCGGTGCTGTTGTACCATTCAGCGCGCAGGATAATGGCGCCGACCTGGTAGAAACCTCCTACCTGGTGCAGGGCCTGATAACCGCGCGCCAGTTTTTTAATGGCACCGGTACAGATGAAACCCAGCTGCGTACCGATATCAATACTTTATGGAACGGTGTAGAGTGGGACTGGTTTCGCCAAAACAGTCAAAACGTTTTATACTGGCATTGGAGCCCCAACCAAAACTGGGCTATCAATATGAAAATTACCGGCTGGAATGAAGCGTTGATAGTTTATGTTCTGGGAGCAGCGTCAACAACGCATGCCATCCCTAAAGCAGTTTATGACCAGGGATGGGCAAATAATGGCAGCATTAAAAATGGCAGTACTTATTATGGTGTTACCTTACCGCTTGGTCCGGCGCAGGGCGGCCCAATGTTTTTTGCGCATTACTCGTTCTTAGGCATCAACCCAAAAGGCTTAACCGATGCTTATGCCAACTACGAAACGCAGAACAAGGCACAGGCCACCATCAATTATAATTATTGCGTTGCCAACCCGCAGGCCAATGGCGGCTACAGCGCCGATTGCTGGGGACTAACCGCAAGTGATATTGAAGGCGGCTATACAGCAAGCGCGCCAACTAACGATGTTGGAGTAATTGCGCCTACCGCGGCCATAGCATCTTTGCCTTATACGCCAACACAATCTATGGCGGCCTTAAGGTTTTTTTACTACACGCTTGGCGATAAATTATGGGGACAATATGGCTTTTACGATGCTTTTAACTTAACCAACCCATGGTTTGCAGATTCATACCTGGCAATTGACCAGGGACCAATTGTGGTAATGATAGAAAACTACCGCACCGGCCTGCTCTGGAACCTGTTTATGAGTGCGCCCGAAGTAAAAACCGGCATGAAAAACTTAGGATTCAGCAGTCCTAACCTATAAATTTTAATAACGATATTCTAAATGAAAAAAATTATAATAACCCCCATTTTGCTGATGCTTGCTCTGTGTTGCTTTGCACAAAAGCAAACAAAAACCACAGCAGCGGATGGCATTAAACCAGTAGGCATTATAAAAAATCTTAGCGATAGCGCATTACTTGATGTGGTGCAACGCCAAACGTTCCGCTATTTCTGGGATTTTGGTCACCCCGTAAGCGGCCTGGCGCGCGAACGCAGCAACAAATCATTTGATTATGGCGATGAGGTGGTAACAACCGGCGGATCGGGCTTTGGCATAATGGCGCTCATTGTTGCCGATAGCCGTAAATGGATCACCCATGAGCAGGCTGTTGACAGGATGGTGAAGATGGTCAACTTTTTATTTAAGGCCAATTCGTTCCATGGCGCTTTCCCCCACTGGATGAATGGCGAAACCGGCAAAGTGATCCCGTTTGGGCGCAAGGATGACGGAGGCGATATTGTGGAATCGGCCTATTTATTCCAGGGACTGATCTGCGCAAAACAATACTTTACCGCCAACAATCCTAAAGAGCGGCGCATCCGTGATGTGATCAGCTGGATGTGGGGCGAAATGGAATGGAGCTGGTACACCCGCGATGGTCGTGATGCCCTTTACTGGCACTGGAGCCCCAACAATGGCTGGGCCATGAATTTCCCTATCCACGGCTTTAATGAATGCCTTATAACGTACGTGCTGGCTGCATCTGCGGATAGATACCCGGTAAGTGCCGATGTTTACCACAGGGGCTGGGCACAAAGCGATTTCTTCAAAAATGGCAAAACTTTTTACGGTTATAAATTGCCTTTGGGCTTTGATTTTGGCGGACCGCTTTTCTTTTCGCAATACTCGTTTATGGGCTTAAATCCAAAAGGGTTAAAAGACCAATATGCCGATTACTGGGAGCAGAATAAAAACCATACCCTCATTAACTACGCCTATTGTGTTGATAACCCTAAAAAGTTTAAAGGCTATGGCGAAAACTGCTGGGGACTTACCGCCAGCGATAACTTTGAAGGTTATAATGCCCATTCGCCAACAAACGATCTTGGGGTAATAACACCAACAGCGGCATTATCTGCATTTCCATACACACCGGAGCAATCCATGAAAGCCCTGCGCCATTTTTATTACGATCTGGGCGATAAGATCTGGGGCGAATATGGCTTTACCGATGCTTTCAGCGAATCGCATAACTGGTATGGAAAATCATATTTGGCTATAGACCAGGGCCCAATTGTGGTAATGATAGAAAACTACCGCACCGGTCTGCTCTGGAAACTTTTCATGAGCAGCCCCGATGTGCAAAACGGTCTAAACAAACTTGGTTTTGAAAGCCCGGCAATCACAAAGAAATAACACGATTTAGGGATTTTTCAGGATTTACAGGATGCTGTGCAGTCGTTCAACTAAGTTGGGCGACTGTTTTTAATTTACACTACTCCTGTTCCGGCTTTTTAGGCAGGGTTTTCATGTTGAACTTTGGCTTATAAGCCGGTTTAGCGGTAGGAGTTTCTTCAGCCGGCTTTATTTCAGTTGATTCCGCCGATGGAGCAATTTGCTCCTCCTTTTCCGCGGATTTTTCCTCCGCCTCAACAGTTTTGGGCTTCATCATCGCGGCGTTAAAGCGCGGTTTAAAAGCAGGTTTTGCAGCTGGAATTTCTGCTGTTGGAGCGCTTGAGGACTCTGTAGGTTCCTCCTGTTTACCTTCTGCGGATGATTCCTCAACAACCGGCTTTGGTTTTACCATCGCGGCGTTAAAGCGCGGTTTAAAAGCAGGCTTTGTAACAGGCGTTTCTGCCGGTGGGGTAGTCGTTTCTTTTACCTCGGCCTTTTCCTCAACAGCATCAGTGCTTTCTGCAGGTTTAGGTTTTACCATAGCAGTGTTAAAACGCGGTTTAAAAGCAGGCTTTGTAACAGGCGTTTCTGCCGATGGAGTAGTTGTTTCTTTTACTTCCGGCTTTTCCTCAATAGCATCTGTGCTTTCTGCAGGTTTAGGTTTTACCATTGCCGGATTAAAACGCGGTTTAAAGGCAGGCTTTGCAGGTATATTCTCAACAGGAGGTTTATCCTCTTCGGCCTTAACCTCTTCCGGTTTTTCCTCCACGGGTTTAGGTATAGCTGTCGCCCTGAATTTTGGTGTAAAACCAATTTTTGGCGATGGCGTTGCCGGTTCTGTCAAACTATCGGTAATAGTTTGTTCGGCAAGAGGGTTTGCAATGGCAACCTTTTCGGTTTTTATTTCCTGCGGAACCGGGAACCGACGCCTTAGCTTATTGAACCAGTATTTCTTGGAATGGTCGAAACTCTTCTCTCCCATCTGTTCAAAGTGATCTTTAAATTCAGAAAACAACGATCCCTCAGCCGCTTGTAAAGCCGCCAGGTCAATCCTTTTCTTTTTAAAAAACTCTTCGAAAACCATTTAATTAGATTTGAGACGTGAGATATGAGATATGAGATAAAACCATTCCGGTCTCAAATCTCATATCTCACATCCCATATCTATGTTGCCACATCCACATCCAGCTGATTAAAATGGATGCCTTTATCTGTTTGTTTCCAGTCTGCACGCTCCTCGTCGGTAGCGTTCATCAGTTTGGGGAACCACTCCAGGGGGAAGGCCTGTTGCTTGCCATCAGCTTTTTCAACAAAAAGCAAGCCATTGGCAAAGGTTACCTTTACTTTCTTTTCTTCCTTACGTGAACTGAATAGTGGCATGGCATTAAATTTTAATCCCCGTCATTGCGAGGAACGAAGCAATCCCCTACCTACAGAGCAGCTTTGCAAATCCGATCTGCATAGTTTGGGATTGCTTCGTTCCTCGCAATGACGCGCTTTTTTTACTTGTCATTACTATTTTTTCCAGGTCACCCCTGATGATCACTCGCAATGACGCGTGGTAAAGAAATCTGAGATCCGTTTACTCCGCCATATTATGGTACACCGCCTGCACGTCGTCATCTTCCTCAAGGCGATCGATCAGTTTCATGATCTCGGTAACCTGTTCTTCTGTTACTTCATGAAATGATTGCGGCACACGCTCCAGCTTGGCTGATTTTACTTCAACACCTAATTCCTCCAGTGCTTTTTGCATTTTGCCAAAATCTTCAAAGGCTGTATGTATAACGCCAATATCGTTACCTTCTTCATCAGCTTCTACAAACAGGTCTTCCAGGCCGGCATCTATCAGTTCAAATTCCAGTTCTTCCAGGTCGCGCTCGCCGGGCTCAAATGTAAAAACAGATTTACGGGTAAAAATAAAATCCAATGACCCGGTTTTACCCAACGAGCCACCGTATTTTGTAAAGTAACTGCGCACGTTGGCAACAGTACGATTGGTATTATCGGTAGCGGTTTCAACCAAAACAGCAACTCCATAAGGTGCATAACCTTCGTAAACCAGTTCTTCGTAATCTTTTTCGTCGCGGCTTGTGGCCCTTTTAATGGCAGCTTCAACGCGGTCTTTAGGCATGTTAACAGCCTTGGAGTTTTGCACAGCTGTACGCAAGCGCGAATTGGTGGTAATATCGCCGCCACCGGCTTTTACAGCCATCACAATCTCTTTCCCTAAACGGGTAAACTGCACTGCCATTTTAGCCCAGCGCTTAAACTTTCTTTCTTTGCGGAATTCAAATGCTCTTCCCATAACTTTTTATTTGTCCATCGTCCATGGACGATAGACCATAGACTCAGCGAATATAATTTGTTTTTTGTATAAGTTTTGCAAAACAACAAAGGTAAAACCTTTATGCTTTCGCCTTTAACCTTTTATACCTCTATATTACCTTTTTCAAATTCTCCAGCATATCTGCCGTCATTTTTGGCAATTCGTATTCCAGTTTCCATCCCCAGTCCTGCTGCGCACGGCTATCATCAATTGATTTTGGCCAGCTATCGGCAATGTCCTGGCGCGGATCGCTTTCAACATAGCCCATCTCGAAAGCGGGAATATGTTTTTTGATCTCATCGGCCAGTTGCGCCGGGGTAAAGCTTATTCCGGCCAGGTTGTATGATGATCGGATCTTAACCTGCTCAGCCGGTGCATCCATCAAACTGATGGTGGCCCTAATGGCATCTTCCATATACATCATTGGCAGGGCAGTATCTGCAGAAAGAAAACTTTCATATTTGCCTTTTTTTAACGCTTCATGAAATATATGCACGGCATAATCGGTAGTTCCGCCACCGGGTGATGCCTTCCAGCCAATTAAGCCAGGGTAACGGATACTCCGTACATCAACCCCGTATTTGGTATAATAATATTCGCACCAGCGTTCGCCTGCCAATTTGCTGAAACCATAAACCGTGTTTGGGTCCATTACACAATATTGCGGTGTATTAAACTGCGGCGAATGCGGACCAAAAACAGCTATCGAGCTTGGCCAAAAAACCCTGGCAGTTTTAAATTCAACAGCAAAATCAAGTACGTGAATAAGGCCGGTCATGTTCAGATCCCAGGCCATTTTAGGTTTTTGCTCGCCTACGGCCGATAATATGGCTGCCAGCAGGTAAACCTGTGTCGGACGATGTTTATCAAAAATATGGTGCAGGTTATGCTTATCCAGCACATTTACAATTTCATAAGGGCCGCTATTTCGTATGGCATAAGTTGGGTCGTTAATGTCGGATGCTATTACATTTTCAGCTCCGTGAATGCCCCTTAAAGCCATCACCAGTTCGGTACCAATCTGACCATTGGCGCCAATCACTAAAATTTTTTCGGTCATCAACTTTTAGTTTTGGCAAAGGTAGGAATTTGGGTGAAAAGTTGATGGTTGATTGGTGAGTAGTTGATTAAGTTGTGACGTGTTTGAAAAGTATTCCTGTGTAAATAGTTTTCAGGTCACGCGGTTCAGGATATAAGCCACAATCCACTTAACCTACCCTTCACCTGATCAACGATTCACTAAAAACCTACTATTTCAGTAGATTATCCAAAAAATTATGCATCTTTGAAGTTTAATATTTTATTACATAACAAATTAACTCAAAATGAACCTCCAAAGGAGCTCATTACATTTAAAAACAAATTAACACAATGAAAGTCGCAGTAGTAGGTGCTACAGGATTAGTAGGCACCAAAATGTTGCAGGTTCTTGCAGAACGCAACTTCCCCGTTACAGAATTAATTCCCGTAGCTTCAGAGAAAAGTATTGGTAAAGAAATTACTTTTAAGGGTAAGCAGTTTAAGGTAGTTTCTGTTGAGGATGCGATTAAGATGAAGCCGGATGTAGCTATTTTCAGCGCCGGCGGAAGCACTTCATTACAACAAGCTCCGCTGTTTGCGGCGGCCGGCACAACTGTTATTGATAATTCATCAGCATGGCGCATGGACCCAACCAAAAAACTGGTTGTACCCGAAGTTAATGCCGATGTGCTGACTGCGGATGACAAGATCATCGCCAATCCAAATTGCTCAACCATACAAATGGTAGTGGCCTTAAAACCGCTGCACGATAAATATAAAATTAAAAGGGTGGTTGTTTCAACCTACCAATCGGTAACCGGTACAGGTGTTAAAGCTGTGGACCAGTTATTTAACGAGCGTAAAGGCATCGATGGACCAAAGGTATACCCTTACACTATCGATTTAAATGTTATCCCGCAGATTGACGTTTTCACCGAAAATGGTTACACCAAAGAGGAAATGAAAATGATCCTGGAAACCAAAAAGATCATGGGTGATGACAGCATCAGGGTAACTGCTACTACTGTGCGTATCCCGGTTATGGGTGGTCACTCCGAATCGGTAAACATTGAATTTGTAAATGATTTCGATTTGGGCGAAGTAAGAGAACTATTGGCTAACTCGCCAGGCATTGTAGTGGTTGATGATACCGCCAACCTGAAATATCCTATGCCGCTTGACGCGCACGATAAAGACGAAGTTTTTGTTGGCCGCCTGCGTCGCGACGAAAGCCAGGATAATACCTTAAATTGCTGGATAGTATCTGATAACCTGCGTAAAGGCGCGGCTACCAATGCGGTACAGATTGCAGAATACCTGGCTGCCAAGCATTTGATTGGTCAGCCGGTTGAGGCGTAATCGCAGTTAACCTATTTTAGATATACAAGCCCTGCGGTGAAAATTGCAGGGCTTTATTTTTTCAAAAAAAATAGAAACCCGGCAAATATTTTGAAAAGGCAAAAGAAAAATAAGTCAGTTTAGTTATAAAATTTAACTATTATTTACCACTTATAGCATTTTTTACTAACTTGTAAACGATGAAAGCCTTTAAGCTATTTGTTGTTTTCTGTTGTTGCTGTTTTATCACAGCAAATTTGTTTGCTCAGGAAGGTGTCAATCCGGATGCTATTGAGAATGACCTCCTCAGGGTTTTTAAAAGGGTAAATTATTATGGCGCTCACAAAAAAGAGTGGAAAGCCATTGATTCCCTCAAAAAAATGAATAGCATATTCGCTTATAAGCTTAAGTACTATACGGCTAAATATCCATATACTATCCACCTGAATTTTACCGCGCTAAAAAAGGAGCGCCTGGTTATAGCCACCGCTGCAGATGGCCTGTTCCGTACATATTCATGGGATACCAACCTGGGTACTAACGGGTACGATTTTGATAACGTATTGCAATACAGCGTTAAGGGAAAAACCTTTTCCCTGTTAAAAATGGATCCGCCGGGCAAGGAGGCTTACTGGTACCCTAAAATATACACCTTTGCCGCAAACAATAAAACGTATTACTTAGCGGTATATAATTCCATTCTTTCGGCCGCTAAAGCCGCGCAGGGCATCCGGGCTTTTGCCATCGAAAACGGGTTATTAAACGGACGGGTACCGATGGTAAAAACACCTACAGCAGTATTAAGCAGGTTATATTACGAATACAGCCTGCAATCGGTAGCCGACTGGGAAGCCTTCCCAAGTATATATTTTGATAAAGAAACTAAAACTATCCATACCCCCCTGGTTGATTACAGCGGCAAAATGACCCATAAACTTATTACCTATAAATTTACCGGAAGGTTTTTTGAGAAGGTAAAGAATTAACTTAGCGGAATGATATCCTTCGCCCACCGTGTTTTTATGGAAGTTGCTGCTAATTTGAGTTTCTCAAAAGCGGCGCAGGTACTGTTTGTAACCCAACCGGCCATCAGTAAGCACATCAAAGCGCTGGAAGATCAGTATAAGGTGCCGCTGTTCGAGCGTAAAGGCAACAGCATCCTGCTCACCGAAGCCGGCAGCAAGCTTAACGAATACCTGCAGCAAGCCACCGAGATTGAGCGAAAAATAGAATATGACCTATCGGTATTAAGCAACCTATCGCAGGCTGCCGGGCATTTGCGTTTAGGGGCCAGTACTACCATCGCACTTTATATATTGCCATCTATACTCTCAGGTTTTCAGCGGGAGTACGCCAATGTGGATGTACAGCTGGTTAACCGAAACTCCGAATATATTCTGAATGCCCTGCTTAATCACGAGGTGGATATTGGCATCATCGAGGTTGATAACAAACTCACCACCGTATCCTACAAGCCATTCATGAGCGATGAGGTGATCCCGGTATGCTCGGCTAAAAGTCAGCTGGCGGGCAAATCATTAACCTTAAAACAGTTTGTAAAAACACCATTGGCCGTAAGGGAGCGCGGTTCGGGTACGCTGAACGCGGTTTTGAAATCGCTATCCGCATTGCACATTAAACCGGCAGATCTATCGGTAAAGATCCGCCTTGGCGGCACCGAAGCACTAAAAAATTTCCTGCTGGCCGATCAGTGCCTGGGCTTTATGCCACGTCCCTCCATTATACGTCAACTTGCCGAGGGCGACCTGGTGGAGGTACCTATAGAGGGCCTAAAGATCACCCGTGATTTCTTCTTCATCCGCCGTAAGGGTACAGAAGATTACGGGTTAACGAGCAATTTTATCAATTTTGCATTGCAGCATATAGAGGGTAAATAATCCCTCAAACTTACCTTCTTTCAATTTAAAATTTTCTAAAACCATCTCCTTTTTTGCCTGTAGTTATATAGTAAGTTAATTTTTGTATTCAATAATTAATATAATTATGACAAACTTAAATAATCGTAAAGTAGCAATCCTTACCGAAGAAGGATTTGAACAAGTAGAATTAACAAGCCCAAAAGCGGCACTGGAGCAAGCCGGCGCTATTGTACATGTGATATCACCAGAAAGCGGCAAAATAAAAGCCTGGAACAAGACCAATTGGGGTATCGAAATAAATGTCGACAAACAATTAAGCGAGGTCAATCCCGATGATTATGATGCTTTGGTGCTTCCAGGTGGCGTCCTCAATCCCGATAAATTGAGGCAGAACAGAGATGCCGTGGCTTTTGCATCCGCATTTTTAGATGAAGGTAAACCGGTAGCAGCTATTTGCCACGGCCCGCAATTACTTATTGAAACGGGATTGATTAACGGCCGTAAGCTTACCTCATACGCATCCCTGCAAACCGACCTTAAAAATGCAGGTGCCAATTGGGTTAACCAGGAGGTTGTTGTTGATAACGGCCTGGTGACCAGCCGAACACCCGCAGATCTGGATGCATTTAACCGCAAAGTAATTGAAGAAATTGCCGAAGGGGTACATCACAGCGCGTAAAGATAATTCCTAACAAAACCTCTTGTAGTCCTGCGTTCCGAAGGGAAGTATCGGTTATTCGCTCTTTACAGTCTACGAATCGATGCTTTCTTGCGGAAGGCAGTATGACGAGAGGCATTAGCCTTACTTAAATTTATTCTTCAAAGCCGCCAATTTTATAGCTATATCCGTTTCTGGTGCAGGCTCGGGTCTTTTATTAAATTGTGGTTTATTTCCCGCAGGTCGCCTGTCCTCATTCCTTCTTTCGGATGGATTGCTTTTATCATTTTCTTTCATTGATAGCGCAATACGCTTGCGGTTTACATCAACTTCAGTAACAGTAACCTCTACTTTTTGATGCACCTTCAGCACTTCATTGGGATCTTTAATAAAGCGGTTGGTGATCTGGCTTAAATGTACAAGTCCATCCTGGTGTACGCCAATATCAACAAAAGCACCAAAATTGGTAATGTTGGTTACTATGCCAGGGAGTTTCATTCCCACTTTCAGATCGCCAATAGCGTTTACGCCGTCGGTAAAACTGAAAGCCTCAAACTGCTCACGCGGGTCGCGGCCCGGTTTGGCAAGCTCGGCCATGATATCATTCAGCGTAGGCAAACCAACCGTTTCTGATGTGTATTTCTGCAACGGGATACTCCTGCGAATAGCGGCATCGCCCATCAGGTCCCTCACCGTACATTTCATATCTTTGGCTATTTGCTCCAATAAGCTGTAACGCTCCGGGTGTACCGCGCTGGAATCGAGCGGGTTTTCAGCATGATGGATTCGTAAGAAACCCGCTGCCTGCTCAAAGGCTTTTTCGCCCAGGCGGGGAACTTTTTTAAGCTGATCGCGGCGTTTAAAAGCGCCGTTCTGATCGCGGTACTCCACAATATTTTGTGCCAATTGCGGCCCAAGGCCCGATACATAAGCCAGGATCTGTTTAGATGCTGTGTTCAACTCCACACCAACAGCATTCACGCAGCTCATCACAGTATCATCCAATGATGTTTGCAATTTATTCTGATCCACATCGTGTTGGTACTGACCTACACCGATTGATTTTGGATCGATTTTTACCAGCTCGGCCAATGGATCCATCAACCTTCTGCCGATAGAAACCGCGCCTCTCACTGTTATATCTTTATCCGGGAATTCCTCTCTTGCCACATCAGATGCAGAATAAATAGAAGCCCCGCTTTCGTTCACCATAACTATGGCTACGCCTGGCAGGTTAAGGTTGCGCACAAACAACTCCGTTTCGCGACCTGCGGTGCCGTTGCCTATGGCAATAGCTTCGATGTTATATTTTTCGAACAAGTGTTGTACTGTTTTCTCAGCCTCTCTTGCCTGGCCTGCACCCGTATGCGGATAGATGGCCGTATTCTCTAACAGCTTACCCTGTTCATCCAAACAAACCAGCTTGCAGCCTGTACGGAAGCCCGGGTCAATGGCCATTACCCGTTTTTGGCCAAGCGGCGCGCCTAACAAAAGCTGACGGGCGTTTTCGGCAAAAACACGAATAGCCTCTTCATCTGCTTTCTTTTTGGTAAGCAGGCGCACCTCTGTTTCCATAGATGGTTTCAGCAGGCGCTTATAGCCATCGGCAATGGCTTGTTTTACCTGGTCGGCAGATGGATTGCTGGCTTTAACAAAGCTATCTTCCAACGCGGCAATAGCCTCCTCTTCGGCGGGTTTAATATCCAGCCAAAGAATCTCCTCTTTTTCGCCGCGGCGCATAGCCAGGATGCGGTGTGATGGGGCCGATTTTACAGGCTCGGTCCAATCAAAGTAGTCTTTATATTTAATCCCCTCCTGCTCTTTGCCTTCAATAACTTTTGATTGAAATGTTCCCTTCTCCACAAACAATTCACGGATGCGGGTACGTACTTCTGCATTTTCGCTCACGGTTTCGGCAATAATATCCCTTGCACCGGCCAATGCTTCCTCGATACTGTTTACGCCTTTTTCAGCGTCAATAAATACAGCGGCTTCGGTTTGCAAATCGGCTTTGCGTTGCTCCAGCAGCAAATCGGCCAATGGCTGAAGGCCTTTTTCGCGGGCAGCGGTAGCGCGGGTTTTGCGTTTTGGGCGATAAGGCAGATAAATATCCTCCAGGGTAACCATGGTCTCGGCTTCATTGATCTGCTTTTCCAATTCGGGAGTTAATTTCCCCATATCGGTAAGCGATTTCAGGATGGCCTCACGGCGTTTATCCAGGTCGCGCAGTTGTTGTGCCCTGTCGCGGATCTCGGCAACCTGCACTTCATCAAGCGTGCCGGTAACCTCTTTGCGGTAACGGGAAATAAACGGAACGGTTGCGCCTTCATCAAGCAAAGCAAGGGTTGCGCTTACCTGTTTCTCTGAAATAGAAAGCTCTGCAGCTATTTTTTTAGAATGAGATATCATACATCAAATTTCGGACTGCGAAGTTGAGAAGAATACCTTTACAATTCAAAAAAAGATTGTTAACAATTGAGGGGGGCCCTTTACATATATGTAGCTTTCCGGTGCGGTATTCTGTAGCTACTGCATCGGCTTTCATTTAAAAAATGCAAACCGGTGTCAAGGATGGCTCGGTTAAACGCTACATCAACTTCTTCATTCATGGTACAGAAATGAATATTCCCATACTGACAGATACTTATCAAAGCATTAAAATCCTGGTCACTAAAATGAGGAGTAAATACAATCCCATTACACCTAACCAACCAAAATATATGTTTCAAAAATTCAAGTACATCTATACTATCAACTTGAATAGCACCATTAAAGCTTTTGCTTATCTTGTGTTGTATCAAATAATCTAATCCTTGTTTAACGGGTTTGTAATCATGATCTCTGAACAGCCATGGAGAAGTTGTGTCACCTAAAAACGACAGCTCCCGAAACTCCAATTTCTTAATTAATACAGACAGCCCTATCGATACATTTCTACATATTCCTATTGTAGATCTGCCTTCAGCATAGAGAATATAGTTGTTATACGTTTGGGGGAAGAAGTATTTATTCCTGTAATAGCTGGCTACAGGAAAATCTGGGTTCTTTTTCAAAAAAATTTTTCGCGGGATCTTTTTTATCATCTCAGAAACTCTGTTTAAAAATTATCCTTCACAATCTTATTGATCGCTCTCCCCCAAAACTCACCCAACGCAACCGCGCCTTGTTTATTAGGATGCAGGTAAAATATTCCTTGTTTCCCATTCTCCGGGATCAGATCTGTTAAGTGATGCTTCCTGAAATATTTAAAAGCCCTTTTATCGCCACAAAAACATGTTTGGGGCTTATCGTTGAATAGCTTGTTGCCAGGCTATCAATTTTAGGTATATAACTTTGCAGCCTGATTAAACCTTCCTGCAAATACTTCGAACCGTTTTGAGTATTGGGACTATACCATATGGGATGCTGCAATACGATGATGGCTTTTGGAAAATCAGCCAGCAGTTTATCGATAATGGTTTTTACATTCTGGATATAATTTTCGGGCGATACCGGTGCGCCGCGTGGGCCTTGTATCGCGCTGTCGTTAGTACCCAGTTTAACCGAAAAGATCAGTAACGCCTCCTTGTCTGTAAAAGCATTGGCTGCTGTTTCAACTTTAGTAAATGTATCGCCTGCACCGGGCAAAAAGTTGAGTGTGGTATAACCGCTGTGGCCCTGGTTACTAAACTCAACTGCTCCCAAATTTTCTTGTTTACGTAAATAAGCAACCGCGGTAGCGGGTGGCGCATCATTAGCAGCATCGGGCAGTTGAACGCCCTGGGTTATGCTGTTGCCGATAAAAACAATGTTGAGGTTTGGCTTTTTATCCTGGGCAAAAGAGGATAAAATGGAAAATAACAGTATAGTTATTGATAAAAGATATTGTTTCATATTGTTATTTTTTTTCCTTTCAGGAAAGAATCATACATTCCATTACTTTTTAACCCCGGTAATTCGCTCACCACTTCACGCCCATATTCCAAAACATAAAAGCCCATTTATCAACCTGCCCGCTTATAACCTGCGCGGTTGACTGGCCTGCGCCGTGCCCGGCATTTGTTTCAATCCGGATAAGTACAGGCTCGGCCCCTTTCTGGTATTCCTGCATGCGCGAACCAAATTTAAAAGAGTGGGCAGGCACTACCCGGTCGTCATGATCGGCAGTGGTAACCATAGTTGCAGGGTATTCCCGCGGCTGTAATGCATGGTATGGTGAATACTTATACAGGTATTCAAACATTTCTTTTGAATCTTCGGCTGTTCCATAATCATAACTCCAGCCTGCACCCGCAGTAAACTTGTTATAACGCAGCATATCCAAAACGCCCACAGCTGGGAAAGCTACCTTAAAAAGATCAGGCCGCTGCGTAAGCATAGCGCCTATAAGCAATCCCCCGTTTGAGCCACCAGAAATAGCCAAATGCTCTTTTGAAGTGTATTTGTTTTTGATGAGATATTCGGCAGCGGCAATAAAATCATCAAACACGTTTTGTTTTTTCATTTTAATCCCCTTGCGGTGCCAGGTTTCGCCATACTCGCCGCCGCCACGCAAGTTGGGTACAGCATAGATACCGCCATGCTCCAGCAGGATAATATTTGACGTACTGAATGCCGGGGTTAGGCTTACACCAAAACCTCCATAAGCATATAGTAATGTAGGGTTTTCGCCATTAAGTACTGTACCCTTTTTGTAGGTGATGATCATTGGGACCTTTGTTTTATCCTTCGACGTATAAAACACCTGTTTGGATTCGTACAGTTCAGGATCAAACTTTACCCCCGATTTTTTGTAGACGGTTGATTGCCCGCTTGCGATATCAAGCTTAAAAATTGTTGGCGGGTAAACGTAGCTGGTAAACGTGTAATAGGTTTCTTTTTCCTCCTTTTTAGCTCCAAAACCCGCTGCAGTACCTACCGATGGCAGGGTGATAGTACGCTCCAGCTTTCCGTCCATATCATATTGCTGTACAAGCGAAGTGGCATCTTTTAAATACTCGGCGAAGATTTTTCCACCAGCCGTACTGGCGCTTAATACATTCTTTGTTTCGGGGATAAGGTTTTTCCAGTGGGTAATGGTAGGGGTCTCCGCATCCACCGTAACAATTTTAAAGTTTGGCGAATAAATATTAGTGATGATGTACAACTTGCCGCCCACATTATCCAATACCGAATGCTGGTTATCAAAATTATCAACCACGTTCACAATCTGGCTGCCCGGTTTGCCCAAATCCTGAATGTAAAGCTCATTCCCCGTGGTTGATGTAGCCGCACTAATCACCAAAAAGCGTTCATCCTCGGTAAGGTAAGCGCCTATATACCTCCGGGGTGTTTTATCGCCACCAAAAATGAGTTTATCGGTGCTCTGCGGTGTACCCAGTTTATGATATTGTGTAAGCCCCGATAGCTGGCTGCCCGCCTTGGGTTTATCATAACTGCTGTAGTAAAAACCATCGGTACCTCTCCAGGCCAGGCCGCTGAATTTTACATCGATAAGCGTATCGCCCACCACACTTTTATCACTTGTCTTTATCACAATCACCTTCCGCCAGTCTGATCCCCCTTCCGAGACCTGGTAGGCGGCCAGGTCGCCGTTTTTTGTAAAGTCTATCCCTTGTAATGATGTTGTACCATCGGCCGAGAATTTGTTGGGATCCAAAAATATTTCGGGGGCGCCTTTATCACCCAGCTGGCGGTATAATACGGATTGACTTTGAAGCCCGTCGTTCTTATAAAAGTAGGTGTATTTACCTTCTTTAAACGGGGCGCTGTACTTTTCGTAGTTCCATAGCAGCTCCAGGCGTTTGCGCATTTCTTCGCGATAAGGGATCTGTTGCAGGTAGCCTTGGGTAACTTTATTTTCTTCTTTTACCCATGCTTTGGTATCGGCAGCCTGGTCGTTTTCCAGCCAGCGATAGGGATCGGGCACCTGGGTGCCAAAATAAGAATCAATGGTATCAACCTTTTTTGTTTGGGGGTATAACAGTGCTTTAGTATTCATTAGTTGTGCGTAGGTATAGCTGCAAAATAAAACAGCTAATGCAAATAAACAGGTTGTTTTTTTCATCCGGATTTAAATTACAGGGAACTAAAGATAGGGATTTGAGCCAAATGCCAGCAAATGATTAAGTCAATAAAGGTTAAAAGTTGTTAATTTTGCCCATTTCTGCCATTTAATTGAGCGGGGCAAGCTATATTAGCAGCCGTAATTAAAATGAGGCCTCTGCTGATGCTTTTGCCTGTTGGCATGTATAATTATTTATTGGCGACTGGTTTTTTATTATCAGTACGGGCAATTATAATAATGCATTTTTTTACACGTTTGCTAAACCAAATAACAAGGGCAAAAGCAAACCTTATTTATTATTAGGACTATTAAAACATGAAACAAACTTTTACACTTTTTGCTGCAGCTTTTTGTATGCTGATAGCGCTTAACTCAAAAGCCCAGGATATTAAAGAGGATGATGATGTGGCTCCCGAAAAATCTAAAAGCTATATAAGTTTAGGTGCAGGTTTGTCGAAACCATTTGGTGCATTTAAAGTAGCTGACTATAGCAATCCGAAAGCTGGTTTTGCAAAAAAAGGTATAGTTTATTCTTTAGACGGTGCTCATTACTTTTTTAAGCGTGTAGCTTTAGGCTACACCGTAAGCTATCAGGACCAGGGAAACTTAACTTACGATGATGATGCAAAACTTTCACAAGGATACACAGACGATTATATAGCCGATGGCTCGATAGTTACTGCCAACAAGCGCTACAGAAGCCTTAATGTTTTATTAGGGCCACAATACACTTTGGTATGGCATGCTTTTTCCTTCGATTTCAGGGCATCGGCCGGGGCAATAAAAAGCTTTGCAACACCACAGGTAGCGGTACAGATACAAGGAGTAGATGCGCAAACCGGAGAGTTTATTCAGCAAAGTTCAAATAAATTCGCATTTGCTTATGGTGGTAGTGCAGCCATCCGCTTAAATACCGGCGCGGGATGGGGCTTATTTTTAAAGGGAAATTACATTAACTCAACCGGACCAAAAATCACTTACACCGGTCGTACACTTGTTCTTGGCCGCACGGTTGCTAAACAGCCAATCACCGAGGGCCAAATGTTGTTTGGCTTGTATAAAGAATTTTAATTAAAACACTAATTGCACGAATTTTGCGAATTACAAAATGATTAGATTGGATCTATCCCATTTAAGAATTCGTGAAATTCGATTCAATTGTAGCCCGCTTCCAAGTATTCGTGCCTCTTATTAAAATTCGTGAAATTCGATTCAATTGCAGCC
Source organism: Mucilaginibacter sp. P5_A4 (assembly GCF_056400605.1). NCBI lineage: Bacteria > Pseudomonadati > Bacteroidota > Sphingobacteriia > Sphingobacteriales > Sphingobacteriaceae > Mucilaginibacter > Mucilaginibacter sp. P5_A4. The sequence goes on along the minus strand of NZ_JBFUKX010000004.1, from coordinate 156,010 downwards.
CGCTTTCAGGTATTCGTGCTTCTTATTAAAATTCGTGAAATCCGATTCAATTGTAGCCAACCTGCAAGCATTCGTGTTTATTGATTTTTATCCGGAGCAGAGGCTATATCGTCATCAAGATTTAAAGTAAAGGCGGCCTCCGAGGCCCGGGTTGCGGCATCAATACCGGCTGTATCGGCAATATCCTTATCCAGGCGTTCATTACCTGTATCCTTGCCTTCATTCTGTTCATATTCATTACCGGGATCTTTTTCATCCTGGCTATCATCAAGATTTGGATTTTCGGGAAGTGGCATAATTTTTATTGTTTAATATATAATTTATAACCCTCAAGATAGCCCGTTGTTTGCTTGTATGCCCAAATAATCTGTGCAGATGAGGTATATTTTCAGTTTCATGTTTTAATATTTTTCCCTTCCCCCTTCGCCGGGTTGGGCTGAGGTTCATTTTTTCCTTTCATCGTTTAAATGTATTTTTGCAGGTATGCCAACCCGTAACAAACTTTATTTTGCTTCTGATTTTCATTTAGGTACCGGCGGATACGCAGCCAGCCGCGAACGCGAAGACAGGATAGTACGCTGGCTGGATACCATAAAAACCGATGCCGCCGAACTGTTTTTAATGGGCGATGTATTTGATTTTTGGTTTGAATATAAAACTGTAGTACCCAAAGGATACATCCGTTTTTTGGGCAAACTGGCCGAACTTACCGATGCAGGTGTAAAGCTTTATTTTTTTAAGGGCAACCACGATATGTGGATGTTTGATTATTTAAAAAATGAGCTTGGTGCAACCATCATCAGCGATGAATTAGTTATTGAACGTAATGGGAAAAAGCTTTTTCTTCATCATGGTGATGGACTTGGACCAGGCGACCGGTTTTACAAGGTTTTAAAAAACTTTTTCCGCAGCGGTTTTTGCCAATGGCTATTTGCCAGGGTACATCCTAATTTGGGTGTGGGCATAGCCAACTATTGGTCAACCCATAGCCGCATAAGCAATCAGAAGAAAGAAAACCCTAAACCCGGAGAACAGGAATGGCTGGTTAGCTTTTGCCGGGAGGAATTGAAGACTAACTATTACGACTATCTTATTTTCGGCCACCGCCATTTACCGCTGGATATACAACTTACACCCCAAACCCGCTACATTAACCTGGGCGAATGGGTGAACTACTACACCTACGCCGTGTTTGATGGCAATGAGCTTAAGCTGGAATATTTTGAAAAGTAAATGGTTAATAGTCAATAAAAGTCTTTGACAATCCACTATAATCTACTGACTTACTATTTCAGCAGAACTTACAATCCCCTGAAAAAATATATGCACTAAAATGCGTATTTTTGTGCGTTTTTTGAAGCAAGCCTATAAACCGACCGAAACGTGACGCATTTCTTAGCCGGACCATCACCCAGGATAGCTGCTTCAATTAGCTATTGAAAACAGATTATGTTAGAGAAATTAGAACTGATATATCAACGCTGGAAAAACGTTGAAGGTGAATTGAGCAATCCTGAAGTTATGCAGGACATGAAGCGCTATGCCCAGCTGAATAAAGAATATAAAGACCTGGCCAAGATTGTTGATGAGTACAATATTTACCGCAACATCATGAGCAATATTGACAGCAACAAAGAAATTCTGGCTACCGAAAAGGATGAAGAATTTCGTGAAATGGCTAAATCTGAGCTTGACGAACTGCTAACCCAGCAGGAGGAAAAAGAAGAGCAGATCCGTTTGATGCTGATCCCTAAAGATCCGGAGGATTCTAAAAATGCCCTTGTGGAGATCCGTGGCGGAACAGGTGGTGATGAAGCAGCTTTGTTTGCCGGCGATCTTTACCGCATGTACATGCGCTATTGCGAAAAACGTGGCTGGAAAACCGAACTGGTTGATTATACCGAAGGTACAAGTGGTGGCTACAAAGAAATTGTATTCAACGTAAACGCCGAGGATGCTTATGGTACCTTAAAATATGAATCGGGTGTGCACCGCGTACAGCGCGTGCCGGATACCGAAACGCAGGGCCGTGTGCATACTTCTGCCGCATCTGTTGTGGTATTGCCCGAGGTTGATGAGTTTGATATTGATTTGCAGGTGAGTGATATCCGTAAGGATCTTTTCTGCGCCTCAGGCCCGGGCGGACAATCGGTGAACACCACCTATTCGGCCGTGAGGTTAACCCACATTCCTACGGGAATTGTGGCACAATGCCAGGATCAAAAATCGCAGTTAAAAAATTACGATAAAGCCCTGCAGGTATTACGTTCAAGGGTTTATGAAATGGAGCTGCAAAAGCACCTCGAAGAAACATCAAAAAAACGTAAAACCATGGTTTCCACCGGTGACAGATCGGCCAAGGTGCGTACTTATAATTATCCCCAGGGTCGCTTAACCGAGCACCGTATAGGGTTAACCATATACAACCTGCCCGGTGTATTAAACGGCGATCTGCAGGAAATAATGGAAGCATTACAATTTGCCGAGAATGCAGAAAAGCTTAAAGAAGGAACTGTTGTTTAAGCCGAATACTTAAAACTAAAGACAGAAAGTTTTTTTTCGAAAAAATTTATATCAAAGGCTTTGAGCATCGTGCTTAAAGCCTTTTCTTTTACCCCAAAAAAGCTTTCTGCCCTCAGCTTTGTGCTTTAAGCTTTTTTGTACCTTTAATACCATGGAAGAATCTGAAAAACTTGATCGTATTATCGAGGCCCGGATGAAACTTAAGGCCCGATTTGAAGAAAAGATGAAGCTTACACCTTCTGTTGCTGATGATACACCACGCGGATCGGGCAAGATAAACAGGCATGGCATGCCGGTTGTTCCAATTGGGCAAACCATCACAACAAAATGGCCCGTGCTCGATCTGGGTTATCAACCCAATATACCTACCGATCGCTGGCGGCTCACTATAGATGGCGCCGTTGAAAACCCGGTAAAGCTCTCCTGGAAACAGTTTATGGATTTGCCGCAAACCAAAGACACATCAGATTTTCATTGTGTTACCACATGGTCGAAACTGAATATGTCATGGAAGGGAGTAAGCCTGCTTGACCTTGCCGCATTGGTACACCCTCATGAAAATGCTACCCACATCATGTGCTATGGATACGATACCTACACTACCAATATTTCGCTTGAGGAAGCCTTAAAACCCGATGTGTTATTGGTGCATACTTTTGAAGGGCAACCTTTACCAATTGAGCATGGCGGACCAGTACGTATGATAACCCCGCAGCTATATGCCTGGAAAGGCTCCAAATGGATAAAGCGCATTGAGTTTTTAACCGAAAACCAATTAGGCTTTTGGGAAGACCGGGGTTACTCAAACACTGCCTACCCCTGGCGTAACGACAGATATAGCGATTAGCTGAAAGCTTAGGGTTAAAAGTCCAAAGCTTCGTCAAAAGGCCTTTAGCCTTTATGGTTTCCCGGTTATTTTTGCAGATTGCTCAAGTTCGCTTGCCACCGCATCATCAAAATACAGGCGGAATATTACCCAGTCATTTTTAGGTTTGTAAAACATAAATGTAAACCTTAGCGGCTGTGTTTGGTGTTTTACAAGGTAGCTGTAAAGTACAAAACTGTTTGATGCCTTACGCTGCGCAATTAAATCTTTACCAAGATAAGGCCCCATTACACTGCGCGTGGTATCTATTTTAGTTATCAATTTTATCAGGCTGTTGGTATCAATAAGCGGGTTGGTTTTAAAAATATCCAACATCGCTTTTGTGGTGCTTTCCTTATCGTAGCTTTTAAAAAATCTATCTATCAGGATAACCGGTGTAATAATCCCGGCTGCCGGTGCTTTAACTGCGGTTTCAGCCTTTACTACTGGCGGTGCGGTTTGGGCAGATGCACTACCGTAAATAGCTGATGCTAATAAGATGAAAGAAAAGGACTTTATGCCTTTTAAAAGGAGATTTCGCATGCTCATGGTGTTTGTGTGCCTAAAATAGGGAAATTATGCAAGATGGCGTATATCAACCAATTTTAAAATACGGTTCGCGATGTTAAACCCGTCAAAATTTACAGGAAGATTATTTTGACGATCAATGATGCGCGATTTATTTTGCTATCCGCTGCTTTATCAAAAACACAGAAACTGCTACTATGCCGACAGTATTATGTCCAGTAATTCCATTACTAATACTGTAGAAATTTATGCTCAGCATCACTAAAAAAGAGGCCGGTAAATAGCTATAATGTCCGATGCTGTTTTGCCATGATCTAAATTATTGATATTTAGATTAAAAATCAGATAGCAGCGGCTACCTTTTCTTCAAAAATTCGGTTTTTAGCACAATGCTCATGCCGTCAATTTTGCAATCCACTTCTTTATCATCATCGGTAAGGCGAATCTTTTTTACCAATGTGCCTTGTTTAAGGGTGACGCCGCCACCTTTAACTTTTAAGCTTTTAATCAGCGTTACCGAATCGCCGTCATTAAGGATGTTGCCGTTGCTATCTTTTACGTTTGATGTTTCCATTGTTGGTTGTATAAAAATAAAGAGCCCGGTACTTAAATACAGGGCTCTTTGTATATTTAAATTTAAAGGCGACAAGAAATCATGTCAATCCTAAAATCGTGTTATTATTTAGTAACGTACATTACCTCTTTAACTGCTTTAATAACCCTTTCCGGATTTGGCAGGTATTCCTGTATTAAAGTTGGTGCATAAGGCAATGGCACATCGCCACCCATAATACGCAGAATAGGCGCATCAAGATAATCAAAAGCGTCTTTTTGTACTTTAAAAGCAACCTCGGTGGCTATTGAGCCTAAAGGCCAGCTTTCCTCAATGATCACTAAACGGTTTGTTTTTTTAACCGAATTGATAACAGTTGCATAATCAATAGGGCGTACAGTGCGTAAGTCGATTACTTCGGCATTGATACCTTCTTTTGCCAGTTCGGCAGCAGCGGCAATAACTACTTTCATAATCTTACCAAAACCTACCAACGTTACATCGGTACCTTCGGTTACTACTTTAGCTTTACCTATTTCAATATAGTAGGTTTCTTCAGGCACTTCACCTTTATCGCCGTACATTAATTCTGATTCCATGAAGATAACCGGATCAGGATCAAGTATTGCTGATTTTAATAAGCCTTTTGCATCGTATGGGTTTGATGGAACTATTACTTTTAAACCAGGGCAGTTGGCGTACCAGTTCTCGAAACACTGACTGTGCTGTGAGCTAAGCATACCTGCATTGCCGGTTGGGCCGCGAAAAACGATTGGCACAGAAAACTGGCCACCGCTCATCGACATGATTTTGGCCGCGCCGTTGATGATCTGGTCAATGGCCACTAACGAAAAGTTAAAGGTCATGAACTCGATAATAGGGCGCAATCCATTCATAGCCGAACCTATGCCTATACCGGCAAAGCCTAATTCAGAGATGGGCGTATCAATAACGCGTTTTGCACCAAATTCATCCAGCATACCCTGGCTTACTTTATAGGCTCCGTTGTATTCAGCAACTTCTTCACCCATTAGGTATATTTTATCGTCGCTGCGCATTTCTTCGACCATGGCCTCTCTTAGCGCTTCTCTGAATTGTATTTCTCTCATTATATTATATAAAATGACGTTTTTTGCGACCGCAAATATAATCACTAATGTGTGAAATGCAATTACAGCCCACGTACTTTGCATTTTTAACACATATATTTTACAAAATGTAGTTGCATTGGTGGCTTAAACCCCGTCACAATGAAATTTTCGTCAATAAAAACACCGGCCAATGGCTTTTCATTCACTATAAAACGCTATCCTTTCAAGTTTGCTTTAATGGGCACAGTTGAAGTCGAGCTGCGCCACGGAAGCTTTCCGCACGTATCTAAATAAAATAGATGCCGAAACCTTAACTCAACTGTATAACCAGTGGTTCACCTTGCATTTCTTTAACCGATTTGGCCATCCGTTTAATAAACAGGTAATTAGTAGTGCCACCAATTACAGCGCCTACCACAGGCACTAACCTTTCGGCAGTGCGTACACCTAAATTCAGGATTATTTTTTCGGCAATGCCCTCCATCATGGTTTTGGTTAGGGCTACGCCTGTTTCTACCTTAAATGAAATAGCAACCAGTTTCATAAATTCTTCAAAACCCATCTGGTAGCTGCCCCTGTTATAGTACATAATAGCCATAGTAACCCTGAATTGCTGGGTTATCAGGTTCAGCACATCAACGGGCATGCCTATTACCATGGTTAAAACACCGCCGCTGCCGGATATAGCGCCTGTGCCCGCCGCCATGATGGCACATTGGTTAATAAATTTATCTAAACCAAGCTTATCAACGCCGTTTTTGATCTTGAATTGATCTATATGATCAAATACTTGTTTAAATCCATCGTGCGAGAGCTGTTCAGAGTAGCGTCTTATATCGGTGCCTGCTTTTTTTAATGATACCATTGGATTATTGAGTTAAATGTAACGGATATAAATCCTTATAAACTTATCCATGCTATTCCCGTGCCAGTTTATTTGGTTGTCAAATGTGGCAGGTTATTAGTCGGTATTATGTAATTAAGTTATAGGTATAAACAGGTAATCACATAACTATCATGGCTGTTTCGTAAATTTGCGGTTCATAAAAAATTTTAAGTTCAGTTGAAAAATAACATTCTTATTGTTGATGATGTACACCCCATTTTTATGGAGCAGGCCGAAGCCAGGGGATACCAATGCGATTACAGGCCCACAATAAAAACCGAAGAAGCTTTGCAGATCATTGGCAATTACGCCGGGCTGGTTATCCGCTCCAAATTTTTGGTTGATAAAAAAGTAATTGATGCAGCCACCAGCCTGCGTTTTGTTTGCCGGGCAGGCGCCGGCATGGATAATATCGACGAAGCTTATGCCATAGAGAAAGGCGTTACCCTTATAAATGCGCCCGAAGGCAACTCTGACGCTGTAGGTGAGCATGCCATTGGCTTATTACTTTCCCTGATGAACAACCTTAACCGAGGCAACGCCGAGATCAGGGCGGGCAAATGGGATCGTGAAGGGAACCGGGGCTATGAGCTAAAAGGCAAAACAGTGGGTATTATTGGTTATGGCCATATGGGGCGTAGCTTTGCCCGTAAGTTAGCCGGTTTCCAGGTTGACGTAATTGCTTATGATAAATACAAAACCGACTTTAGCGACAAATATGCCCGTGAGGTAAGCATGGAACAAATAGTTAAAAATAGCGATGTACTTAGCCTGCATATTCCCCTCACACCAGAAACCAACGCACTGGTGGATGACGAATACCTGTTCCATTTTAAAAAGCCTATATTTTTCATTAATACCTCCCGGGGTAAAACGGCTAAAGTAAGCGCTGTGCTGAATGCCATTAAGCAAGGCAAAATTTTAGGCGCCGGATTGGATGTACTGGAGATGGAAAAATTCCCTGCCCTTACCCAACAAGCCTGGTTTGACGAACTGCGACAAAGTGATAAGGTTATACTTAGCCCTCACGTTGCCGGCTGGACGTTTGACTCGTACCGAAAGATTAGTGAAGTAATGGCCGAGAAGCTGATTAATTTGATTGATTGAAAATAAATAAGTGCCTGCAGCTTAACCAAGCCAACTCTATCAACCATTCACTGCTCTCCATCAAAAAAATTTGGATATTAAAACTTAAATCACTTATCTTCGTTAAATACACAAACAAGACTATGTAGGCATGCCCATATAGTCTTGTTTGTTTTTATAGTCATTGCGTCCTTCTTAAAAAAGGGAGGGCGGTTTTTTTTGGATAAACATTAGGATAAACAATAATTAATTTACGTGTTATGGCAGAGGTATCATACTTTACCAAAGAAGGTTTAGAGAAATTAAAAGAAGAATTACAAAAGTTAAAAACAACCGGACGGTCGGACATATCAAAGGCCATTGCCGAAGCCCGCGATAAAGGCGACTTATCAGAAAACGCGGAATACGATGCCGCAAAAGAAGCCCAGGGGCTTCACGAAGCTAAAATATCCCAAATGCAGGAAACACTGGCAAATGCCCGTTTATTGGATGAATCTAAACTGGATTTATCAAAGGTGCTTGCCTTATCGATAGTAAAAATAAAGAACCTGAAAAACGGCGCCACTATGAGCTACCAACTGGTAGCAGAAAGCGAAGCCGATATGAAAACAGGTAAAATATCTGTAGCATCGCCTATTGCAAAAGGCTTGCTGGGCAAAAGGGTAGGCGAAAAAATTGAGATCACGGTACCTGCCGGAAAAATTGAATTTGAGATTCTGGAAGTGAGCAGGTAGTTTTAATTTACGAATTTGAAGATTTGATAATTTGAAAATGGTTGAAAAGCTATTAATTTTCAAATCCTCAAATTTTCAAATTGTTTAATCAATAGATAATGACCATCTTTTCAAAAATTATCGCAGGCGAGATTCCGGCACACGTTGTGGCCGAGAGTAATGAGTTTCTGGCTTTTTTAGATATTAGTCCGCTGGCCGAAGGGCATGTACTGGTGATCCCTAAAAAAGAGGTCGACTATATTTTCGATCTGGATGATGAAACCTATACCGGCTTGCAAATCTTTGCTAAGATAGTAGCAACTGCTATTAAAAAAGCCATTCCCTGCAAAAAGGTTGGTGTCGCGGTTATTGGCCTGGAGGTGCCTCACGCACATATCCACCTTATCCCCATGAACCAGGTAAATGATCTAAACTTCTCTCGTCCCAAATTGAGCTTTACCAACGAGGAGCTAAGCGCTACCAAGGATAAGATAAAAGCAGCATTTTAAATATGTTAATTTGAAGATTTGAAGATTTGAAAATTGATTGATTCATTTTCAAATCTTCAAATAAACACATTTTCAAATTCTTCAAACTACCCTCTTCGCGTTATCTTTCACAAAAGTATCCCACCCGGAATATGATTTTTTACTGCCTGGGCCATACTTACTCCCGGTGGTCATCCTTTGAAAGGAGTGACATACAGCAACAGCAAGGCCATCGGTAGCATCTAAAAAGTCGGGCGTTTCTTTAAAGGTGAGTAAGTTTTGCAGCATGGCGGCTACCTGCTCTTTGGTAGCGTTACCATTGCCGGTTATTGATTGTTTTATTTTACGGGGAGCATATTCTGTAATATCCAGATTGCGTGATAGCGCAGCAGCTATAGCCACCCCCTGCGCCCTGCCCAATTTAAGCATTACCTGGATATTTTTGCCATAAAATGGCGCCTCAATAGCCAGGCAATCTGGGTGGTAGTTATCAATAAGTGCAACGGTTTTTTCAAAAATGCGCTGCAGCTTCAGCATATGGTCGTCCAGCTTCTCCATTTTTACAACACCAAGGGCAATAAGTGCTATTTTAGGACCGGTTTCCTTAACCAATCCGTATCCCATAACTGCTGTTCCGGGGTCGATGCCTAAAATTATCCTCTCTTTTGTGTTAGCCTGCTGCATACCCTTCAAAGTTAACCAATCAAAGCAAACTATTGTGCAAAACGGCTATATATTGCTCCCGGTTTATCATCCTTGCCCCCATTGATTCCAGGTGACCGGTATGTACCTGGCAGTCTATCAATTTAAACCGATTGGTTTCACACAAGTAGATTAGTGCTGCTTTTGATGCATTGCTAACGCGGCTAAACATGCTTTCGCCACAAAAAACTGCGCCAACCCACATGCCATATAAGCCACCTACCAACCTGTTTTGCTCCCACACTTCAACGGAATGGGCGTAGCCATCTTTATGAAGTTTAATGTATGCAGCCTGCATATCATCGGTTATCCAGGTGCCGTCCTGGCCTTCACGCGGGGCTATTGAACAAGCTTTTATCACTTCGGCAAAGCAGGTATTGGTGGTAACCCCGAACTTACCAGAGCGCAGCACCTGCCGCATTGATTTAGAGATCTTCAACTCCTGTGGATAAAGCACAAAACGCTCATGCGGCGAATACCAAAGGATGGGTGTATCATCACTATACCAGGGGAAGATTCCATTTTGATAGGCTAATAATAAACGATCGGTTGATAGGTCGCCTCCTACAGCTAAAAGCCCGTCTGGTTCGGCCAGCTCGGGCTCAGGAAATAGTAAACGTTCATCAAGCCTGAATATCATCAGGGGCAAATTTAAGCTTTGCGGCGTATCACCAGTTTTTTATTTTGCGCTTTGGCAACAGCGTCCATATAAACCTGCATTTCGGTGTATTTAGCAGCGGGGATAATATAATTGTTAAGATTAAACTTAGCAGTACTTATCACCTGGTTTTTGGCAGCATCATAAGCATATTTTACATCATAGGTGCCATAGCTAAATTTTAAGCTTTGGCTGGTTGGCAGCGTTTCTAATTCAAAACCGGCAGGAAGGTCAATTGTGGTTATGCACGATTTTTGCAATGGCGTGTCGAAATAAAAATCATTTTTCCTCTTTTCCTCAATTGGCACTGTGTTTTGCCAAAGGGAAAACACGCCCGGTCTATAAAATTGCTTATCTCCTGTGGCTATGTCGCAAAACTTATCGTACTCCAGGATGATATCCACTTCTTTAATGCCATCCTTATCTGTTGCAGGTTTAAAATCAAATACAGATGGTTGCTTCATATGCAGATCGCGTATGATATATTCTTTTTGCTCATCTGTTTTTAAAGCGGCAATCCCTATGTAATCAGACCGGTATATCCCTGTACTAAATATTTTTAATTGTGCTTTAGCTCCGCCATCGGCATCCAGCACAATATGAACTTCACTATTAAACTGGTTATCGACAGCTAAGCTTCGGGGTGTATTTATTAGCCTGCCTCCATTTTCGGTAATTATTAAAGCCTTGGTGTTTTGTGTGGATGGATCTAACTTTCCAAAGGGTCTTGTATTGCTTGTGCACTCAAGCCAGGTAGTATCATTTTTAAAAGGGATACACAAAACAGCATGATTAAATGTGTTGGCCGGAAAAGCGGCATCAATAGGCTCGCTGTTACTTGCAGACCTGATGATGGTATAATAAGAATCAATATTAACGGCTTTGAGCAATGCACGCATATAATTAGACAAGGCTTTACAATCGCCGTACTTTTTCTGGTCCACAAAGGTTGCAGGGAAAGGTTTATATCCGCCAATACCCAATTGAATACCTACATACCTCATGCTTTTTTGCATATAGTTATACAAAAAACGAGCCTTATCTTTATCCGTTTTAATTGAGTCAGTCATCTTTTTTATCTCTGCTGAACGCTCGGGGCTTAATATGCACACATCGCCATTTAGTGATTTAATCCAGTTACCAAAAGATTGCCAGCTACTAAAATCACCAGGGTAACCATAGCAATCAAATGAGCTTGCAGCAAAAGAAATTTTTGGTAAAATAGTCCAGGCTAAAACATGCTCTTCTTTTTTAATTGCTTTCAAATTTTGAACCTTCCACAAATAGCTATCTAAACCATCGGCATTCTTTTTTTCGGGTTTGATGTTTGTGTTGGTATTTTTAAACCGAAGGCCAACTGAGGGACTAAATGAAATTTTATAAGACGAAAACTGAACAGATTGCTCAACCTGATTCTGAATATACCAGCTACCTAAACCTATAAAGCTACTTTCATCTTCTTCATAAATTTTCTCAATTGTAATTGGATAGGCCGCGATAGCATGCCTTACAGCCAGAAACCTTTCGTTTGTAACCATGGTTTCATCATCAGCGGCAGAGCCGTCATACATATCGCTTTTACGATATTTTTTTATTTGCTTGCCAGATGCATCAAAAATATTCATCTCGATATTACTATAAGAATCATATTTTTTATTGTAACCCATCTCCAATATAGCTTCACTATCGTCCTTTTCGTTTAGAATAGTTACAATGCTATGATGTTTCAGGAGCATTTTCCCCGGGCCTTTCACAATTACCTCATCATTTGAATACCTCAGCACCGAATTTGCGTCCTCCTTCAAAGAATCAGGAATGGTTGCTGCGATATATAAATCTTTAGGAATATTTTTATCCTGACTATAACCTTTACTGTATAGCGCACATAAGGCCGTTGTAATGAACAGCAGCCTGGTATAATATTTAATAAACATAGTTCTATCAGCCCTTTTTAAGTACAATCTGTTCGTTAAGCATATCGTACATCTTTTTACAAAACTCACGGAATTCGGGATAATTCTCCTTAAAGTACAACGACTTTTTATGATCAATACTAAAGCGCACCATTACAGATCCCTCCTGTTCGGCAACAAAGCGCTTAAAAATAACAGTACCATCAGGAATGGCCATACTTACGCTTTTGGGCATCGCATCTATCTTATATCCAGCGGGTATTTTAAAAATGCCGGTTATTGCATAGTTATCGCGGTAACCAAAATCAATATCGGTAAAGCGGTTTTCGGCCAAAAACGGGTTTGTTTTAAGGCCGGTAAACAGGTTTGAATTAAAGTAAATATAATTATCATCGCTCCCCGTTAAATCGAGGTTAAAGTTGAGTTTTTGGCGTAACGGCAGGGTGTCAACATCCAGGTTTTCAAAAGTCAGCGAGGATATTTTAAGGCTGTTGTTATCTTCTCTCAAAAAGTCGTTATACTTTTTTTCGCCGTCGGTTTTGTACTTTTTAGTGTAGTACATTTTGTTGTAGCTAAAGCTGCTGATATCGGCACTGCCGTTCATTTTACCATCGGGCTTTATTTCGGCATTTAGCAAAACAACCTGGCGTACAGGTTCTGGTTCCTGTAAAAACGAAAGGTCATATATCTTGTTCGCGTCATCAATGTAAAAGCCAAATGAGTTTAAAAAGGTACGGGGCACCCTGTTGTAAAGATTGTATTTACTGGTAGCATCAAGTGCATAATATTTAGCACTATCAACCGGTATATATGCTATCATACTGTTAAATTGATAAACACTTGGGTAGCTTGGGTTTATTCGGCCATTATCGCGTGTGCTTACCATCATCGGATAAACTGTGAGGCCCGATTTTTTTAGTAAGTGGTAAAGCACTATGTTTATTTCGGCTGAGTTACCTACCTTTTTTTCCCATGCCTTTGGCGTACCATCAGTACTGTTAATGTCATAAACATCATTCCACTTCATTGCATTTTTAACCTCGTTAAAAACATAAGCAATTTTTTCATCATCGGTTTTAAGGGCCTTTGCTTTGCTAATAATTAGTTCTTCGCCGGTAAGTTTCCTGTTTAGCTGACCGCCAAAATCCTCATTATTTATCCTGTTTTCGCCAACTTTTTTCCACGAGTCCTGGAAGTTAGGATAGAAATAGCCGGGTATGCGTATACTTAGCAGTTGGAAAAGAATACGCTCAGAATTGTCATTACGGGCATCCATGTAGGGCTCATCTTTTAACGATGGAATGTTGGCCATAGCCTCGATATGGGTATTTGACGAACTTGTTTTATCAACTACATATGGCAAATGTAAGTTTGGCAACCTTTTATAGGTTAAAATATCCGGTATGTTGGTATCTAGTTCGCTGTACCGCGTAGGCAGGTCGCTTTGAAAATACCAGTCGGGAAAACTGCTTACAGAGGCGCTGGTCAGCCTGTATTTATATTCAATTATACTGCCTGGTTTTACATTTGGGAATGAGAAAACGATTGCTGAGTAGTACTTATCCACGGCTTCGGTGAATATCTGTTTTTTATCAACCTTAACAATTTCAACCGCGCCATTGGTTAAATTAATGGTTTGCGCCTGCAGGCCGGTTATATATTGAGAGCGGTTGTTGCTATAAAACTTTATGCGGATGTTGGCCTCATCTTTACCGTTATCATTAAAAATTTTAATGCGCGTATGCCTGTCGGTATTGATATTGTATTGGGTATCAAAATAAGTATCGCCTTTATCAAAAAGAATTTCGGCGTTGGCGTCCGGCTCAAAATCGCATTTTGTCATTTCAAGATCGGCTTTATCTACTTTGCCAAAAGATTGAGCAGTGGGTACCGGGGTCGTAGTTTGGGCACCTGCAGAAAGGCCAAGCGTCCCTAAAAATAGCAGGGTAAAAAGTTTGTTCATTGCTGATAAGGTTTAATCAGCACGAATATAATAATTAGGTAAATGATTATTATAAATAAATAAAACTATTTCTGAGGTTATTTGTATCAATCCTTCAACACCATTATTAACTAATTTTATAATTTTTTATAGCCCCCCTGTTTTTAAATTACATTATACATGTTATTTTGGCATAAAGTACCCCCGTTTGTGTATATATTAGTAAACTGGCACTTTGATTGATAAACCATAGTTAATGAAGCAAAAATTTTACGATACTGCTGTGAAGCAGGAAAAAGCTATTTTGGTTGGCGTAATGACACCCCACGTAACCGATGAGCAGGAAAAGGAGTTTTTAGAGGAACTGGAGTTTTTGGTGGCCACAGCCGGTGGCGAAACCGTAAAAAGCTTCACCCAGAAACTGCAACGACCGGATAGGGCAACGTTTGTAGGCTCGGGCAAGCTGGAGGATATTAAAGCCTTTGTAATAGAAGAGGAAATTGACATGGTTGTTTTTGATGATGAACTATCACCATCACAACTCCGCAATATTGAGAACGAACTACAGGTAAAGATATTAGACCGTAATAACCTGATTCTGGATATTTTTGCAAACCGTGCGCAAACCGCGCAGGCTAAAAGCCAGGTTGAGCTGGCCCAGCTGCAATACTTATTACCCCGCCTTACCCGTTTATGGACCCACCTTGAGCGTCAAAAGGGTGGTATTGGTATGCGTGGCCCAGGTGAATCGCAAATTGAGACTGACAGGCGTTTGATCCTGAATAAAATATCGCTACTAAAAGAAAAACTAAAGCAGATTGATAAGCAAAACGAAACGCAACGCAAAAACCGTAACCAAATGGTGCGTGCTGCTTTGGTAGGGTATACCAACGTGGGCAAATCAACCATTATGAATATGATCTCCAAATCGGAGGTTTTTGCCGAGAATAAGCTGTTTGCCACGCTTGATACTACTGTACGTAAAGTAGTTATTGAAAATGTGCCATTCCTGTTATCTGATACGGTAGGGTTTATTCGTAAACTACCCCATCATTTGGTAGAGTGTTTTAAATCGACCCTTGATGAAGTGCGCGAGGCCGATATTTTGGTTCATGTTGTTGATGTTTCGCACCCCAACTTTGAAGATCAGATTCGTACGGTTAACGAAACACTGAAAGATATTGGCGCTATTGATAAAAAGATGATCACGGTATTTAACAAAATAGATGCCTTTAAACCCGAGCAGCATCAATTGGAACAGCAGGCCGAACCCCTTACCCTTGATGATTTTAAACATAGCTGGATGGCTAAAAACAACAGCCCGGCCATATTTATATCGGCCACAAAAAAAGAAAATGTAGATGAATTCAGGAGTTTGCTTTATGAAGAAGTAAAAGCTATACATACAGAAAGATATCCGTATGATCAGTTGCTTTATTGAGACCAAAATCCCGTAACTGTTAGGCTTGGCTAAAGCCCACTACATTCTGCAAATAATTATCCATCATATCAATATCAATTACATCGTTGATAAAACCGATATGCATATCCGGGCGGATGATAAGTGCTTTTTTTTGTTTTTCCTTAATCTCAAAAACATCAAATACCTGTTGGTTTTTGGCTGATGGAGGCAGGTAAAAAAAGTTGAGATTGTAAGGGTATTTCTGTGTGATCCATTTGGCAAGCGTAAACAGGTCTATCTCCTGCAGTTTGCCAAGGGCTATTATCGTAAAGCCAGGTTTGCTACACCAGTCGTGCAGGTCGGTTTCCTGTTGTTTTTTTTCATCAAACACTTTAAAGTATGGCAGCCTGTCGCCCGCCTTTATTTGGGTAGCGTTACTCAGGTGCAGGTTGATCTGGCTTTCGCGGTAATCTATTCCTATTTGCGAAACACGTATAAAAAATGCTTTTCTTAAATCGGGTTTATTCCAAACAGCTTTCAATACCGTTGGGAGCAGCCATCTCTTAAACAACCCTACAAACCAATTGCGGGATAGAATCATTTTAAAAACGCGGTCGGTGGTATTAAGCAGGGCTTTGGCTACGGGCATGCGCTCTTTGGCGTAACTGTCCAAAACCGATTCCTTTAGTTGCTTATTTACCACACAGGCCAGTTTCCAGGCTAAATTATAAGCATCCTGCAAGCCTGTGTTCATTCCCTGGCCGCCAACCGGTGAGTGGATATGGGCTGCATCGCCCACCAAAAAACAATTTTGCGACCTGAATTTATCTGCCATGCGGTGGTGCAGCCGGTAATCGGTGAACCAATTGACCTGTTCAACCCGGATATCCTGCCCGGTTATCTTATTAAGGAAGGGCAACATCTCTTCTATCTGTAAATCCGTTTTTCCATCAAATTCATCGGGCAGGTTACCAACAATACGGTAGCACTGTTCCTCGGGCATAGGGAAAAAACCGGCAAAGCCTTTTTTGGCCATGAACAAATTTACCCTATCGCCAAACTCATTCCCAATCTTAACATCGGCTAAATAAAATTTATGCTGATAGGTATCACCACTAAAAGGTATTTGTAATTGTTTGCGTACAACACTATGCGCCCCATCAGCACCTACTAACCAATCACAGGTGAGTCTTTGTATCCCGTCACCTGCCTGTAGCTCAACAATTGTCCTGGATGCATTTTGCTCGATGCTCAACAGCGAAGTATTCCAGTAAACCGGGCAGCAATTAAGGGTTAAAAAGTCAAGTAGCAGGCGCTCGTTCTTGCTTTGTTGGTACATTATAATATAGGGGAAAGCGGTTTGCCCTTCGCCTACATTATCCAGCGAAAGTTGGACACTTTCTTTTCCTTCCTGGTTAAATATAACCCCGTTGGCCTGCTTTCCCCCTTCAATTATCTTGTCGATAACACCCATCTGCCGGTAAATTTCCAGCGAACGGGCCTGCACCGCCAATGCTTTTGATTGATTGGTTGGGCCTTGCCTGCTATCAATAATTACGGGCTGCACGCCATAGCGCAATAGCTGGGCTGCCATCATTAATCCCGACGGACCTGCTCCTACTATCAATACGCTGGTATGCTGCTGCGTAATGGTCATTACTTAGCCATGATAAAGTAAAAAAATAGTTGGGCGTTTATGCAGTTCAGGCACTTTCTTCTGCCAATCCATGATAGTTTTGGTTTGCACAAATTCGGTAGTGGCGGTAAGATCACAGGCAATGCAAAGTTTTGTTTTGGGACTGGCTGTTTTCAGGATCTCTTCAAGCAACGGATTGTTGCGAAAAGGTGTTTCAATAAATATCTGTGTCTGATCAAGCCGGGTGGCCAGGCCTTCCAGTTCTTTGATCTTTTTACTGCGCAGTACCTTATCAATTGGCAGGTAACCATTAAAGGTAAAGCTTTGCCCATTAAACCCCGAGGCCATCAGCGCCAGCAAAATAGAGCTCGGACCAACCAAGGGTACTACTTTTATACCCATACGATGGGCTTTATCAATAATTTCTGCGCCAGGGTCGGCTATGCCGGGGCAACCGGCCTCGCTCATCAGGCCAACATCATTACCGGCCTGCAGTCCCTTAAAAAAATCGGCAGTGCCCATATCACGATTATACTTGCCATAATCATGAATTACGAGCTCACTTTGCGGGGTTTTCAATCCGGCCTCTTTTAAAAACTTACGGGCGGTTTTTTCATTCTCTACAATATATTCCTTAATACTATTAATAGTATCAACCAAATAAGGTGTAAATGACTTGGCAGCCGCTTCTTCGGCAAGAGGTACAGGGATTAAATAAAGGGTTCCATAGGGCATATTGCAAAGTTGGTGTTTTTTGTTTAATTTAAGCTATTGAAAGGAGCTTGAAAATTATGAAACCATTAGGTGTTAACTGGTTTATTGAGGGGTATATTGATTTTGAGCATAAAAAGTATCTCCTGCTTAACTATTTACAGGAAATTAACCGCCACTTTGATAAAAGCCGGCTATATCCCAACCTTGCCGACCTAATTTTCCACTATAATAACCTGGTAGATTTTAAAAAAAATAAAACGCTAATGCAGCAGGCCTTTCCGCAACGGTTAACCCAGGCAGATATTGATGCTGTAAAGCTTACCTACCAAAAAATTATCAGGGATGATCAAAGCATGCAGGAGATAGAGCAGATCATCTCCTATGCTATGTCCAAAATGAACCCGGCTATCCAAACAGGTAAAGAAATTTATGACTTTGTAGAGCGCCACCTCAATATCGATCCGATAGGCATAATACCGCTGATGCCATATCATGGCTACTTTTCGTTACGTAACGGCAAGGAACGCACAAGCTGGATCTATGAATACCAGATTACCATTTTTGAGGGAAAGGATGATAAGTACCGGGGCATTCACGTAAGTTTTATCGACACTTATGAGCATAGCATTGTCAATACGCCCGAAGCTATTAAACTGAATTTAATAAACCGCAATAAGTTTATGCCCAACCCGGCGGTATATTATGTACATAGTGATATCACTTTCCCGCTGGAGCAAACGTTGCTGCCAGTGGCCAAAAGGAGTTTGGTGAAGTATATTTCGAAAGCGGCATAATTTCTAAACCGGAATTTATCGTTTTTTTGAACTACAATTAATTTCCGAAGCTCGCTTTTAATTAATTCTTTAATGCGATAAATTCAGGCTCAGGCACAAAAAAGACCATTACCCTAAGCCTAAACTTAGCATAACAGCCCATTTTAAAAAATCATTAAAATCTTAAGTACCGTTTACTCCAAGGTAATCTGCCTCCTTATACTTTCTTCAAGCGAAATGAAGGTTTCTGTACGTTGAATGCCTTTTACGCCCTGAATCTGCTCGTTTAATACTTCGCGCAGGTGCGTGGTGTCATGGCATACAATTTTGGCAAAAATACTCCATTCGCCGGTGGTATAATGCAGCTCAACTATCTCTTTTATAGTTTTTAGCTGCTTAACGGCTTCATTATATTGCGAGCCTTTTTCCAGGTATATACCCAAAAAAGCTGTAATATCGTACCCTAATTTTTGCGGATCTACCTCTAAGCTGGCTCCCTTTATTACACCCATCTCTTCCAACTTTTTCATCCGCACGTGTATGGTTCCGCCAGAAACTATTAACTCTTTAGCTATCTCAGTGTATGGAGTGGTAGCATTTTTCATCAATATTGATAAAATCTGGATATCGAGATTATCAATTTCTAAATTTTGAGCTTTTCTGTGGGACATAAATTTGAATATCTATATTGAAATACAAGTTTAATTAAAATTTGAATAAAAATAAAATATTTTTGTTGAAATATTTGCAAGGAATTGATAGGTCTATTAGATTTGTATCATAGCAAACGACAAAATGCTTATCGTTCTTTAACAAGAAAAATAATGTTGGGTGGTGAAATTTTTGGCAGACACACCTCCTTGTCCCGGTGGCGGAGATCATAGAAAACCCGAAGCGGGCTAACTACTCTGTGGAGGTTCGAATCCTTCCCCAACAGCAAATCCATGAAAGACGGGATTTATATAATGTAGGATGGTGAAATTTTTGGCAGACACACCTCCTTGTCGCGGTGGCGGAGAAATTGGGAAACTTTCAGCAATGAAAATAACCACTCCGTGGAGGTTCGACTCCTTCTCCTACAGCTCTTCTCATAATTTAGGTTTATAATTGGTTAGTAAAGGCCCCTGCCCATCAGGGGCTTTGCTGTTTCTATAGGTTTTTTTCTCGGGAGCGGTGACTTTTGGAGCAAGGAATAAGGATTACTACGATTTTTGACTAAATTGTATGGCAATTTTATTCACCACTCACCACTCACCACTCACCACTCACCACTCACCACTCACCACTCACCACTCACCACTCACCACTCACCACTCACCACTCACCACTCACCACCACTCTTCCTATCAAAAATATTACTGTGTCATTATTACACATTGGTATTGACACATCAATATTTAATTATAAATTTGGCGGGAGCCAATTGATTGTAATAAATTGATACAATAGCTCCTGCAAACCGACATCTAAACTCCAATTAACTCAAACCCATATTAAGCCAATATGAAAAAAATCGCCCTTTTGGTCTTTGTAGCACTTAGCTGCATTTACTTTTCATGTAATAAAACCAGGCCCGGCAAACCCCGTGTACTTGTATTTTCAAAAACCATGGGCTTTCACCATGCATCAATAGATGCAGGTATAGCAGCCATCCAAAAACTGGGTAAAGAAAACGGCTTTGATGTAGATACTACCAAAAACGCAGCAATGTTTAATGAGGATACTCTTAAAAAATATGCGACTGTGATTTTTTTAAGTACCACCGGCGATGTGCTGGATTACCGCCAGGAAGCCGCTTTTGAACGATATATACAAGCTGGCGGCGGCTATGTAGGCATACATGCAGCAGCCGATACCGAGTACGACTGGGGATGGTATGGCCGCCTCATGGGCGATTGGTTTTATGACCACCCGGGCATTCATGATAAAAATCCGAATGTACAGCCGGGTACCTATAATGTAGTTGATGCCACCAATGATGCTACCAAACACCTGCCCAAAGTATGGAAACGTACCGATGAATTTTACAGCTTTAAAAAGGCCCTTGCCCCCGATGTTCATGTGCTGATTACACTTGATGAAAACACCTACAAGGGCGGCAAACGGATGGGCTTACACCCGGCCACCTGGTACCATGATTTTGATGGAGGCCGCGCCTTTTATACAGCAATGGGGCATACCGAAGAAACTTACAAAGACGACAACTACTTAAAAATGCTGCTTGCCGGCATTAAATACGCCGTCGGCGAAAACAAAGAGTTGAACTATTCAAACGCCAAATCGCAGTTGCCGCCAGATGAAGACAGGTTTGCCAAAACCCAGCTTTCAACAGGCCAGTTCTTTGAGCCCACAGAAATGACCGTTTTGCCCAATTTAGATATCCTGGTGATACAACGCCGCGGCGAGATCATGCGGTACAATCACGAAACTCAAAAAGTTAAACAGGTGGGCTTTTTTGATGTGTACTACAAAACCCTGCATACGCCCGGCGTAAACGCAGAAGAAGGTATGCTTGGCCTGGCTAAAGACCCTGATTTTGCCAACAACAATTGGATTTATATTTATTATAGCCCTGCTGATAGCTCTGTTAACCGCCTGTCGAGGTTTACATTTAAAAACGATACGCTGGATAAAAAGACCGAAAAAGTAATCCTCGAAGTAAAAGCGCAGCGCGAAATTTGCTGCCATACGGGTGGCTCTATCGCTTTTGGACCAGGCCCGGATAAGATCCTGTTCTTCTCGGCCGGCGATAACTCTACTCCTTTTGATGAAAAAGGACAAAAATATGTAACCAGCGGTTATGCCCCCCTGGATGACAGACCAGGCCACCTGCAGTTTGATGCCCGCCGGTCGGCAGGTAATACAAACGATCTGAGGGGCAAAATCCTGCGTATAAAATTAAAGGATGATGGCACTTATGATATTCCCGAAGGAAACCTGTTCCCCAAAGGTACGCCCAAAACCCGTCCCGAGATTTATGTAATGGGCGATAGAAACCCTTACCGTATTTCAGTCGATCAAAAAAACGGCAACTTATACTGGGGAGAGGTTGGCCCGGATGCCCATAATGATAGCCTTGACACCCGCGGGCCAATGGGTTATGATGAAGTAAACCAGGCACGCAAAGCCGGCAACTTTGGCTGGCCATATTTTGTTGGCGATAACAAATCTTACCGTCTTTATGACTATGGTACAGGAACTATTGGTCAGACGTTTGATCCCAAACACCCGGTAAATAATTCGCGCAATAACTCCGGCTTAACAAATTTACCACCCGCGCAACCGGCATTTATATGGTATCCATACGGGGCATCTGCCGAATTTCCGCAGGTTGGTTCGGGTGGGCGTAATGCAATGGCCGGCCCGGTTTATTATGCCGATATGTTTCCTGCCGAAACACGCTTGCCCGATTATTACAATGGTAAGTTTTTAGCATATGACTGGATGCGCGGCTGGATTAAAGCAGTTACCATGACGCCCGAAGGGGATTTTGATAAGATGGAACCATTCTTCCCCGGTTTGAAGGTAAACTCCATGATTGATATGGAAATTGGACCAGATGGCCGCCTATATGGTTTAGAGTATGGAAGTGGTTGGTTCACCCATAATCCGGATGCCGGTTTAATAAGGATTGATTATATCAAAGGCAACAGGCCCCCTGCTATATCCTATTTAAAAGCGAATAAAACATCGGGGCTTTTACCTTTTGCTGTTAAGCTCAGCACGAAGGCTAAAGATCCCGAAGGCGATAAAGTTACCTACACCTGGACTTTGGGCGATGGGACTACAAAAGAAACAGAAGTACCGGAACTTGATTATACCTACACCAAACCGGGCGATTATAAAATTACCGTGGACGCAAAGGATAGCGAAGGCGCAAGCAGCAAGAGCTCGCCGGTGAGCGTTTATGCCGGTAACGAGCAGCCGCAGGTAACTGTAAAATTAACAGGGGGCAACAAATCTTTTTATCTGCCTGGCTCGCCTTTAAGCTATGCGGTTACTGTAACCGATGGCGCCGACACTAAAAAAATTGATCCAAAACGTATAATTGTTAATGTTGATTATATCGATGGCTACAAAAAACCGGTAGAGGCATCAAAGCTGGAACAGGCATCGCCCGAAAACAGCGGCAAAGCATTAATGCTTACCATGGATTGCAAAAGCTGCCATAAAGAGGTTGGTAAATCAATTGGCCCTTCATTTATAGATGTGAGCACCAAATACCAAAAAGATCCTGATGCCATGGCTAAACTTAGTCAAAAGGTAATAAAAGGAGGCGCAGGAGTTTGGGGCGAAACTGCAATGTCAGCTCACCCAAGTATTAAAAAGGGAGACCTGGACCAGATCATCAGCTGGGTGCTTGGGTTGGGTAAGGATAACCAAAAGAAATCCCTGCCGCCATCAGGCACCATTTCGCCCGATCCTGGTAAACAACCTGCTGCCACGCTGGTACTCACGGCTAAATATACCGATGATGGCACCGATGCCATTAAAGCATTAACCGGTATCGGCATAGCTACATTAAACAGCAGCAACTATCTGTTTAACGGAACCGAAAAGGTTAACGGATTTACCTCGTTTAAGTACAACGGCATGAGCCTGCTAATCTTCCCGCCAAATGAAGGCTGGTTTGAGGTAGAGAACATTGATCTGACGGGAGTAAAATCAGTTAACATGACCGCCTTCTGGCAAACACCGCCGCCAATGGGCTTCAATGCTGAACTAAGGATTGATGCCCCAAATGGCAAGCTGGTAGGTAAAGGTGGCATGCCAACCCCAACCAAAGACCAAAAAGCGGGTATTGCCCATATAACCATTAACCCGGTAACCGATGGTAAAATGCATCAGTCGTATTTTATTTTCAAACCAATAAAACCGGGGGCCATGGTTGGTGGAGTTACCGGATTGATATTTAGTGCTAAGTAAAAGAATCTCACTCAGCCCTCTCCTTTTGGGGAGGGCTTTTTAAAAACAAAAAATCCGTCCATTTTTCAGGATAGTTTTTGTTTCTCAAACCCTGTACCAATCACACACCTTTGGTACACCGTTCATATACCTTTTGGTATACCTTTCAGGTACTTTTTAATATCTCTTCGAACGCCGCAAAAAAATATCCAACTACCTATAAATCATAAAGTTAAACACAGATTAATTACTTTGCACGATCTTTTTAACTTAAAAAACCAAGGCATTTATCGGGTTTGATAATTGCCTTGGTTCTTACAATACAAATTGTACAAAAAATGCGAAAAATATCTAACTAAATCTGTCCGGATCGGTTCACATTTTTAAAAAGTTGATTGTGTCCCCACAACCAACTTTTCAATCAGCCTTAAAATATTTTGAAGCCCACACTTAAAGCCCAAAGATTTTGGCGCTGGCCGTAGTTTGAATTTACTTTAGATAAACCGCCTTCATAACGTAGGTCGGCGGTTATAGCGCCGATATCAACACCCGCGCCGGCCTGGAAACCTAAAGTGCTTTTGTTATAACTTCCAAAATCATTGTAAGCACCGCTTACGTTATCGCTAAAGCTTTGATTTTTATCAAGTGCGTAACTATAAACCGGCCCGGCCATTATTCTAAAATTCAAATCTTTAGCTCCAAATGATTTTCCTAAAAGCAATGGAACGTTTAAGGTTGTAAACCTTACTTTACCTTGAGTTGTAACAGTAGCATTATTGGTTTGAAAATCAAACTTCCCTCCTTTACTGGCTAAATAAAGTTCGGGCTGTAAATAAAGACCGCTGCCAATCCGGCCAAATAACCCGGCCTGGTAACCGGTTACCGATGATTCACCAACTGCAGAAGTGTTAATTTTTGAAAAATTGACACCACCTTTAACACCTAAAGAAAACTGTGCTTGCGCACTGATGCTTACCGCTATCAGCAATGCTGCACTTAATAGATACTTTTTCATAGAATTTAATTTTTAGCGGGGCGAAGCTATGCTTTTTTGTATTATTTGCATAAAACCCCATTGTTAACATAGATAGTTAGTTATAAAACCGGCTGTATAGATAGCCTGTAATCGCCTATCAATTGACACGCCAAATTCTTAAACGTTGCCTTAAGCGTATTTTTTATAACTGCATCGAAATAATTTTTTCACAGCATTAACGTGCCGCCAATAGTTTTGTAAGTATTTCTACACAACATTCCAGCTCGGCCGGTGTTGAGGATGCAAAGCCCAACCGGGTAAAATTAGGTACGGCCGGGCTATTATCTCCCTGGAAGTAGAGGCCTTTTTTTAAAGCGCTTTGAGCCAAACGGGGTAAATCTATCTGCTCATCAAAATGTGTCCATACTGCCAGGCCGCCATCCGGCACTTTAAACTGCACGTAGTTTTTGAGGTAATCGTTCATCAGGCTGCAAAAAACATCCCGCCGCTGTTGGTACATCCGTAATGATTTACGCAGATGGCGTTGAATGATGCCATTTTGCAATAGCTCGGCCATTGCATTTTCAAGCAGTGTGTCGCCCTGCCTGTCAATGGTTCTGCGCAGTTGCGCCAGTTGTTCAATAACATTTTCGGGGCCAACCAAATACCCAACCCTTATGGCCGGCGATATCGTTTTTGAAAAAGATCCGCAATACAAAACCATACCGGCATCATCGGCACTGGCAAGCGGCATCAGGGGCTTGTTCTGATAATGGAAATCATAATCGTAATCATCCTCAAAAACAATGAAGCCATATTTTTGAGCCAATGAAAGTAAATGTACACGGCGGTCGGCCCGTAAAGCTACGGTAGTGGGGTAATGATGATGCGATGTAACATATACCAGTCGTACCGGCTGTTTAAGGCAAAGCGCTTCAAGCCTGTTAATATCCATCCCGTACTCGTCAACCGGAATTTTTAACAAGTTTGCCCCCGCCTGCAAAAAGTTGGTTTCGGCCCCGGCCCAGCCGGGCTCCGCTGTTACAACGGTATCACCAGGCTCCAGCAAACCTGCACAGGCTAAGTGCAGGCCCATTACGGTTCCGCGTACAATAAGAATATTGGCAGGCGTAACCCTTAATCCCCGGGTAATATTTAAATAAGCCGCCAGCTCCTGACGCAGCCATGCCGAACCTTTAGGATCTGCATAACCCAGGCGGCTATAAGGATTCCCGGTTAAAAGCTGGGTGCGGTAAGCCCGGGAGATATCAAGCACAGGCGCTATCCGCACATCCGGAAAACCGTCATCAAGGTGCAGGCCGATATTCAGATCCGCCATTGTTCGTTGTAGATGAGGTGCCGGTTTAATCCCGAATCCGGCTACCCTGGCCACATCCGGGGTATTATTTAATAACGACTGCGGTTTTGATACAGGCAAATGCGCCGCTACAAATGTGCCGCTGCCTGTCCGGCTTTCCAGCCAGCCCTGCGCCATCAATTCGTCATATGCCCTAATAACCGTTTTACGGTGAACATTTAATACAAGGGCCAGTTGCCGGGTGCTTGGCAGCCTGTGCCCCGCACTTAAAGTACCGGCCCTTATTAACCCCATTAATTGATTGGCCAATTGCATGTAAACGGGTAATACCGCTTCTTTATCTATAATTAAGCCTGATGAAAATACCTGCATAAAATTGGACTACCTATTTTGTTTTAATTGGGCGACAATGGTGATCCAATAAACGCATAATTTTATAAAAAAACAACATTATGACAACTCCGGCAGCACACCTTATTCCCAGCAGGGCAGCTAAAAGGGCAAATTATGAGCCCGAAACCATCAACAGCATTCTTGATGAAGCGTTGTATTGCACCATCAGCTATTCGTCAGAAAATAAACCCTATTCCATTCCTACCGCCTTTGTGAGGTACGCAGATCGTATTTATGTACATGGTTCTGTAGGCAGCCACCTGATGCGGGAGCTTGAAAAAGGTATCCCGGTTTGCATAACTGTAACACTGATGGATGCGCTTGTGGTAGCAAAATCAGCTTTTCACCACTCTGTTAACTACCGGTCGGTAGTGATATTTGCACAGGCCGAAAAGATTGAAAGCCCCGCCGATAAAATAGAAGCTTTTAAATGGCTCACAGACAAAATTGTACCTGGCAGCTGGAATTACCTGCGCCCGATAACCGACCGGGAAGTGCTTAAAACAACCGTGCTGGCCTTTAAAATTGATGAAGCATCGGCCAAGGTACGTACCGGCATGCCTGTTGATGACGATGATGACCTGGAGCTGCCTATTTGGTCGGGCCTTATTCCCCTGCAAACCAAACGACTGGCCCCCTTACCCGACAAATTAAGCGAAGAAATGCCATTACCAGCTCATCTTATGCATATTTAGTTTTAAAAATAAGGCATAACCTGATTTTTAGATTCTGCTGCCATGTATTTTTTATATTTTTGCTTAAAATAATTTAACGATGGCCGAGATCAGTATTACCAATAAAGATTGGGAACGTGTAAAAATTAAAGTTCAACGTAAATATAACAGCCTTACCGACGAGCAGTTAAAATATACCGAAGGACAGGAAGAAGCCCTGATAACCAAGCTAATGRATCTTGTAAACCGTAACAGGGAATATGTAGTATTCACCCTAAAAAAGGCATTGGTAAATATTGATAATAACAGGCTGTAAATAAGGCCGGATTTGTAAAAATCGATAAGCTTTTCGTATTTTTATATGTTTTAATGTTGTACAGGGTATGGTGATCTTAAGAAAATACAAAAAGATAGGCTTATTTGCCGGTATTATAACACTGGCGGTAGGTGTTGCGGCTTTTGATGACGACCTGTTCCAGATTTCAAAAAATCTTGATGTTTTTGCATCGGTATATAAAGAGGTGAACATTAATTATGTTGATGATATCAACTCGGCCAAGCTGGTTAAAACCGGTGTTGATGCCATGCTGGATGGCCTTGACCCCTATACCGAATTTGTACCCGAATCGGAAATTGAAGATTATAAGCTCCATTACGTAAGCACCCAATATGGAGGCATAGGCGCCAGTATCTTTGCCCGCAATGGCAAAGTGTATGTATCTGATGTATTTGAAGGCTTCCCGGCCCAAAAAGGAGACGTGCGGCCCGGCGACCAGGTATTAAAAATAAATGATATTGACCTTAGCAGTAAAAATAACGACCAGGTAAGCCTGTTGCTTAAGGGCTCAAAGGGTGCTGCTATAAAATTGCTGATCAAGCGCGACAATGTGGCCCAGCCGTTTGAAAAAAACCTGGTGCGCGATGAGATAAAACAACCAAATGTTTCTTACTACGGCATGGTTGCGGGCAATATGGGTTATATCAAACTCGATAAATTCCTGGAAAACTCTGCCGGTGAAGTTACCAACGCACTGGTGTCGCTAAAAAAAAGCAATCCCACTGGTATCATATTAGATCTTCGCTCCAATGGCGGGGGCATACTGCAGGAAGCGGTAAAGATAGTTAACCTTTTTGTGCAAAAGGATGTTGAGATAGTTTCGCAAAAAGGAAAAATAAAAGATAAAAACTTCACCTACAGCACTGTTAGCGCACCGCTTGAGCCTAATTTACCATTGGTAGTATTGGTTAACAGCCACTCGGCATCGGCATCAGAAATTGTTGCAGGCTCGTTACAGGATCTTGACCGGGCCATTATTATAGGCCAGCGCAGCTATGGCAAAGGGCTGGTTCAGCAAACATTTAACCTGCCCTATAATAGTTTGGTGAAAATAACCATCGCTAAATACTATGTTCCATCGGGCCGCTGCATCCAGGCACTCGATTACACCCATCGTAAGGATGATGGCAGCGTAGTTAAAGTGGCCGATTCACTGATCCATGAGTTTAAAACCAAAAATGGCCGCTCGGTTTATGATGGCAGCGGTATTTACCCGGATATTTTTATTAAACAGGAAAAATTTGCCAATGTAACCCAGGCTTTAGTAGGTAAACTTTTGATATTTGATTATGCCACCTTATACCGCGACAAACACGCTAAAATAGCTGATATCAAATCGTTCGGCCTATCAGATAATGATTATAACGATTTTGTAAAATACCTTGCTGACAAGAATTATAACTACATAACCTCATCAGAAAAATTGTTAAACAATCTTAAAACCGAAGCCGCCAGGGAAAAGCAGTTTAATGATATTCAAAATGAATATGATGTTTTGAAAACTAAACTTATCGCCAGCAAAAAGAACGACCTGCAACAGCATAAAGATGAAATAAAACAGGTGCTTGAAAATGAGATAGCATCCAGGTATTACTATGAAAAAGGCCGCTACGAAGCCAACTTTAAATATGATAAAGAACTTGCCCAGGCTGTAAAAACCATGCAGGATAAAACCCAGCTGGCATCTATACTGAAAGGCGAAGGAAATTACAAAGTTATTGGTAAACCAATGCTTGCCATGACCGCCAAAAAAGTGGCAGACAAGGATAGCGACGACGAGTAATTTAATCCACCGATATTTACCTACTGTTTAGTCTACAGCACTAAGTAGTAAGTTATAAGCCGGATTTGCGCTTTTTTGACTTCGAACTTAATACTTTCTACTAAAGGCTAACGTCAATTCAAGCTTGACACGCCCCCCAGTTCTTAGAAGCTGTTTAAATTTGATTTATTAATGTTTTTATACCTCCAATGAACCACATATCCACGCGTCATTGCGAGGTACGAAGCAATCCCCACCTTACAGAGTAGCTTTGCAAATCCGATCTGCATAGTCGGGGATTGCTTCGTACCTCGCAATGACGGTCTTTTTTTTATTTTTAAACAGCCTCTTAGCAAACTACAACTATCTGATTATCACCCTTAATAAACAATACACTAAACTTTTTTTATTTGTTATTGTCATACCTGCAAACAAAACAATAACGTTATGAAAAAAATCATTTTAACAGCCGCTATTTTTTTAGGTTGTTTATCAATAAAGCCTGCCGCCGCGCAAATAAGTTTAAGCATCAATATTGGCAATCAGCCCGAGTGGGGACCAGTTGGATATGACCATGCAGATTATTACTACATGCCCGATATTGATTCATACTACGATGTAAATGCACATCAGTATGTTTATTTCAATAACAATGTATGGGTGCATTCAATCGTATTACCTCCACGTTACAGCAATTATGATGTTTATAACGGTTACAAAGTTGTGGTAAATGAACGTACCCCATGGGTTCGTAATACAGTATACCGTACCAGGTATATAAAGTATAAAGGTCGCCGCGATCAGGTTATTATACGCGACAGCAAAGAAGCAAAATACAGTAAGCATTGGAACGGAAATGGCAAAGGTAACAGGGTAACTGAGCGCAAAGATGACCGCCAGGAACGCAAAAATGAGCGCAAAGAACGTAAAGATGACCGCAAGGCCGATAAAGGCCATGGTCATAAAGATTAATGTTTGATTGTTAGTTTTTGTATACAACAGGCTTCTTGTAACAAGGAGCCTGTTTTTTTATATTCGCCCCTTGTTTGGCCGCCGGTGAATATTTAATTTTTAAACTATTTGGATCAAACATTGTCATACATCACAAACAATGTAATCAGCCGGGGCTTTTAAGCTTATCAATGATTACACAATATTTAATTAAAACCATCAAATGAAAAAGATCATTTTTTCGGCAGCAATACTGCTAAGCTGCTTCGCAATTAAAACAGCCAATGCCCAGGTAAGCGTTAGTTTAGGGATTAACATTGGCAGTCAGCCAGCCTGGGGCCCGGTTGGGTACGAACATGCAAGCTATTATTACATACCCGATATAGATACCTATTACGATGTGCCTACTCATCAGTATGTGTATTTTGATAACAATGTATGGGTACACCGTACTTACCTGCCGGTACGTTACCGTAACTATGACCTGTATCACGGCTACAAAGTTGTAATAAATGATAGAAACCCATGGTTAAGGCATGACGTTTACAGAACAGAATATGCCGGCTACAGGGGCCGTCATGACCAGGTTATTATCCGTAACAGCCGCGATGCAAGGTATGCCAATTATTGGAGAGGCAATCATAACCGTAGAGTAGTTTATAATCGCGGTGGTGGCAATGGTCACTTTGATAATGGCAACCATGGTGGCCGCGGTCCGCAATTTCACGGAAATGGTGGCGGTCATGGTGGCGGCGATCACGGGAATCGTGGCGGTGGTCATGGTGATCACGGAAACCGTGGTGGTGGTGGTAATCATGGCGGCCATGGTGGCGGCCACGGTCATCATTAATCAGTAAATTAAAAAACAAAACAGGCCTCCCTTTAAATAAAACGGGGGCCTGTTTTGTTTAAACCGGTTTTTAGTAATTAGCCATCAGGGAAATCGCCTTTAAATATCTATAATATTTTTTGGCTAAAGCCCTAACTCATTTCTGCCAATTTAACCGTTGGCTGAAGCCCAACGGCAATGATTTAAGGACTGGTCCTGTTTAAGGCAGCTAAAAGTCCATTACCGTCCCATTTATGGGACGGTAGCGAAGGAACAAAAAGCGGCTTCAGCCAAAATTGCCATGCAAATATTTTAAAAGCGATTTCCCTGAATTAGCCGTGCCTGGCTATTACAAACAGGCTGGTTTTTATTTATGTTTGTATTATAAGGTCAACCGTAAATGTATACATTATCCGAAGAGAATTATTTAAAGGCTATTTACAGGATCGCACAGCAAAAGGATGTTAAAATAACCCCAACCGCAATTGCCGAAACCCTGGGTAACAACCCTGCTTCGGTAGTTGACATGATCCGCAAGCTTACCGAAAAGCAACTTATAGCATATGATAAAAAGCAGGGCGTAAAACTTACCTCACAGGGATTAAAAGATGCGGTGTTAATAGTTCGCAGGCACCGTTTGTGGGAAGTTTTCCTGTTAGAGAAATTGGGTTACCACTGGGATGAGATACATGATATTGCCGAGGAGCTGGAGCACGTAAGCAATGCTACACTTGCCGATAGGCTGGATAAATTCCTGGGCTTCCCAGACTACGACCCACATGGCGACCCTATACCGAAAGCCAATGGCAAAGTACCCAAATCATTTTCAATTACACTAACCGATCTTAAAGCCGGTACAGCATGCCGTGTAGCCGCCGTTCGCGATACCAGCAATGCATTTTTACAATACCTCCTGAAACTGGATATAGGTATAGGTACCCACATACAACTGATAGAAAAGATCCCCTTTGATAACTCGCTTGTAATTAGCATCAATAGCGGCGAAAACACAACGGTATCCCAAAAGTTTGGTGAGAATATTTTAATAGATTAACACCGGTACCAATTCAAAAATTTAGAATACCAGGTCTCTTTGTCTTCGCTTCATCGTGTCGTGTCAACCTTGAATTGACGTTAGCCTCTAGTCGAAAGTCATAAGTTCGAAGTCAGAATAGAGCAAATCCGACTTATAACTTACGACTTAGTACTAATGACTTAACACTGGTTCTTTTGTCCCCGGTCTTTAATCCCTTATCCTTTTTATCTTTTTAATGTTAAATAATATGAAAACCACCAATTTGCATTATTTACAACCCCGTTTTCATCTTATTTTCATGCAAGGCCGCTACTTTAGTTTTTAATAGAGTGGCGATGTAGTGTTTTTTGCTAAAAATTCCGCCATTTCTGTAACAAGGATTTAGAGGGTGTTTGATTTTTGACATAAAGAATTTATTTATGCTGGCTGTAAAAACTTTAAGTAACAATTTAACCATCTACAGGCGTAATGTATACGCAATGGGTGATAAGTTTGAGATTAGTGTAGTTGGAACCGATCATTTACTGGCCAACAAACAAATAGATATTGCTATTGGTGAAATTAACCGGGTCGAAAAACTACTCTCGGCTTTTGGTGATGACAGTAATATTAAACAAATTAACCGTAATGCAGGGATTGGGCCAGTAAAAGCTAATGGCGAAATATTCAGGCTGATCAACAGGGCTTTGCAAATATCCGATCTTACCCATGGCGCTTTTGATATTACCTATTTTACAGGCAACCGCATAGCAGGTAACGAAAACGCACTCGTTGAAAATTCACCCGTTAAAACTGCCCCCTATTCGGTAATGCAAACCAACTACCAAAGCGTTATACTTGATGCAACTAAACAAACCATCTTTTTAAAGGAAAAAGGCATGCGCATTGGCTTTGGAGCCAATAGCAAGGGTTACGCTGCCGACAGGGCAAAATATATTTTACAAATGAACGGTGTAAACAGCGGTGTTATTAATTCAGGCGGCGATTTGTTAACCTGGGGAACACAGCCAAATTCTAAACCATGGACCGTTGCAGCTGCCGACCCTGAGCAAAGGAAACAACCTTTTGCCCATCTCGACATTAGCAATATGGCCTTCGCGACATCGATAAGTGCCGAAAAATATGGCAGCGTAAGCAAGAAAAAGTTCCAAAGCGTTGCAAACACCGGCAAAGGATTTCCGGTAAGCGAAATTAAAAGTGTAAGCATCGTTAGCCCAACGGCAGAACTTTCTGACGCCATGGCATCACCGGTAATTAATATCGGCGTTAATGCGGGCATGTATCTAATAAACCAGCTGAATCAAATAGCCTGTATCATTATTGATGATCAAAACCGCGTTTACACATCAAAAGGTGTAAACATTTGATACGAATTTAAATTACAATCTATCATAATTATTCCGGCAAGGTGTGCATTTGCAAAATTATTAAGGCAACAATTGACCTTTAAATAATTTTGTAAAGCAATTGTTATCAACAGTACCCTTCCCCTTTGGGTTTTACTGTTTATATTGACCGATATTTGAATACAATTTTAAGTTTTTCTTCCTCCCAATGATAAAGTGGTTTGCGTATATTGTACTGTTATTGATATTTGCACCATGTTTATCATCTGCCGGTAATACCAACAACCCGTTAAATTCTGTTTATAATAATAACATGATCACGGTATCGCGTAATAGTTTGCCAGCGGACACGTTATTACCGAAAAGTAAAAAACAGCAGGAACAGGATGAAAAAAATAAAATTAAAGAAGTAGCCAAGGCAAAAAGGCAGGCAAAGCCCGAAAAGGTTGACGAAAATGGCACACTTGTGCCGGCCAAACCCAAACCAAAAAGACAGCGCCGGCCCGAAGGGTTGGAGCGCCCGCCCGAAATACCACGAAGAAATGGCAATTAAACAGGTTAACAAACAATTTACCAATTTTTGATGAAGTACCTTTGCTTACTTTTTTTAATTACCGGTTGTAATGCCTTATATGCCACCGGTATTAAAGCAACTGTTATTACAGGTAGCTACCCCCATGTTGTTGCCGATACTGATACTATTATCAGAAAGCAATCTGTTTCTGTAGGGGTAAACTATGGCAGCGATGCGCTTTTTTTCGGGCGTACAAGTCCTGTTAAATATCCGTTTGTTACCGGCGATATCATATATAATAGTAAACCCGGGCTTTTTGTATATGGCTCGGTGCTTAAAGTTTTGGGATATAAACCTATAGACGAGGTTGATGTTGGCGGTGGCTATTTCTACAAGTTCTCCAAACAATTCTCGGGGGCGGTAAGCTATACCCGGTTCATTTTTAATAAAAATGCCAATGTGATAAAATCGGCATCCTCTAATGATATCAACCTTAAAAACTCCTACGACTGGAAATTCCTAAAAACCAGCGTGATCACAGATTACCTTTTTGGTAAATCGAATGATTTCTTTGTTACCGTAACCAACTCCAAATATTTTGAAACCAGCTGGGGCATTTTTGACGACAAGGACTATCTTTCATTTAATCCATCCTTTAATTTTATAGCGGGCACACAAAATTTTGTGCAACGCTACTCTCTCGACCATCGCTTTCAGAATGAGATAGACAATATTTACGTGCATAACGACCCTAATTCTGCCCGTTATAACAGGCGGTTTAAAATGCTTAATTATAGCTTTAAACTACCTGTTGCTTATAACAGGCCGCATTATACCTTTGAAGCATCCTGGCGATATTCTATGCCCGTTAACGTTGAAGGTGCGCTTGAAAACCGCAGAGAATCGTTCTTTAACTTCACCTTTTACTACCTTTTTTATTAAACCGGCCGTATGAATGTTTTAATAATTGAAGACGAAAAAGCACTTGCACAGGAACTTGAAATTTTTCTGACTAATTATAACTACATCTGCGAGGTTTGTTTCGACGGGACTTCGGCATCAGAAAAGATAGCTACCAATTTGTACGATTTTATTTTAATAGACCTCGGATTGCCAGACTATGACGGACTTGATCTGCTGAAAGAAGCCAAAAAGCTCGATTCGGATGCGGCCTGTATAATACTAACTGCACGTGCCGAAATTAATGACCGCATTAAAGGCCTCGATCTTGGTGCTGATGATTACCTGCCCAAACCATTTTCATTACTGGAGCTTCAAAGCCGGATGCAGGCTATTATCCGCCGTAAGTTTGGGGTTAAAAACAATATAATTGAACTCGACGGCTTCCTCATCGATCTTACAAACCGTACCATATCACACGGCAGCAGCGTGGTAAACACCATCACCAAAAAAGAATTTGATCTTATTGCCTATTTAATTCTGCATAAAAATCGCACCCTCACCCGCATGCAGCTAAGCGAACACATTTGGGGCAGTGTGGTTAATAATGATTACGACTCTAACTATATTGATGCGCATATTAAAAATATAAGGAAAAAATTAAACGCCTTTGCATCGCCCGATTGGCTTGAAACAGTAAGAGGGCTGGGCTACAAAATAAAAATCAACGCTTAAGTATTGAAACTCAGAACAAAACTTACGCTCTTTAACGCCATATCAAAACTGGTGATAGTGATACTGTTTGTATTGCTTGTCCCGGTATTGATTAAAAATATCAGCAGCAATTATGTAGATAGCAAGCTGATAAAACAAAAAAACAAATTACTGCAAATAGTAAAAAGCCGGGGCATTGAAACCTATATTGTAAACGGCGAAGGCTATGGAAGCTACCTCCCCCTCAAAGACGAATACATAAGCCTTGATGAAGTTGAACCCGATTACTATTTAGATACCATTCAAAGGGGTAAGCGCCTTTTTAGCGAGGGCGATACCCTTGAATACCGGATATTGAGCCATACTTTTAAAGTAAAAAATAAAAATTACCTGCTGGAGATAGGCAAAAGTGTAGATACACTTGACGAAACCAGTAGCCCGCTACAAAGTATAGCATTCCAGGTACTGCTGGGGATGATCCTGCTTACCATCCTGGCCGACCAGGTTTACTCCACCTACGTGCTTAAGCCACTCCGAACAATTATAAAAACAAAACTGATAGGGCAAAAATTTCCCAATTTCCAGTCGTACCGGAAGGTACGCACCACCACATCTGATTTTGAGCACCTTGATCTGAGCATCCATAAAATGATTGAGACGATTGCCGATAAATTTCACAGGGAGCGCGAGTTTATCTCCAATGCATCGCATGAACTAATGACCCCTATTTCTATTCTTCAATCAAAAATTGAGAATATGTTTGAAGAGGAGGATATCAGTGATGAGGTTAAAGTACGTCTGCTAGAGATGCAAAAGATCCTGAACCGTTTAAAAAGCATTACCAAAACACTGCTCCTGATATCGCAAATAGAAAATGAACAATTTTTAAAGGAAGATAAAGTAGCCGTAAATGAACTGCTGCAGGATGTGTATGATGAGATCTCTATCCGCCTGCAGGATAAAAATATCAGCTATGATATTGCTGTACCCTATAACTGGTACATGGTTAACATCAATAAATTTTTGCTTTTCAATTTATTTTATAATCTTATCAATAACGCAATTAAATATAACCGGGAAGGCGGCAGCATCAGGATAGCGGCTGTGGCTGTAAATGATAAATTTGTGATCACCATTACCGATACAGGTATTGGTATTGCAGCAGAAGCACTCCCTTCTATATTTAACCGCTTTAAAAAACTCCGTCAATCTCTGCAGCAGGATAGTTTTGGCCTGGGCCTGCCTATTGTAAAATCAATAGCCGGCTTTCATGATATCGAAATTGATGTGGTATCAGAAAAAGGGATAGGCAGTACTTTTAAACTCATTCTTCCGGCTACATTAATAGTGGTTAATTAATTTAGCCGGGCACATCTCTTTTGTATCAATAATTTTACTTTTATGTACTAAAAATTGGCCATTCCTTTTGGTTCAGACTAAATGTCCATTACAAACCTGACATTAACTTTCCTAATTGTTAAAAAATTAAAACTATTTGGCGTATTTATCTCGATTTATATGGGATTTACCTTTTGGCATCCGCTTTGCAAATAGCAATTTATATATACAAATATTATTATGAAATCTTTAAGAATTAAGATTGCTACTTTCAGCTTAGCATTAGCAACAGCAGGCATTTTAGGTGCAGGTTGTAACTCATTAACCAAAACACAAAAAGGTGCTGCTATTGGTGCGGGTGCAGGTGGTACAGTAGGTGCCTTTATAGGTAAAGCTGCCGGTAACACCGCATTGGGCGCAATTATAGGTGGCGCTGTTGGTGGCACCGCAGGTGCTTTTATTGGCCGTAATATGGATAGGCAGGCTGCCGAAATAAAACAAACAGTTCCAGGCGCAACCGTAATCCGCGAGGGTGAAGGCATCCTGGTAAAATTTGATTCGGGGATCTTGTTTGATACCGATAAGTCGGCTCTTAAATCAGAGGCTCAAAGCAATTTGCAAAAACTGGCTGTATCGCTTCAAAACAACCCCGAAACCAATATTTTAATTGTTGGCCATACCGATAACACTGGTTCAGATTCGCATAACATGGACTTATCTGTACGAAGGGCTGAATCGGTAAAATCATTTATTGCAGCCACTAACGTTCCTTCATCACGTTTACAAACATCGGGTAAAGGCGAAATTGAGCCAATTGCCGATAACACAACAGCTGATGGCCGCTCAAAAAACCGTAGAGTGGAGATTGTGATTGTTGCCAACTCAACCATGAAAAACCAGGCTAAACAAGCCGGTCAATAATATACAGTTAAGTTAATATAAAAGATCAAGTTAATTATAAAACCTGGCCGCGAGGGCCGGGTTTTTCTGTTTTTACCGATATTACAATGGCACAAAAAACTATTTGTAATCAACAAGTTAATCTTCTATTTTTGTTATATGTTAAAAATATCCGGATATGAAAACGCTTAAAATATTCATCATCCTGTTTTCCCTTTCTGCCACCGTTGCCAAAGCCCAGTTTACCCGGGCCGAACTACAGGTTAGCGGTCTTACCTGCGCCCTTTGTGCCAGATCAACGGAAAAAGCTTTACGTGCACTGCCTTTTGTAGGCGATATTAAAACCGATCTGATCCGTAACACTTATCTCATCACCTTTAAAAACGATGTGCCTGTAAATTTCGAGCAGATCAGCAAAAAGGTACAGGGTTCGGGCTTCTCGGTAAACAGCCTTAAGGCCACCTATAATTTTGATACCACCAAAGTTACCGATAACTACTTCAGCTATGGTGGCGATACCTACAGGTTGCTTAACCCAGCCGATAAATCAATTAGCGGCGCTATTAATTTCACCATTGTCGACCAGGGTTTTGCGCCGAAATCGGTATCAAAAAAATACCTGGGCCAGTTAACAGATACAGCTCCTGCATCGGGTCGTATTTACCACTTAGCTATATAAATTCCGATTATATTATATAAAAGCAAAAAGCTAACGCTTTGGTGTCAATCATGTCAGATTGTTAAACTTTATATAAATAAAAAGCGCGATCATTTACATGGTCACGCTTGTATTTAGGGCATTAAAAATAGCTGTTAAACTCTGATATAGATCTTATTCTTATCCAGCACCCAACCCACAAACCAGCAGATGAGCATATAGCTGATAGCAAACAACAGCGAACCTATGGCTCCTGGCGTTATTACCTGGTAAAAATTATCGTTTATCCAGCCATATAAACTACCGCCTTTTACGGTTACCATGTAGAAGAAGATGACGAGTGTTTCTGACAGCACATATATTGGCAATGGGTTTTTCCCCATAATGGTGAAAAACCTTGTCCAGTTTCCTTTGTTCCAGTCTTTTATTTCGAGTGCATAAATCAGGAAGGATAGGATCACCAGATCGAGCCCAGTGGTTACAAGCACAAACGGGCTGCTCCACAATTTTTTATTGATCGGGAACACCATGTTCCAGCATAGGGCAAGGAATATGAACAGGCAGCCCATTAGCAACATCTTAGAGATCACATCGTAACCTTTTCCTTTTTGCTGAATGAATTTACCGGCATAATAACCAACAACTACATTCACAATAGCGGGGATTGTGCTCAAGATTCCTTCCGGATCAAAAGCAATCTTTTCACCGTGGTACAAGTGATTATCGCCCAAAACAAACTTATCAAGAAAAATACCGGCGTTGCCTGTCATGCTCAGCGGATTTGATGGATCGCCAAAAACCAGCAGGATTACCCAGTAACCTATTAAAAACAGCACTGATAATATGATAACAGACCGTTTTGAAAGGAAATGGATCATGAGTGACGCAAAACAGTAACACAAAGCTATCCGCTGTAAAACCCCCAATATTCGGGTATGGCTTATTGGCGAAAAAACAAGATGCCCGTTATCGAACCTGAAGAAAGGGAACCAGTACATAAGGTACCCTATTAAAAATATCAGCAGTGTGCGTTTAAATATCTTGGTAAGCACGGCCGCGTTACCCATCTCCAGGTAGCGTTTCATAGAAAAGCTCATGGCATTACCAACCGCGAATAAAAATGAGGGGAATACCAGGTCGGTGGGTGTGAAACCATGCCAGGCTGCATGATTAAGTGGTGCAAATGCTTCTGCACCGCTGCCGGGTGTGTTTACAATGATCATAAAACATATGGTCATCCCTCTAAAAACATCCAGCGATAAAAATCGGGTTGATGATTTGTTCATAAATTGGGTTAAAATAGTTTTACTGGTTTATAGCAGGGAAGTAATAAGCGGCAATTTGATAAAAACTGCCGGGATATTCAAACCCCGGCAGTAATAATTAATTAATGATAACCGGGGTTTTGCTTAAGTACCGGGGTACCACCTTTTGCGCTTAAATCAATTTCGGCAAGTGGGATAGGATAGTATTCGCTTTTACCTTTCACAAATTTACCGCCTTTAACATCGTTAGTTAAAGTACCCTGGTAAGCTATGTAAGCATTAAGTTCGGTATCGGCAATACCCCATCTTACCAGGTCGAAAAAGCGATGACCTTCCATGGCTAACTCAATTTTTCGCTCAAAATAAATGGCTTTAAGTGCAAAGTCCTTGCCGGCAAAAGCGCCTGCCAAATAAGGGCTAACTTTGTAATTAGCAGCAGCTGTATTGGTAAAACCGGCGGTCGGGTTATCGTTATCCTTATAATTATGCACCCACCCGGATGTATTGGCGGCCCTGTTACGTACCATGTTAACATAACTTTCGGCTTTATCAAAATTGCCAAGTTGTGCCTCAGCCTCGGCGGCCATTAGTAATACATCAGCATAACGGATAAGGTTATAATTGATGCCAGAGCCAGGTGCCCATGAAGTATTATCGCCGTTGGTAGTCTGCTCGGCCTGGCCGTATACATTTTTAATAGGCGAGTACGGCCCTCCGTACTGTTGATCCCGTATCCAATCGACTCCCGGATGTAAACCCCAGTCAAGATAAGGTATTCCACGGCGGCCAACTGTCCAGTCCAGCCGCGGATCTATTGTACCGGCATCTGGGGTAAAATCCTGGTTAGCGGCTATATTCAAATCTGTTTTTATTGCATGGCTGTTGTAATCATCAAGGTATGGCAGCCCGGTAAGCGAATTTGTGCGGTAATGATTTGCCAGGTCAATTGAAGGCTGGTAAAAACCGCAGCAACTAAACGGGCTGCTGTTACCGTACGGAAAATTCAGCATATCGCCATTATTGGCATTTGAAGGGCCGTTAGGATCGGTATTGGCTGCTGCCTGCACTGCAAATACCGATTCGGGGCTATTATTTGTAGCCGTCCGGAAATTATCATTAAAATTGGCATTCAACTCATACTTCTGGCCCGAGGCTGTTACACCCTGTGCTATAACTGCATCAAAAACCACCTTGGCTTCGGCGTATTTATGCTCATATAAATATGTCTTTGCCAAATAAGCACCTGCAGCCCATTTGTTTGCCCGGCCAACATTAGGTTGTGTATTAGGCAGGTTATCATATGCATATTTAAAATCGGCCTCAATTTTTGGCCATATATCGGTTGTATTCGGCTGATTGAGATCGGTTGTGGTTTCATCAATATATGGCACATTATTAAACATTTTTTTAAGGTCGAAATAATAATGACCCCGTAAAAACTTTGCCTGGGCCAATATATTGGTTTTTGCCGCATCCGCAATTGAAGCAACTTTTGCAGTAATCTTAATAGTGTTGTTAGTACGTGAAACACCCTCGTAATCGGCCCTCCATTTACTGTCAAAAAACCCGTTACTGGCATCCGGGCTATACTTCATTATCGGCTCAATAGGCTGCTGATCGCCTGCTATACTCCCTTTTGAAGCATCACCTCCTGCAACACCACCATATATCCAGTTATCGGGCGATACTTCCCATGCACTGCCGCCACCTATGGCAGCGTCTCCACCCTGCTGCCCATCTAAAGCTGCATAAGCACCTACAAGCAATTCGTTGGCACCGGCTTCTGTTTCCAAAAATTTTGGCTCAAGCGCGCCTGTAATTGGTTTATCAAGAAATGTTTTTTTACATGCACCAAGCGACAAAACGCTGAGCAACATAATACTGAAATATATTTTTGCTTTCATTGTAATACTTTTAATGCTGTTGTTATAATGAAAAATTAACTCCGAATAAAAATGTACGCGGACTGGCATAACTACCTTCGTCAATACCAAAGTCTTTGGTGTTGCCGCTCAGCTCCGGATCAATGCCGCTGTAAGCTGTTAAGGTAAACAGGTTGGTTGCCGATACATAGATCCTTAACTTTTGGATACCGTCTTTCTTTAAACTACTGATATTAAAGGTATAGCCAATCTGCGCGTTGCGCATACGTACATAGGTTCCGTTTTCAACAAAGTATGAGTTAGGTGTTGCACCGCTGCTTGTAGATGCATCCAATTCCTGGATAGGCGCTTTTGCATTTTGATGCGTTGGCGTCCATGAATCATAAAGAGCGGTGTTGCTTTTTGCGGTTCCAAACGATGCATAAAAGTCTCTCCAGTATTTAACGCTGTTCCATAATTTGTTGCCGAATGAACCATACAGGAATATGCTGGCATCAAAGTTTTTATAATTTACACCCAGGTTTAACCCTGCAGTAACTTTGGGATTGGGATTGCCTATGAATGTACGGTCGGCATCCGTTATTATACCATCCCCGTTTACATCTTTATATTTAAAACGCCCAACCTTTGTATCTGATTGATAAACAGCATTTGGATCATTACTTATTTTTTGAGCACCGGCATCGGCGGCATCAATCTGGGCCTGGGCATTCCAAAAGCCGACTACCTGATATCCGTAAAATTCACCTAATGAATGGCCAACAGCGCTCCTCGTAATTGGACTATCAAAACGACTTGTGGCATCGCCCACAAAATAGTCTCTGTCATCAGATACTTTTAAAATTTTGTTGTTATAGGTGGTTATTGTACCTGTGGCATTAAAACTCAGATCTTTATTTACCGCTATATTGCCTGTTACAGATATATCAAGCCCATCTGTTTTCATTTTACCTACATTTTGAGCAGGCACATTACCGTTACCGGCAGTACCCAACTGCCTGGCAGCATATAAAAGATCCTTAATATCCTTGCGATAATAATCGGCTGTTACGGCTATTTTTCCGTCGAGGATGGTGGCATCAAAACCAAAATTGGAGTTGATATCTTTTTCCCACAAAGCATGGGGGTTGGCAATCTGATCCTGGTAAAAGCCCGGTGATAATTCTGCATTACCATCCAACGGATAATATGACTGGCCAATATTAGTACCAAAGGTGGTATAGGCATCCTTTGACCCCATATTGATCTGGTTACCCATTATACCCCAGCCGCCTCTTACTTTAAGATCGGTAAGCCATTTTACATCCTTCAGAAAACTCTCCTGCGATATACGCCAGCCTGCACTAAATGCGGGGAAATAACCATAACGCTGGTCTACCGGAAATTTTGAAGAGCCATCCCGGCGAATTGTTGCATTAAACAGGTATTTATTGTCGTAAATATAATCGAGGCGGGCAAATTCCGAGAAAAGGGAAGTTGAGCTTTTGCTACTATAATTGTTTTTGTTGTTTGTACCGGTGGAAAGACTAACGTAATCGGGATCAAAATTATAAAAGCCCTGTATGCTGCCTCCAAGGCTTTTATCATAAGTTTCAACCGATTCGGTACCTACAACTATATTAAGACTATGCTTGCCAAAGGTTTTTAGATAAGTAAGGGTATTGGTCCAGTTGTAATTATAACTATTGGCCGAATTTTCATTATAGACGTTTATTTGAGAATTTTCAACATTTTCATAAGTTGGATATGTAAATGCATGATCATTACTATTAACAATATCGCCGCCAAAACTGGTACGCAGGGTTAGGCCCTTAAAAATATCCACTTCGGCAAACACGTTACCCAGCAGGCGATAAGCTGTAGAACCGTTTACCTTTGTGCGTTGCTGTATGGCTACGGGGTTATTGGAATCACCTAAGCCTGTACCATAACTGCCTGCATAATTACCCATTATATCATAAACAGGTATAATTGGTTGCTCCCTTAAGCCCATGGCAATAACACCATCCGGATTATTGGCACTTATCTGCGCATGATTGGCGGCAGCTACCTGGGGCGTTTTTGTGATAGAATAAGCCAGGTTTTCGCCTACCCTGATATGTTTGGTTATATTAAAGTTTGTGTTTGAGCGCAATGTATATCTTTTAAGATAGGTATCTATCAATGTACCTTGTTGATTGAAATAATTAAGCGAAAACAGGTAGTTTGCCTGTTCGGTGCTGCCGCTTAATGTTAAGTTGTGGCTGCTTATGGGCGCGGCTTTAAATAACTCGTGATACCAGTCGGTACCGGCCTTATTTGCCTTGGTTATTCTGTAAAAGGAATTATAATCGTCGGGCGTTGTATAGTTAGGATTAACGTAGTATAATGAAGGATTTACCGAAGGATCGCCTTCTTTTGCCCCTGCGGGCGTTATATAATCGGGCAGTGTAAAGGTTGAGCCCGTGCCCGAAGGATTATACAGCGGGTCCTGAAAATCGGTAATGCCAGAGTTTTTTTCGGCTGTTAGCTGCAGGTTGGCCATTTGCTGCGGATTGAGTGTATTCCAAACGTTGCCGCCCCTGGGTAACTGTGAGCCATAATAAGCATCGTACTGGATACTCACTTTGCCCTTGCCTCTTTTGGTAGTAATGATGATAACCCCGTTTGCTGCCCTGGCGCCATATATAGAAGCCGAACTTGCGTCCTTTAACACCTGTAACGATTCAACATCATTTGGGTTAATAGTACTTACATCATAGGTTTCCATACCATCAACCACATATAATGGTGTATTATCCCCGAATGTATTAAAACCCCGGATATGTACCTGGGGCTCTTCGCCCGGCTGGCCCGAGCCTGTTACCGTAACGCCCGATGCCTGGCCTTGCAACTGGCTGTTTACTGATGATGAAGACTGTTTGTTCAGGTCCTTAACATTTACAACGGCTACGGCGCCGGTAAGGTCCTTTTTCTTTTGGGTGGTATAACC
This sequence comes from Mucilaginibacter sp. P5_A4, assembly GCF_056400605.1. NCBI lineage: Bacteria > Pseudomonadati > Bacteroidota > Sphingobacteriia > Sphingobacteriales > Sphingobacteriaceae > Mucilaginibacter > Mucilaginibacter sp. P5_A4. The sequence goes on along the minus strand of NZ_JBFUKX010000004.1, from coordinate 111,867 downwards.
CACCACAACCACCTCGTTAAGGGCTTTTGATTCTTCGGTAAGCTTTACATTAATAACAGTTTGCCCGTTAACGGCAACTTCCTTTGATGTAAAACCCAAAAAGTTGTATATCAGTGTGCCGGTACCATCGGGCAGTGTTATAGTATATTTACCATCAATGTTGGTTATGGTACCTAATGTACTTCCCTTTAGCTTTACGCTTACTCCGGGTAAGGGTAAACCACCGGCATCGGTAACAACACCTGTTACTGTTACAGTAGCAATGGCCTTTCCATCTGCAGGTTTAATAACAATAATATCACCAACCACCTGGAATGTAAGCTGTTGATTTTTAAGCACATTTTTCATTACCGTTTCAATACTGGCGTCTTGTAGCTCAACGTTTATCTTTTTATCTACGTTAACCTGGTCAAGCCTGTAAAAAACCGTGTACTTGCTGCTTTTCTCAATCTGTTTAAACATCTGCTTAACAGATATATTATTCACGTTAAAGTTGTAAACGTTTTGCGAGTAAGCGGCAGCGTGTATTTGCATTATTCCCGTTAAGAGTAAAACAGTTACAAGCTTCATAATTTTAATCGTTTTTTGCCATGCATGCACAGCCCTTACAGGTTTTCTGTCAAAATTTATCATAAATTTGTTTGTTAATCAGTTAATACGATGCTTCCCCAAGCGTAGGGTATTAGCTATTGATTTTATAGAACCCGGGTGTTAGCGCACTTCGGGTTTTTTATTTTGAAAGAGAGCGTTAGTTTTTTATCATAGTTGGATTTTTGTTTTTTAAAGGTTTACAGATTAGTTTTTATTGTTTTTAGTAATATTTACAGTGTTACCGGTTATGGAATAATTGATAGCTGTATTGCCCTTAATCAGTTCCAAAACCCTTTCAATACTGGCAATGCTTTTAAAGCTGCCAGAGTAGCGGATATTTTGCAGCCCGGTATCGTCCATAACTATTTTTACATTGTACCTGCGCTCCAGCACCCGGGAGATCTCATCAAGCGTATTACCGTCAAACACCAGCAGGTCATCTTTCCAGCCGTCATAACGGTTCATTTTTGCCGAATCTACCTGTAGCACCTGGATCTCATTCAGGTTTTTAAGATCATCATCCTGCTTTACCGCATATTTTTCTGGCTTTGGATAGTAGATCCTGAGCACCTGTTGTGGCTTAACATATATGCGGTTCATTTCCCGGGCGTTATTATCCACATTGCCCTCAACTGCAACCTCGCCTTTTACAACTGTTGTTTCAAAAAACGAATCGTTAGGATAGGCTTTCAGGTTAAACTTTGTGCCGATATCCCTGATAGTGTAATTTTTAGTGTTCACCAAAAACGGGATAGTCTTTTTTCCTGGGGCGATCTCAAAAAAGGCCTCCCCCTCCAGGTAAACCGTGCGGTTGGTTTTATTAAAATCGGTATTGTAATTGAGTTTGCTGCCTGCATTTAGCCAAACCAGCGTTCCATCACTTAAAACTATCTTTTTTATCCCCCCGTTTTGAGCCGATACCTGTCTTGCGCTTTGTACATTTTGCGAATAATGATTTACCAGGAGTACCGTAAGTACACCAAACATGGCTATAACTGCGGCAACCCTGCCCCATACAGCAAACGTTCTGTACTTTGCTTTGCGCGGAATTGTCGCCGAAGAAAATTTATCAAAGGCTTTTTCATCGTTAATAACTTCTGGCTGCAGGTACAGCATATTCTGCCAGGTTTCGTACAGTTGGGCAAAATACTGTTCATTCTCCGGGTGCGCACTTACCCATTCCCTTACCTGCTCCACCTCTTTTTCATCAGCTTCGCGGGTTATATACTTTACCAGTAAAAGTTTAATTTTTTCGTTGTCCATTCTTATTATAATAGCAAGACAATTAAAAAGGGCCATACCCTCAAACGGGATGAAAATATTTTTCATTTAATTTGGATATCCTCTATAAACCTAACTGCTAATTGCGCGGAGCATCTCTGTCACAAAATATTTGCAGATTAGTTTATCATTATTTCCATATTAAATTTGAAGCATTCGAATATTTATTCCTAACTTGTTAAAGTTTTTTAAAAAGTAATTCATTTTTACTGATTATATGCATAGATGATTACCCAAACCAACAACACCTTAATTACAAAACTTACACAGGGTGACGCCCGGGCTTTTGAAGTTTTATTTAAACTTCATTATACCCGGCTTACACTTTTTGCCAATCGTTTTGTGAATGATTTGTCGGTTGGCGAGGAGATAGTCGCTGATGTATTTACCGATTTGTGGGAGAAAGGGCACGAGGTTACCTTTTCAACATCGGTAAGCTCGTACCTATATAAGATGGTGCAAAACCGCAGCCTTAATTATTTAAAGCACCAAAAGATAGAGAATCTGTATGTTAGCTATCTGGAAAAAAATAACCTGTTTGATGAAGTGCGCAACACTGTTGAAAATGGGTACGAGGAAAAGGAGCTTGTTTGCCAGATAAAGGCCGCAATTAATACCCTCCCCGAAAAATGCCGTGAAATTTTTGTGCTGAGCCGCTTTAGCGACATGAAATATAAAGAAATTGCCAGTCAGCTTAACATCTCGCCTAAAACTGTAGAGCGGCAGGTAAGCATCGCCTTAGAAAAGTTGAGGCAGGTGTTGAAGCATGTGAGTTATTTGTTTTTGTTTTAGTAATGATAACGACATTGATGTATACAAAACAAAAACCACATGTACAACAAGCTGTACATGTGGTTTTGCAAAGCATTTTCTATTTAATCCCCATTTCCTTTTTCAAAAACTGCCCGGTAAAACTATCTTTCACCTTACACAAACCTTCGGGAGTGCCGCTGAATAGAATCTTTCCACCACCAGAGCCACCTTCAGGACCAAGGTCAATTACGTGATCTACTACCTTAATTACATCAAGGTTATGCTCTATCACCAATACCGTATTGCCTTTATCAACCAATTGGTAAAGCACTCCTAATAACACATTGATATCTTCAAAATGCAAGCCTGTTGTAGGCTCATCCAATATGTAAAAGGTGTTGCCTGTATCCTTTTTAGATAGCTCGGTTGCCAGTTTAACACGCTGTGCTTCGCCACCCGATAAGGTAGTTGATGCCTGGCCCAGGGTAATATAGCCCAAACCAACATCAAACAAGGTTTTTATTTTACGGTAGATGGCCGGGATATGTTCAAAAAATGGTGTGGCATCTTCAATGCTCATATCCAGTACATCGCTGATGGATTTACCCCGGTAACGCACTTCCAGTGTTTCGCGGTTGTACCTGCGGCCCCCGCATTCTTCGCAAGGCACCTGTACGTCGGGTAAAAAGTTCATTTCAATAACCTTCATGCCTGCACCCTGGCAGGTTTCGCACCTGCCCCCTTTTACGTTGAACGAGAAACGGCCGGGTTTATATCCCCTGATCCTCGACTCGGGCAAAGCAACATACAAGTTACGGATATCCGAGAACACACCTGTATAAGTAGCCGGGTTTGACCGCGGCGTACGCCCGATAGGTGTTTGATCTATCTCAATCACCTTATCAATATTCTCCAGGCCTTCAATTTTTTCATAAGGCAACGGGTGCTTTTTAGCCCTGAAAAAGTGATGATTTAGTATTGGGTACAGTGTTTCGGTAATCAAGCTTGATTTACCGCTACCCGATACGCCTGTAACCCCTATTAGTTTACCTAAGGGAAAATCAACCGATACCTTTTTTAAATTATGACCGGTAGCTTTTTTAAGGCTTAATGTTTTGCCATTACCTTCTCTCCTTTTTTCGGGTACTGCAATGGAACGCTCACCATTAATATAGGATGTGGTAAGGGTATGCTCTTTCATTAGTTGCGCGGGTGTTCCCTGGGCAACTATCTGTCCGCCGTGTACACCGGCTGCCGGGCCCATATCAATTACATGGTCGGCTTCCAGTATCATATCCTTATCGTGCTCAACTACCAAAACGGTATTGCCAAGGTCGCGCAGGTTTTTGAGGGCGTTTATTAAGCGCTCGTTATCACGCTGGTGCAGGCCAATGCTTGGCTCATCTAAAATGTACATCACGTTCATCAGCTGCGAGCCAATTTGCGTGGCCAGCCTGATACGTTGCGCCTCGCCGCCCGAAAGGGTTTTGGCAGTACGATCCAGCGTTAAATAACTCAGCCCTACATCCAACAGGAACACGATACGTGCGCGAATCTCTTTCAGGATTTCTTTGGCAATAACATTCTGGCGCTCGGTAAGCCTGTCTTCCAGGCCATTAAACCATTCCTGCAGGTGATTGATATCCATACAGGCCAGCTCGAATATATTTTTATTATCTACCTTAAAATGTAACGATTCTTTCTTCAGCCTTGCACCATCACAAACCGGGCAGGTTTTAAGTACACGATAGTTTTCCATATCGTCCATCCCTTCATCGTTACGGCGTTCCTGCTGCTCTTCCAGCATACGCACAATGCCATCAAAAGTGATAGAGTAGCTTTGTACATTCCACTTATTGTATTCAACAGAAACGTTGATGGTATCGGGCGCTCCGTTCAGGATAATATCCAGGTGATCTCTGCTCAGCTTTTCTATTGGAGTAGTTAATGAAAACTCATATTTTTTTGCCAACGCTTTCAATACCTGGAAGATCCATGTTTCACGATACTCGCCAATTGGCGCAAGGCCGCCGTTCATGATGGTCAGTTTTGGATTTGGGATAACCGAAGCTTCATCAACCTCAAATATATACCCAAGTCCATTACACTTTTCGCAGGCTCCGTAAGGCGAGTTGAACGAAAATGTATTAGGCTGCGGCTCATCATAAGAAATTCCCGAAACCGGATCCATCAAATACTTACTGTAATAGGCTACATTATTGTCCTTATCGCCAACACGAATGATGCCTTTAGCTATCTTGAGCGCTGTTTGCACCGAGGTGTATAAACGCTTGCTATCTTTTTCGGATACCACCAAGCGGTCAACCACTATATCAATATCATGAATCTTGTACCTATCCACCTGCATTTTGGGTTCCACATCAGCCATTGCACCATCAATCCAAACCTTAAGGTAGCCCTGCTTACGTATCGATTCAAATAACTCGCGATAATGACCTTTACGGGCCTTTACCACCGGTGCCAGGATATTAACCGGCTGCCCGTCGAACTTTTCGGTAATGGTTTTCAGGATCTGATCTTCAGACATCCGCTCCATTTTCTCGCCCGTAGTATAGGAATAAGCATCCCCGGTACGGGCAAAAAGCAAGCGCATAAAATCGTAGATCTCGGTAATGGTGCCCACCGTAGACCGTGGATTTTTACTGGTTGTTTTTTGCTCAATAGCAATAACCGGGCTAAGGCCCGATACCTTATCCACATCGGGGCGTTCCATACCCCCCATGAACTGCCGCGAGTAGGCCGAAAATGTTTCCATATAACGGCGCTGCCCCTCGGCATAAATGGTATCAAATGCCAGTGATGATTTCCCGCTGCCACTTAAACCGGTAATTACCACCAGCTGGTTGCGCGGAAAAGAAACATCTATGTTTTTTAAATTATGTACCCTGGCTCCATAAACTTCAACTTCGCTTTGCTCGCCCAGGTCTAATGGTTTTTCGTTCATACGTGTTTTTAAAAACAATACAGCCTGGCCGGGTAAAAAAGGCCAGTTAATTATACTAATATTTTTCGCAAATATACGTAAAAAGCTGATGCTTATAAGGCACACACCTGGCCGTTAAGTTATTTGACGTAAAAACAACAGCGCTAAACTTACGCTATTGTTTCAAGTTGTTTTTAAGTTAATAATATGTTTACAACACCGGGATTTATTTGCAGAAATAAAAAAATGTTTTTTAACTAACCTTTTATCTGATGAGAAAATTACTCCCCTTTGTTTGTATGGCTGCCGCATTAGGCTTCCAGGCCTGTAAAAAAGACCATCCCCAATCAACAACTGCCATCACCTACCCAGACATGGCCGAAGCCACAAACCCGGCATTGCTGATGACGACTGCTACCGGTGTGAAAGTTTATAACGGTGGTTTTGGCTCCGCTGTTGCTGCCGACCCAAAAGACCCATCGGTATTTTATTTACTTACCGACCGCGGGCCAAACGTTGCCGGTACAATTGCCAATTCTATCATTATTGGTAAACCCGATTTCGACCCTCAAATAGGCAAATTCAGATTAAAGGATAATAAGCTGGTATTGGAACAAACTATCGAATTAAAAAATGCGGCCGGGGTTAAACTTAACGGCCTGCCAAATCCGGTTGGAATGGGCGCCACCGGCGAGGTTCCATATGATCTTTCCGGCACGCAGCTTAGCCCAAGCGCAGATGGCATTGACTCTGAAGGAATTGCTCTGGCATCTGACGGTTCATTCTGGATAAGCGATGAATATGGGCCCCACATAGTACATTTTGATGCAACCGGGCGAACAATTGAACGCATAAACCCATTTGGTACGGGTACGGGCGGGCGTAAAATACCGCTTGTATTTGCCAAACGCAAGCCCAATCGCGGAATGGAGGGCCTTACGATTACACCAGATGGTAAAACACTGGTAGGCATAATACAATCGCCAATGTATAACCCAACAAAGGCCGCCGTAAGCAATTCATTGGTATTGCGCATTTTAACTTTTGATATTGCTACCGGAGCAACCAAACAGTACATCTATTTAATGGAAAATGCATCACTTACCGGCTGCAGCGAAATACTGGCTGTAAATGCCACCACATTTTTAACCATTGAACGCGATGGCAATTATGGCGGCGCGCCAACCAACCCCGCAACCTTTAAAAAGATATTTAAAGTTGAGCTAACAGATGCCACCGATGTTTCTGATGCTGCAAACAGCGAAACCGGCAAGCTATACAGCGGTAAAACCGTTGAAGAGTTAAAAGACATTGCCGGTTTAACTACGGCCGGAATTACCCCGGTTAAAAAAACAGTTGTACTTGATCTTTTAAAAGATCTCCCAACCGTTTACCCGCATGATAAATGTGAAGGTATAGCTTTATTACCCGGCAACATCCTGGTGATATCAAATGACGATGACTTTGGTGTAACCGATAACGGTGCAAGTGGCTTTATGGCAAAAATACTTCCGGGTACGGGCACCGTTGACCATAACAGGCTATATTTTAAAAAGATAACCCTATAGTTAAATGACCACAAAAAAAAGACCGACCTTCCAGCTGGGAAGATCGGTCTTAAAGTGCTCCGTATGTAATCTTTAACTAATTATGACATTTACAATCAATGTTAATTAAATGCCAGCAGTTGCGTTGGCTGGGTAATATTAATGTAGTTTTTATACCCAAACTTTTTAGGCTGCTCAATAATTGCTTTCATGGCAATAAGCTTGTAAACATATGAACCGGTTTCACGGTTCAGGCTCATGCGGAAATAATTATCTTCGTTTTGCTTATTAATGGCTTTAGCTAATTTAATAGATCCATTATTATAAGCGGCGGCAGCCAGCGTCCAGCTGTTAAATTCACCGTATAGTTCCTTGATATACTTGCAGGCCGCGATAGTAGATTTACGAACGTTTTGCCGTTCATCAACCCCATGACCCACCTTTAGCCCATAGGTACGCGCGGTACCTGCCATAAATTGCCATAAACCCGATGCCCCTTTTGGAGAAGTGCCCGATTTAAGGCCCGACTCGACAAGCGGGATGTATTTAAAATCATCAGGGATACCATAAAACTTCAATATGGGCTCAATAATAGGGAACAGTACTTCGGCCTTACGGTGTAGCAAGGTTGATTGTACGTTCTTAAAAGCATGTTGTCTGAGCGATTTGTTGAGTTTAAATGTAACCCTGGCATCATTAACAGGTAAAGCTTCGTCTGCAAAATTATAAGCAGCAGCGGTGCTTTTAATAAAAATAAATTCCGAGGTTCGATGGCTTAATTTGGCTGGTTTTGCAACCGTTTCAGTAATAGTTGTACTGAAAATATTAAGCTTGGAAATGAGAACCAGCACCAGCGTTACGGAGCACGTAAGTAAGTGTTTTTTAATCATTTCTTTTTTTATCATTAACTATACATTAGGTAAAATGTGCTGCAAAGGTAGGTCATACAAATCACATAATCAAATACTTAGCTTTTTACTAACTTTTTTAGCGCTGGTTTTCGGTTCAAAAACACGGTTTAAAACAGTTTAAACCGTGTTTTTGAACCGCATTATTTTTTTGATTTTTTTGATTGCTTTTTGCCAAAAAACCGTAACTTTGATCCTCACGCTGCGAAAGCGCTAAACAAAAAAATATGGTATTTAAGAGACCAACAGGTAGTCGCGACGACAAGCCGGGAAAATCAACAGGCAGAAGCTCAAGAGGCGACGATAAGCCTAAAAGACCGGCAACCGCAAAAGGCAAAGCCTCTCCGGACGGGGAGAAAAAGAAACTATCCAGACCGGATAAATCATTCCAAAGCAACAGATTTAGTGACGATAAGCCCAAAAGCAATTTTAGGGACAGCGCGTCATCAGGCGATAAAAAATCATCTACAAGATCAAGACCATATTCTGGTCGCCCAACATCCGGCGATAGCGATAAACCCAAAAGCAATTTCAGAGACGGAGCTTCGTCTGGCGATAAAAAAAGCTTTTCGCCACGCGCCAAGCCATACTCTGGCAGGCCAACCTCTGGTGACAGCGACAGACCGCCAAGAAGCTTTGGTGCAGGTTCAGGTGGCGGTGAAAGAAAACCTTACTCAGGCCGGCCATCATCCGGCGAAGGCGAAGAAAGGCCTAAAAGAAACTTTGGCGGCAGTTCTGCCGGCGAAAAAAAGCCATACTCTTCTCCACGCACACGTTCATCTAATGCAGATTTTGGAGACAAGCCCAAAAGAAGCTCCGGTGCCGATAAAGGTGGCGAACGTAAATTTGGTGCGGGTACAGAAAGATCAACAGACAGAAAATTTGGCGACAGGCCTGCCGAAGGCGGATTTAAAAAACGCGAAGGCAGCTTCTCAAAAGATAAACCGGCTTATAATGCCGACAGGCCGCAACGCAAGCCGGTATATGATAAAATAACCAAAGACCTTGACGCACCGGCCAAAACTATGCGCGGCCGTAAAAAACCCGCCGAAAGCAAAACCAAGGACGATGGACTGATCCGCCTTAACCGTTATATTTCAAACGCAGGCATTTGCTCGCGCCGTAAGGCCGATGAGCTGATTATTGCCGGTGTGGTATCGGTAAACGGCGTAGTAGTTGACGAGCTGGGTGCTAAAATTGATCCGGCAAGAGATGAGATCAAATACAATGGCGAAACCCTGCGCCGCGAAAAAATGGTTTACGTATTATTAAATAAACCAAAGGATTATATAACCACAACAGAAGATCCGCAGGAACGCCGCACAGTAATGCACCTGGTTGAAAAAGCAACCAAAGAGCGTATTTACCCTATTGGCCGTTTAGACAGGAACACTACTGGCTTACTATTAATGACCAATGATGGCGAGCTGGCCGATAAACTATCGCACCCACGTAGCAACATCAGCAAACTATACCAGGTTGAGCTGAGCAAAAGTTTATCACAGGGCGATCTGAATAAAATTCAATTCGGTATTGAACTGGAAGATGGTTTAATAAAACCAGATTCGGTATCATATGTTGCAGGCGCTTCAAAAAGAGAAGTAGGTATCCAGATTCATAGTGGTAAAAACCGTGTGGTACGCCGCATATTTGAAAGCCTGGGTTACGAGGTTGTTAAATTGGATAGGGTGGTTTATGCCAACCTCACCAAGAAAGATCTTCCCCGGGGGCGCTATCGCCACCTGGAAGAAAGCGAGATCATCCAGCTAAAACACCTGATAAAATAATAAGAATGCCTCGTTAAACAACGGGGCATTTTTTTTGTCTATTTTATTAACTTGCATCCCTTAATCAATTCATACCAACATGAAAAAAGCCCTTTTGATCATAGCGATGCTATCGCCTTTGCTTAATTACGCCCAGGATAAAAAACTCGTCCCCAAAATGTTCAATCTTGTTGTGGGTACTTATACCACAGGTTCAAGTAAAGGTATTTTGGTTTATCGTTTTTATACACAAAGCGGCAAGCTGGCTTATTTAAGCCAGATAGATGGTGTAGATAATCCATCCTACTTAGCAGTAAGTAAAAACAATAAATTTATTTACGCCGTAAATGAGTCGACCAAAGGTGAGGTGAGCTCATTTTCATTTGATGCTAAAAGCGGCAGAATGGAATTTATCAACAAGCAATCGTCATTAGGCGCCAACCCATGTTATATTGCTGTTGATAAGGCGCAAAAAAATGCATTTGTTGCCAACTATTCCAGCGGCCAGGTTGCTGTACTGCCCATTAATAAGGACGGTTCATTAGCTAATGCCATTGAAACCGTGCGTAATGAAGGCCAGGGACCAAACAAGGAACGCCAGGAAGGCCCGCACGCGCATATGAGCATATTATCGCCAGATGAAAAGTACCTGTTTTATAATGACCTGGGCACCGACAAGATAAATATTTACCGTTTCCGTTCAGGTAAAAGCTCACCCTTAACAGGTGCCAATCCCTCGTTTGTAAGCATTACACCTGGCAGTGGCCCACGCCACCTGGAATACTCGCTTGATAAAAAACATGTTTACCTGCTAACAGAAATGGCTTCAAATATTATTGTGTTTGATTACGATAATGGCAAATTCAAACAAAAACAAGCAATAACCCTATTGCCTGATGGCTTTACAGGCAAAACAGGGGCTGCAGCTATTCATATATCGCCCGACGGCCGTTTTCTTTATGCCTCAAACCGTTTAGAAACCAACGAGATCATTTGTTACGCCGTAAACCAGGAAACAGGCGAGCTTACTTTTGTATCGCGCCAGTCAACCTTTGGTAAAAACCCGCGCGATTTCGCTATCGATCCAACAGGCAATTATTTGGTAGTAGCCAACCAGGGCAGCGATAGCATGTTTGTATTTAAAATAGACCAAACTACTGGTAAACTACGACAAACAGGCATCAAAATAGACGTTGGGAACCCGGTATGTTTGAAGTTTACACCAGCTGAATAAGCTTAAAGCCTAAGGCTGAAGGCCAAAAGCTAATAAAGTAAAAAGCTCAAAGCTAAAGGGAAATTCCTTTTTTGCTTTGAGCTTTTTGCTTTATGCCTTAAGCTTAATTGGCTTTAGTAAACGAATAAATAATATATCCCGTTCCGCCACCAACAGTAACCGGGGATTTAAGTGTCATGGCCGAGCCATTGTTACTTACAATATCCAAACGGTAGCCTTCTGCTACATTTTTGGCTTTATCTCCTTCAAATATTTTTTTGAACTGGAATTGCGTGCCGGTTGTTCCTCCGTTAAAAACCGACCAAAATATGGTTTGGGCCGTACCATTTGCAAGGGTGTAGATACCGTTACCGCTATTGGTTAGTTTCCAGGTACTGCCAACAAATGCTTCTGGGGCGGCCTGGTCAAACACGTTTTGAACAGCATTTTGAACCAACCCATCGTAACTTACATTGTTAAGTGTCCAGGTGCCCACAAATTTACCGCGGGATACATTGGTTGTAGTTACATTTTTTGTAGATGAACAGGCAGAGAGTACAAAAATAAGGGATAGGATAGCTATCGGGGTTTTAAGAAAATTTTTCATGACAGTGTTTTATTTAAATGCATATAAGCATAAATCCTGCCAAAGCTTAACCTAATTCAATACTTTTTGACTTAAATGTCTTTTGAATCTCCAGTAAACGTTCGGTAATTGATGCGCTCACCTCATCAGCCTCTTTTACTTTCTTAAGGCTTTTAGCAAAGCAACGATCTGTATCTGTTGAAAGCAACTTGTGTTTAATTTGAGCTATTAATTCCATGAGGTAATCGATATGGCCCTATTTACGGATAAATAGCATAAAAGTTACATCAAATTAATCACTGTTTAATATTTTTCTCGTTGATTAAAAAATCAATTAACAGTTCCATGGCTTTAGCCCGGTGACTGATCTTATTTTTCTCATCCATGCTCATTTCGGCAAAGGTTACATCGTAGCCATCGGGCTCAAATATGGGGTCGTATCCAAAACCATCTGTTCCGCTGGGCGCAGTGCGAATAGTGCCTTCAACAGTTCCATCAAAAAAATGCTCTTCCCCGTTCCATATCAATGATATTACTGTACGGAAACGGGCCTTGCGGTTGGTTTCGTCTTGTAAATTATCCAATACCTTTTTAATATTGGCCGCATGATTACCATGCTCGCCTGCATAACGTGCCGAATAAACTCCCGGGGCGCCATTAAGCGCGTCTATCTCCAGGCCACTGTCGTCCCCAAAGCAATTAAGATTATATTTTTGATAAATGTACCTGCTTTTTATTGAAGCGTTCTGTTTAAAGGAGGTACCGGTTTCTTCAATATCATCATAGCAACCAATATCATTAAGGGTTAGCAGTTTGATTTTTTTTTGAAGCTTGTTCTCAACCTCCTCAAGTTTATGGCGGTTATTTGTTGCGAAAACCAATTCTGTCATATTACTTTTAACCTTTTAGTTGTTCAATTCGTTCTTTAATCCGTTTCAAAATATCCTCACTTGAATCTGCATGAATATCCCGGCAAAGAAAATCCTTATTTGATGGATTATTTTTATCCCGAAACTGATTGATATCTAAATTAAACAGGAGTTGTCCAAAACGTTGCGAAGGATTCTCTTCAGCGTATTCGGTTAAGATCCGTATAATTTCTTTGTTGAAGCTAATGTGATCGTCCATCCTGTTAAGTTACAATCCTTTCATCTGCTCCCAGAAGGCTTTTTTATTATCAACACTGTCCATCATCTCGCCAAAGCTAAAGCTATATAGCCCTGTAAAGCCCTCAAAGGCTTTAGGAGTATTTAACACCAGCTCCGGGATCCCTTGGGGCAATGCACTTTTACCTAATATCAACAGCTTCGCGGGTTTAAAAAACTTCACCAATCCATCATAATGGGTATTACCCTGCTTAGCCAGGTTAACTATGGCCAAATCATCCACATTTAATTCTTTGCGCTTAATAATATTGGTTAATGCGGTTAAATGCGCATCATCAATAAATTCCAGGTGTGGATAATGTACCAGCACCAAAAAATTCTTTAAATTTTTACCCAGATAATTAAAGCCCGGCAACTGCGTTTTTATTTCGGGTTGTGATGCTGTTATTACGGGTTCTGGCTGTTTAACTATTGGTACAGCTTCATCAGCTACTGGTGCGGCCGTTGCCATGTTATTATATAGCGGCCTATCAGCATTTAGCAGATAAAGCTCATCCTGCAAAACAAAGCGTAGGGCAACCGGGTTTTCAACTTTCACTTTAACAAATTTTAACCAAAAGTAGTTAAACGGTTTCAAGCATTATAACCATATTAGCACAATTATAGCCAACCGTGTTTATTGAAATTAATTGTACAGCTATAATTAATAAATTTTACCGAAATTTGAAGTTTTAACGGATACGTTATTTCCGTTTTATTTAGTACAGAAGCATTACATGAGAAAGTTAGGGTTATTAGTTTTAAGTTTTATATCCATTATATCAGTTACCAGGGCACAGGTAAAAGCCGATTCGGCTGCCGCGGCCAAAGCCGATACAATTACGGCAAGAACGCCGGGCAAAACACTGGATAAAATTGCCGCCGTTGTTGGTAACAGCCCCATACTACTATCTGACATTGAACAACAATACGCCCAGTATCTTGTACAGGGCATGCAGCCAAACCCGGATATGAAATGCCGGATTTTGCAATCATTGCTAACTCAAAAATTACTGGCTCAGCAGGCAGTTATTGATAGTATCGACGTAAAAGACGATGATATTGATGCCAGTGTTGACCGCCGCATGCGCGAAATGATGCAAAGGGCCGGAGGCCAGGACAAACTGGAAGGCTTTTTAGGCCGCTCAATTATCCAATACAAGGATGAAATACGTCCCGATATGAAAGAGCAAATGATTGCACAAAAAATGCAGTCTAAAATTACCGAAAAGCTGAATGTGACCCCGCAGGATGTAAAAGATTATTTTAACACCATTCCGAAAGACAGTTTACCCTCCTTTAATAAAGAGGTAGAGATTGGCGAGATAGTTTTTCAGCCTAAATTGAGTAAAGAAGAGAAGGAATTATATAAGGAAAAGGCAGAGGAATTGCTGGCAAGGGTTAAAAAAGGTGAAGACTTTGGAACCCTGGCAAGGCTTTACTCACAGGATCCGGCATCGGCGGTTGAAGGCGGCGATCTGGGTTTTGCAGATCGTACCACATTTGTAAAAGAATTTACAGCAAATGCATTTAAACTTAAAGCCGGGCAAATATCGCCGGTATTTGAAACCGATTTCGGTTTTCACTTTTTACAGGTTATTGAACGCCGCGGCGAGCAGGTGCACGTAAGGCATATATTAATTACACCTGCCATAACCCAGGCCAGCCTGGATAGGGCTAAAACAAAAGCAGATAGTATTTATACCCTGATGCAGGCAAACAAAAAAACAATTGACTTTTCATCAGCAGCCGCTTATTACTCAGACGATAAGGAAACCAAATTTAACGGTGGCATGATGCTGAATGCCGAAAATGTACAAACCCGATCAACCTTTATACCTACTGATAAACTTGACCCTAAAGTTGCGCTTATTGTTGATACCATGAAGGTGGGCAGCATTTCAAAACCCGATTTGTTTACTGGGGCCGATGGTAAAAAGAGTTACAAAATTTTATACTTAAAATCGGCTACGGATGCTCACAAGGCAAACCTGGCACAGGATTTTCCTAAACTGAAGGAGTTTGCTTTTGAGGACAAAAACAGTAAAACCGTAAACAAGTGGTTTGATAAACGCCGAAAGGAAACTTTTATCAAAATTGACAAGGAATACCAAACCTGCGATATCCTGAAAAAATGGATAGCCGCTCCAACCGCAACCGCTCAAGCTAAATAACAACCAATTTATGCCACACCGCTCTGATGTTGAAGCTGCCGATGCTTTAAAACTGGCTTACCAGCAAATACGATCCGAAATAGGGAAAGTTATCATTGGGCAGGATGAGGTGGTGAAATTTGTGCTGATCTCTATCTTCAGCAATGGGCATTGTTTACTGGTAGGCGTACCGGGCCTTGCTAAAACCCTGTTGGTGCAAACCGTATCGCAGGTGCTCGACCTTGATTTTAAACGCATCCAGTTTACTCCCGACCTGATGCCATCAGACATCATAGGTTCGGAAATTTTAGGCGAAGACCGTAATTTTAAATTTATACCCGGCCCTGTTTTCAGCAATATCATCCTTGCCGATGAAATAAACCGTACCCCGCCAAAAACTCAGGCTGCCTTACTGGAAGCCATGCAGGAAAAAGCGGTTACCGCCGCCGGGGTTACGCACAAACTTGCCAAACCTTTTTTTGTATTGGCCACGCAAAACCCCATTGAACAGGAAGGAACTTATCCCCTGCCCGAGGCCCAGCTGGATAGGTTTATGTTCAACGTAGCATTAGATTACCCATCGTTTAAAGAGGAGCTGCAGGTTGTTAAAAACACCACAAGCACTTTAAAGGTAGATGTTAAAAAGATATTGAATGCCGAGCAAATCACTTACTTTCAGCAATTGGTGCGCAACATCCCGGTTACTGACCATGTGATGGAATATGCCGTAAAGCTGGTGTCAAAAACCCGCCCCAATACCGCGTTTGCCGCACCACAGATAAACCGCTTACTTACCTGGGGTGCCGGTCCGCGGGCATCACAGTTTTTGGTTTTGGGAGCTAAGTGCCATGCCGTGATCAACGGAAAATACTCACCCGATATTGAAGATGTGCAGGCCGTTGCCAAACCTATTTTAACCCACCGTATTGTACGCAGCTACCACGCCGAGGCAGAAGGACTTTCGGCAGCTGATATTATTGAAGGGTTGTTTTAGGGGGCGACTTCAAAGTACTCGTCAAATCTATTTTTGTGTTTTTTTTCTTCGTGTTAAAAAAATGGGACATCAGGAGTTCGGTTCTCGTCGGGACCACTAAATGACCCACCTTGGAAACGACATGGGAAGATTATTAAAACCCTTTAGATAAGATCTGAGGGGTTTTTTGTTGGGATAGTTTTTTATCTTTACTTCAGGCTTGAATCCCAATCATTAATAATGTTTTTCAAAAAACCATTCGATTACGAAAAAATGCTTCTGAAATATATAGATGAAGATTTTTCGCTTTTCGCCTGTGGCAAAGACGCACCTCAACGTGATGTTTTAAATAAAGTTGAGAAACGATATAAAATCAAGTTACCAAAGGATTTTAAGGATTATTCACTTTCGCCATTAGGTGGACTTAGGATTGAAATTAAAGAGGATATCTGGCCTCGACCTAAACAGTTAGAAGTTGGTCCATTTTGGTCTTTTCTTTATGGATTGGAAGTTTTTGGATTTGCAGCTGATATACCAGAGTGCTTGGATATTAATATCCAAACAGACGCCTTTACGAACCAAACTAATAACGACTATATTCCATTTATGAAAGTCA
Source organism: Mucilaginibacter sp. P5_A4 (assembly GCF_056400605.1). Taxonomy (NCBI): domain Bacteria; kingdom Pseudomonadati; phylum Bacteroidota; class Sphingobacteriia; order Sphingobacteriales; family Sphingobacteriaceae; genus Mucilaginibacter; species Mucilaginibacter sp. P5_A4. Next base: position 95,391 of record NZ_JBFUKX010000004.1, on the reverse strand, counting down.
TTGGAGATGCTGATGTGTATTGCTTTAACAAAAAGGGGATAATTTATAGATGGGATCATGAACTTGACCTCTTTAATAAAGTAGATAAGTCGTTTATTGAATTATTGGAATATGAAACTGCAGAATTGAGAAATCGAAAAGACAAAAAAATACTGACACTTAACTCCTAAGAAATACTTCAGAATCGTAACTACGATCTTCTAAACCAGCCGCACAATGCAAATCAGCCATAAAAGAGTTCGAGTTTTGTAGTCTAAGGACCACATTTAAACCCATCCATGGGAACGGCATGGGAAAATTATTTAAAAGCCCTTGGATGAAATTCTGAGGGCTTTTTTGTTGTCGTATTCAAAACGATATTAATTACCTTTAGCTACAACTTATGAAACATATTATTCTGCTTTAATTTTTGACAGAATATTTACTTAGCAAGAAATGAAAATGAGGAAAATATTCGGGCTCCTAATACTCGTTTTAAGTATATTTTTTTTGATAAAAAAAATATACCCGTCTCGTGAAAAATTGGATGTTAAGAGAATAAATAAGTTGTACTACGCCAGAGAATTTGAAAAAGCAAAAAATGAGTTAGATGCACACATAAAGACATATCCCGGTTCTTCTCAAAGTTGGACTTATCTGGGCTTGGTAAAACTTGAGCTAAATGATACACTTGGGGCTGAATTGGCTTATAGAAAGGGCTTTGAACTAGATAAAGAGAATGATAAAGCTATTGTAGGCTTAGGAATAGTAGAAAGGATGAAAGGGAATTATGCAAAAGCAAGGCAATACTATGAAAATGCAATAGCGATAAATCCTAACAATCCCGATTGCTATGCGAGTTTGTTGGTGCTGGAGATTAAAAATAAGAACTACTCAAAAGCTGTTGAATTGGGGGAAAAAGCTAGGAGACTGAATCTGACTAAAACTCGCCCTGGAATTCTCGGAAATTTAGTAATTGCCTATCATTTTAATCATCAGATAAAAGAACGAGATAATGCATTAGCTGAGCTTCAGAAAATGAATTATCCGGATATTAAATACACTAAAATGATAATTAACAATGAGCTTGATGTCAATGACTTTCTTTAGGGTGAGGCCATTCTTAATTAAGAAAATGCTTTTAGAACACGGCATCATACATCGATGTTTTATAGATCGGCATTTTCAAAACTCGGACAAATTATCCTCTAAACCCGCTGCTTTATGGAAATCATCCATAAAAGAGTTCGAGTTTTGTAGTCTAAGGACCACATTTAAACCCATCTATGGAAATAATGTGGGAAGCAATTCAAGTACAACCTCACGCCGGGGCACTAAACAAACAATTTAGCTTAAGCAGGATTTACTCCACAAATCTCTATTGTTATTTCAGGTCGAATCGCTTTTAAGCCCCTTATTACGCCGTAATACTTTAAACCCAAATGTTAAATATGATAATTTAACATTTTCCTGCCTCCTCTTTTCATCCAATATTCATTTATTCCCCCTAACTTTATCCAATGTCATCCCATCATATTGTTCGCGAAAAACAGGAACCCGCACTGCTGGTGCTGGGTATAGATAATTTTGAGGAAGAGTTGCTGGGACAATTATTGGAGTGGAGCCCAACGGTGATTACTACACCCGATACTGCCGAAAAGTTAAACAGTTTTGGGATTAAGGTAGATTGGATAATTAGCTATGGTGATGAAATGATCCCGCAGTCGGATATTAAACTGATCCCGGCAGGGAACAACAGCCTGGCGGTAGCGGCTTTAAAGTTCCTTACTGCTAATAATTACCCGGCGGTGAACATTATTACTGACGAGTTGGCATTAGCGGATTTTTTGCCTTACGCAGGTAAAATTAACCTGGTTATTTTTAACGCGCAGCAAAAAATTTATCCCGTTACGTCGGGTTTCAGCAAGTGGAAACCGGCCGGGGAGCAAATTGAGTTATTGACAAAACCTAACGCATTGCAATACAAAGGCTTGCAAAATAATGGGCAGGGGCTTTACAAAACTACCGGCGATGGTTTTTTCAGCCTGCAGTTTGAAGACCCTTTTTTGCTGATTGCCGAGGCATTAAATTAGTAAGTGTATTGCAATAAAAAGGTAATTTGAGGGTTGTTGTTAAGGTAAATTTTATATTGGTGTACTTTTTGTAATATTTCTAAATAATTATAAATATAAATTAAACCGTTTAAACATTTTTTGGTCTAAATATATACTCAGCAAAATACCTGCTGAACAGTAAAAACTTTCAATCATGAAAAGGACATATAAAAATTTATTTTCATTCGCTTTAGCAGGCTTGTTGAGCTTGCCTTTAGCTTTTACAGCATCGGCACAACGCAGAGGCGGCGGCGGTGGTGGCGGAAGCAGCAGTGGCGGTGGCGGCGGCTCAAGATCCGGCGGCGGCGGTGGTAGTGTTAGCGTTTCCCGTCCTTCTGGTGGCGGCAGCGTTGGTGTTGCCCGTCCTTCATTTAATGGCGGCGGCGGCGGTCAGCGTGCTGCAGTGGCTCCCCCATCACGTGGCTTTAGCGGCAGCGGCGATGTAAATCGTGGTAATGTAACCCGTGGCAACGTAAATGTAGCGCCCCAGCGTGGCAATTACGGCATGGGCACAAGGTCAAATAACGTAGCTGTGGCCCCTCAGCGCAGCGGCGTAAACACAAACGGGCAACGTGTTTACACTGGTGGCACCCGTAGCTATAACAGTGTTGACAGGCGTGCTTATAATGGCGGCCGTGGCTCTTACTACAACAACGCTAACGGATACGGTACCAGGGTTTATAACCGCGGTTCTTATCGTTACGGTGGCCGTGGCGGATATTTTGGAAGCCACTATTATTATCCATATCATAACTACTACAGTTCATATTACTACCCACGTATTGGTTTCAGCATAGGATTTTTACCTTACGGATATTATCCATTCTGGTATGGCGATTACCAGTACTACTATAGCGATGGTTTATACTACCGTCAATATAATGATCAGTACACTGTTGTTGAACCACCTATAGGTGCCGAGGTTAAAACCTTACCAACAGATGCAAAATCAATTACCATTAATGGCGAGCAGTACTATGAATTAAATGGTGTGTACTATCAACCATATACCAAAGATGATGGCACACAGGTTTATGTAATAGCAGGTAAAGATGGCGAGTTGAATACCGATAACAGCGGCAATGGCGACTATCAGCAAGGCCCCCAAATAGGTGATATTGTTACTCAGTTACCTGATGATTGCCGGAAAATAAAGATCAACGGCGAAAAATTATATGTTTCTCCTGATGGTTTTTATTACCAGGAAAGCAAAAACAACAACGGCGATACTATTTATAAAGTTGTAGGTACACCATCTGATGAACCAGATCAGCAACAATAAATTCCGTTTAAATACATAATGAACAGGCTGCTTCAAATTTGAGGCAGCCTGTTTTGTTTATGGAGCCTGCCCGAAACAGCTGTGTAAACTCAGCGCAGGATTAATCACCAAAAGAGCAAACTTTTTCAGGGCGACACCTTATATTTCCCCGTATCCTGGCAAATATTACGCAATTCATAAAAACCTAACATATTGGCTTACAGGACAAAGGCGTTCCATGCCTTGTTTTGACCATATGTTAACTTATTGACCTACAGGCAAAAAGATGTTCCACCCGTTCCAGTCTTCAGGGGCGTTCCGGTGGAACGCCTGTTATTTTAATTGCGGTCCATTGAACGTTATAAAAGTATTAATTGCATACCTTAGCTATTTTTACAATAACCATTGCGCTTTACCCATCATGAAATATTTAGCTGTTTTATTACTTACTATATTATCATTAAGCGCCAAGGCGTCTGCGGTTGATTCCCTTATACTATACAAAGCCAACAACCCGCTCATACAATATGTTGGCCGGGTTGATCTCTCGAACCCAATAAGGCCAAGGATGTGGTCGCCGGGAGTGTATATTAAGGTGCGGTTTAAAGGCAGCAAATGCCAGGTACTTATTAACGACCAGGTAATTTATGGTAAAAATCACAACTACCTGGAGATAGCCGTTGATAACGAAAAACCCTATCGCATCCAAACCACCGGCAAAACCAATGTGATTACTGTGGCTGATGGATTGGCGGATGGCATCCACACCGTATTGATCTGTAAAGACACCGAATCAATGATCGGATTTATTGATGTTGTTGGCATCCGCTGCGAAAAGCTGTTGGCACCCCTACAGGCAAAACATAAGATAGAGTACATCGGCGATTCCATCACCAGCGGTGCTGGCATGGACCAATCGGTAGTGCCATGCGATAAAGGCGAATGGTATGATCAGCACAATGCCTATATGAGCTACGGGCCAACCACATCACGTAATTTAAATGCCGACTGGCAGCTTACCTCCGTTGCAGGCATTGGCCTTGTACACAGTTGCTGTAATATGGATGTAGTAATGCCACAGATATTTGATAAGGTATTCCTGCGTAATGATTCGATCGCCTGGGATTTTAAGCGTTATCAGCCCGATGTGGTTACCATTTGCCTGGGTCAGAATGATGGTGTGCAGGATTCAGCCCTGTATTGCAGCGCTTATCTTAAGTTTATTGGCACATTAAGGCAAAAGTACCCCAAGGCCGATATTGTTTGTTTAACCAGTCCCATGGCCAATGGCATCCTTACCGACGTTTTGCAGCGTTATATTAATGCCATAACTGCCTATGCCAACGCCAGGGGAGATAAAAAGGTTTATAAATACTTTTTTTTACGCAAGTACAATAATGGCTGCGGTGGGCATCCCGATCTTTATGAACACCAGCTTATTGCCGGAGAGCTCGTCGCTTGTTTAAAAAAGCTGACTGGCTGGTAATAAGCCCCATATCCAGGGAATTTACGGGGGACGTATTTTTATTTTACAAACGCATACCCAAATTATCATAAAACACGTTGCTTTGCTATATAATCACATACTCCTATGAGCAACATTCTTCATATTCTTAATGGCGACTCTACCCTGTATGGTTTTAACCAGACCGGGCTTGATGGCGATGTAATGGTATGGCGCGAGGTATTATCCGAAGGCCCATTGCAGGAAAACATTTCCTCGGGAAGCTTTTGGAGTGCCCGTTCCAAATGGATCCATAAAACCTTTAATGAGCCTGTTGAAGAGTATCAGCATAAAGTGATTGATGAACTGGGCAAACTGAATGAACCTTATGAAGAGATTAACCTATGGTTTGAGTTCGACCTGCATTGCCAGGTAAACCTATTGGGCGCAATGCGAATGTTGAACCAGCAAACCAACATGTCGGCCCCGGCGGTTTACCTTATTTGCCCGGCAGATTATCCGGAGGTAAAAGATTTCAGGGGCATGGGTGAGTTAACCGGAGATCAGTTGGAAGATCTTTACGACAGCCGGGAGCAGTTAAACGAATGGGAATTTGAGCTGGCAGCAGAAGCCTGGCCCCTGTATGTAAACGGCAATGCTGATGAACTGGAACTATGGCTTAATGAAAACTCCTTTTGGGGAGTATTACACCTGCTTAAGCCCGCCCTGCAAGCCCACTTAAAAAGATTACGAACAAATGCAGAGGGCCTAAATTACATAGAACAAAAGCTGTTGGGTATCTATAATAGCGGCATCAAAACAAGAATCGAAATATACCTGGCTTTTTGGTCGACAGAGAAAATATATGGCATGGGCGATTCGGAAATTGATATTTATCTTAGCCGCCTTAAACAAAAACAGCTTATTGAGCTATAATAATTATTAGCTCCTATATCATCAGCTGCGTGAAGAATAACCAGCCAAAGTATAGCTATCAATTGCAGGAGCTACAATGAACAGCTAAACATTAAGGTACCGTGACCGCTATGGTAGGCGATCGTTCACTCTCGTTCTTGAGCCTGTCCAATGCCGTTACTACATAAAAATAAGTTTTACCTTTTTGAACAGTGTTATCCTCGTAGCTAAGGTTAGCATTATAGATGATCTTCAGGATGTTTTTGGGATCGTCGATATTTATTTTCTCATTATCAAAGCGGTAGATAACATAGCCGTACACAGCCTCTTCATCTTTTGCAAGTGTGGGTGTAAGCCACTTTACCATTACGCTGTTTTTATTTACCGATGGTCTTGCTGTAACATTTTGCGGGGCATTAGGAGCTACTGAATCGCGCCAAAGCATAACAGGCGGCAATGCCGGATACCTGTAATAATTATCCCGTAATGAATCGATAATGCCGAGGGGGTTATTGGTAAGCGAGGTGGAACTGAAATAAACACTCCCCTGCACTCTAGGGTTATTTCTGATCATGTTAATCTGGTCGGGCAACTGAGTGGGATCTTTAAAAGCTGCGGTTTTTCGTTCATTAATGCGGTAAGCGGCCTGGCCTATATACAAATGCCGGCCATAGGTATTATTGCTCCACCAGTTTAGTAATTTATCAAAGGCTGCGGCCCGGTTGCCAATAGGCCAGTACAGTTGCGGGTTTATATAATCTACCCAGCCTTCTTTGATCCACTCGCGCGAGTCGGCATAATTTTCATAATAGGATGATCCGCCATTGGTTTCAGATCCCTCTTCGTCCTGGGCTTTATTAGCCCAGATCCCAAACGGGCTGACGCCGAATTTAATGTTGGGATCATGCGCATGCACGCTGTCACCAATCATTTTTATCAATAGGTCAACATTATGGCGCCGCCAGTCTTTTATATTATCGTATCCTTCGCCATATTTGGCATAGGTATCTTCATCGTTTATTTTTTGCCCGGCAATAGGATAGGGATAAAAATAATCATCCATATGTACGCCGTCGATATCATAATTATCCACCACATCCAGTATTACCTGTACTATATAATCGCGCACTTCGGGCAGGCCTGGGTTAAATGTTTTAATACCACCGTAGGTAAAAAACCATTCGGGTTTTATTTTAGTGATGTGCTGTGGACTAAGCGCTGCAAAATTGCCGTCAAAAGTTGCTCTATATGGGTTAAACCAGGCATGTAGTTCCATGCCTCGTTTGTGGGCTTCGGTAATGGCAAATTCAAGCGGATCATAAGCCGGGCTTGGTCCCTGCCCCTGCTTGCCCGTTAAATATTTTGACCATGGCTCACGGCTTTTGGTGTAAAAGGCATCAGCAGCGGGCCTTACCTGTAGCATAACCGCATTAATACCGGTTTCCTGGTGCGAGTTTAATATATCAATCAATTGCTGTTTCTGACGGTCGGATGTTAGTTTGGTGCTGGTTGGCCAGTCGATATTCACTACGGTTGCAACCCATACCCCTCTAAATTCGCGCTTTGGTTCTGTTTTAGCTACCGCAGGCGAGTTTGTCGGTTCAGCCGGTTGTGCCTTAATGCTTATTACAATAAACAAGAGGGTTATCAGCAGTAAAAAATGGCGGTATATATACATTAAAACGAATTAATTAGAAGATACAAAGATATAAAACTCCTATGGTAGGCCTTTTATTATCCTATATAAATTTGCTTTGATATTGCGATTTTGGCATATTGTACTTATTTTTATGCGTCGCCAGCATAATTTTAAAATCTCAATTTTAAAAAAAAATCATATTTTAAATCTTTTTACGTTTAATAGCGTTGTGTAATTAATTTGAAACAACACTTAAAATTGCAATAAAAGCAGGTTATATCAATTTATATGGATATGCTTGTAAACTAAACACCACAGTTAAACAGAAGTTTTTTTAATAGCTTTCTACTTTAAACTGTATTTAAACTTTAAACATTTAATTGCTATGGAAAATCAATCTGGGCAACCACCTAAAAAAAATTCGAACGTAATTTATTTTCTTATTGTGGTGGTATTGGCTTTATTAGGTACCGATGTGTACCTGTACCTCCAAAAAAACAAATCGGATGTGCGGATAGTTACCCAACAGGATGAACAAACAAGGTTAAAGGCCGATCTCGACAGCCTTGAGGCCCAGGTTGATCAGGTGAATGCTGGTAAGGCCAAAATGTCCAAAGAGCTAACAGCCAAAAATGACTCGTTAAAAGCGAAGATTCAGGTATTAAGAACCCAGTTGGCCAAGGGTAAACTTACCAAAGCCGAATTGGTAAAAGCAGAGGAAGATGTTAAACAGCTACGGTACTTTGTAACTAAGTATACGGCCGATATTGAAGAGCTGCACAAACAAAACGCCACCTTAACAACCGAACGGGATACCTTAAAAAGCAACCTGGCCAATGTTGCTAAAAAGGCCGATACCCTCCAGAAACAAAACCAGGATCTTGACGCTAAAGTAAAAGTAGCACAAGTCCTTAAGCTGGCCACATCAAATATAGTTGCCTATAAAATTAAAGGCAGCGGTAAAGAGGTTGACGTTACCCGTGCCGGACCAGCTAAAAAAATCAAGATCAATTTTACAGTTGCAAGCAACACATTAGCTGACAAATCATTGCACGATATATATGTACGTATCATTGACCCAACCGGTAACCTCATTACGGCGCCCGATGGAGGAACTTTTACTGCTGATAATTCGGAGCTGCAATACACCTATAAAACATCAATTGATTTTAAGGATGACGGTACCGAATATACAATTGACTGGCTTAACCCTACCCCACCTTTTGTAAAAGGCACTTACACCGTATTACTTTATGCCGATGGTGGCACTATGGGTAAAACGGGTTTTACACTAAAATAAAAACAACTAATTAAATTAAATATCCAAAGCCCTGTTCCGTGATCGGAACGGGGCTTTGTGCCTCATAGTCGCCCCCAATCCACTCCGAAACATAGGCTCCGGGTGAAATATTAACTTTTCTGTTACAACTTTTTAATATTCTTTAAAAAGTTTAATTTGCATGCTGTTTCCCAATTAAGTATTTCAAAACCAAGTTCATGTATGAAAAAACTATTCCTGTTACTATGCTGCTGCTGTCTGCATTTTTTTTCATTTGGCCAGGCGCCCAATAATGGTTTGTCCATTATTCCGGAGCCGGTTAAGGTCACCCGGAAGGTGGGCAAATTTATATTACCCAAAATTGTTATTCTTGAAGCCGGTAATCAGCCCGAATTAGTGCCTGTAATTACCTATCTTAAAAAGAAGCTAAACACCGCGGCAGGTGCCGCTGTCGCTGTAAAAAGCATAGCGCCATCTGCATCCATCAAATTCGTTTTGAACAAGAAAAATGATCCGCTGATCGGGACTGAGGGCTATAACTTATCGGTAACCGCAAAAAAGGTGGTAATAAAAGCCAACGAGGCCGCCGGCATATTTTACGGCTTACAAACCTTTATACAGCTATTACCTAAAGAATTTGAAGGTAAGGAATTTGCAAAGGGCATTAAATGGACAGCTCCTGCCGTTGAGATAACCGATTATCCCAGGTTTGGATGGAGGGGATTAATGTTTGATGTATCGCGCCATTTTTTTACCAAACCCGAGGTTGAACAATATATAGATGCTATGGTTAAATACAAACTTAACCTGCTGCACCTGCATTTAACCGACGACGAAGGATGGCGGGTTGAAATTAAAAGCCTGCCAAAACTTACCACAGTTGGGGCTTATAATGTTAAAAAAGTTGGACAGTTTGGTACATTTACCCCGCCCACTTTGGATGAGCCGCGCACCTACGGTGGCTTTTATACCCAGGAAGATATTAAGGAACTGGTACAATACGCAAAAGACCGCTTTGTAAATATACTGCCAGAGATTGATGTACCGGGCCATAGTCTTGCCGCTGTAGCCGCTTATCCGGAACTTTCCTGTACTCCGGGTGCTGATAAATATGTAGTAAACTCTGGCGAGCCATTTATGAAGTGGGAGGGCCCGCATAATACCGCCATTGTTGATAATACCTTATGCCCGGCCAATGAAAATGTATATGCATTTTTAGATAAGGTTGTTACCGAAGTTGCCCAGCTTTTCCCTTTCCCATATATTCACATGGGTGGCGATGAGTGCGCCAAAAACTTTTGGGAACAAAGCGAAGCCATAAAAGCCTTAATGGTTAAAGAAAACCTGAAAACCCAACAGGAAGTACAAAGCTATTTTGAAAAACGCTTGGAAAAAATTGTTGAATCAAAGGGCAAAAAATTTATGGGCTGGGATGAGATCCTGGAAGGCGGCCTGGGTCCTAATGCTGCTGTAATGAGCTGGAGGGGTATTGCAGGTGGAATTGAAGCTGCAAAAATGGGCCATGATGTAGTGATGAGCCCTACCACCTTTGCATATCTGGATTACATGCAAAGCGATGTAAACGAAACCAAAGTTTACGCCAAATTACGCCTGAATAAAACCTACGAGTTTGAGCCGGTGCCTGATAGCGTTGATGCTAAACTGATAAAAGGTGGCCAGGCTAATTTATGGACCGAGCAGGTTTATAACATCCGCCAGGCCGAATATATGACCTGGCCAAGGGGCATGGCCATTGCCGAATCGGTATGGTCGCCAAGAGAAAAAAAGAATTGGGAATACTTTTTTGGCAAGGTAGAAAAACAGTTTGAACGCTTTGATGAATCTGAAACCAAATATGCGCCGAGTGTATATGATCCATCATTTAGCGCAACTAAAAACCCCGATAACACCCTCAAAATAACGCTTATCAACGAAGCGCCGGGACTGGATACTTATTACAGCTTTGATAACTCTTTACCCGACAATTTTTATCCTAAATATACAGCTCCTATTGATGCGCCTAAGGATGCAACAATGCTAAAGGTAATTACCTACCGTGGTAAAAAGCCCATCGGCCGTATGGTTACCATGCCATTGGCCGATCTGGCTAAACGGGTTAAATAAAGGAGTAAAGATGTATAGATAAAGGATCAAGGACTTTTATGATCCAACGATATTCTAAGCAACTTTAAAAACTATAAAGATTCAAATAAGAAAGCCTCTCGGATATATGAACCGAAAGGCTTTCTTATTTTGCATATGCGTCTTCCTTAGTGTAAGCGATTGAAGCATGCGCCCATGAATGGAAAGCGCAGGCCAAATAAAACGCCCATATGATAGAATTTCATCCTTGTTCCTTTATCCTTCCATCCTTGCTCCAAAAGCCCTTGCTCCCAGGAAATTAATGCTTATTGCCAAAACCAAACTCCTTATAAGTATCGGGCATGGTACCATTATTGGTAAAGGCGAAAGTGAAGGTAGTACCCCAGCTTTCAAAGTCTGCATTTTTATCTTTAGATGTTTCGATATGTACCGAGCTTAACATATAGATCCCTTCACGGCTTAGCTTAAAATAAATAAGCCCGCCTGCATCGGCACTCAGCTTTTGCGGAAATACGTTACCATTAATGGTTTTAACATACAGTATAACCACAGCCTCTTTTAACGGCTTTCCCCGAAAAAGCACCTGGGCCGTTACATCGTCGCCATAATCGGCTTTGTATGGGTTTTGTTTTATAATTATTTCGTATTCCTCGTTTAATGATTTATCAAAATCCTTATCGCTCGGTTTATCAACTGTTATAAGCGTTTTTAAATAGCGGGTTGTTTTTTCTACAAAATATTGCTGATTATTATTTTTGGCCTCTTCTGCAATTTTATCAAGACCCTCGTTGTTCAGGTATTTTAAAAACTTATTCCTTTCAGATTCCACATTTTCACTTTTAACCACCTCTATCATCGCCAAACCCGGACTTTCCAGTTTATAGTTCAAAAAATTAGCCGAGGTATCTTTAGGAGACTTACTGAGATCGGTTTGCTTCTTTCCTTCGTACAACATAAATTTAGAGATCTTTCCGCTTTCATACTTGTATTCACCCTCTTTTACAAATTCACTGCCGCTTAATAAATGCAGATCGAGTTTATCTCCCTTTTTCATATAAAAGCTGCCGGGTAATAAAAAATAATCCTGAGAAGAAGCCGCAAAACCAATGAGCAACAACACCACTATAAGTAAAAATCCAATTCGTTTCATAAGTTTTTTGTTAGGATTACCAAACATACAAAGTTTAACCCGAAAATATTATTTTTTAGCCTTGTTGAGGGCGTTGCCATTTAAAAACTTCAGTAGTTTTACATTATGATTTTTGACCGTAAAAACCTTGATACTGAAACTTTAGTGTCTTTTTACAAAAAATTGTTGCTTCCGCGCCTGGTTGAGGAGAAAATGCTGATCCTGCTAAGGCAAGGGCGCATCGGCAAATGGTTTTCAGGAATTGGCCAGGAAGCCATTGCCGTGGGCAGTACACTGGCCATGCAGGCCGATGAGTATATTTTACCCATGCACCGCAACCTGGGCGTTTTTACAACCAGAAATATCCCACTCTCGCGTTTAATGGCACAATGGCAGGGCAAGCCATCGGGCTTTACCAAAGGGCGCGACCGCTCCTTTCACTTTGGCACGCAGGAATATAAAATCATCGGGATGATATCCCATCTTGGCCCGCAACTGGCCCTTGCAGATGGCATTGCCCTGGCTGACATGCTATCCAACCAAAAGAAAACCACCCTGGTATTTACCGGCGAGGGCGCTACCAGTGAAGGAGATTTTCATGAGGCCCTTAATATTGCTGCCGTTTGGAATTTACCCGTTATTTTCCTGGTAGAGAATAATGGTTACGCCCTATCCACCCCTACTAACGAACAATACCATTGCAGCCAGCTGGTTGATAAAGCCAAAGGTTACGGCATGGAAGGCCGCCGCATTGATGGCAACAACATTTTAGAAGTTTACCATACCATAACTGATATTAAAAACAGTATCCAGGAAAACCCACGCCCGGTTTTGCTGGAATGCATGACCTTCAGGATGCGCGGGCACGAGGAAGCATCGGGCACCAAATATGTTCCGCAAAATTTGTTTGAGTGGTGGGGTGCTAAAGACCCGCTGGCTAATTTTGAGAAATACCTGTTGAACGAGCGGGTGCTACTCCCCGAATGGATCCCACTGATCAAAAAGGAGTTTACCACGCTTATCGAGTCGGAGTTTGAAAAGGTTTATAGCGAGGCCGATATTGTTCCGGATATTGAAACAGAGGTGGCTGATATGTATAGGCCTTATCACTTCCCGGCGAATCAGCCATCGGTTACGCCAGCAACCGGCAAACGTTATATTGATGCCATAAGTGATGGCTTAAGGCAAGGCATGCGCAAACATGCCAACCTGGTGATCATGGGACAGGACATTGCAGAGTATGGCGGGGCCTTTAAAATAACCCAGGGCTTTGTGGAAGAATTTGGCAAAGGCAGGGTACGTAATACCCCTATTTGCGAATCGGGTATTGTTGGTGCCGGCATGGGCCTGGCGCTTAACGGTTATAAAGCTATTGTTGAAATGCAGTTTGCCGATTTTGTAACCTGCGGCTTTAACCAGATCATTAACAACCTGGCCAAAACCCATTACCGCTGGGCACAGGCTGTGGATGTGGTAATACGCATGCCTACAGGTGCCGGCACGGGAGCAGGACCGTTTCACTCACAAAGCAACGAGGCCTGGTTCACCAAAACGCCGGGATTGAAGGTTGTTTACCCGGCCTTCCCGGCAGATGCCAAAGGGCTCCTGCTGGCCGCTATTGACGACCCTAACCCGGTGATCTACTTTGAGCACAAATACCTGTACCGCAGCATCAGCGGTGAAGTACCTGATAATGATGTACTAATAGAAATAGGCAAAGCTAATATTGTACAACAAGGCGAAAAAGCCACTATTATTACCTTTGGTTTGGGTGTACACTGGGCGTTGGACTATGCAGCGAAACATCCAGACCAATCTTTAGAGATCATCGACCTGCGCAGCCTGCAGCCATGGGATAAAGAAGCTGTTGAACAAAGCGTAAAGAAAACCGGCCGGGCACTGGTACTGCATGAGGATACCCTCACCAGCGGCTTCGGGGCCGAAATAGCTGCCCACATAGCCGAGCACTGTTTTAAATACCTTGACGCGCCTGTAATGCGCTGTGGCAGCCTTGATACCGCTATACCAATGAACAAAGCATTGGAAGACCAGTTTTTGGCGAAAGCGAGGTTGGGGGAAACGGTGGACAAGTTACTCACCTATTAGCCGAATTAATACAATAGGGTGTTCCACCGGAACGGTGGAACGCTGCGGAACGGCTGGAACGCTATTTATGCTGATAGTCAACACTTTAAGCTTTACTAAAAATAGGCAATGGAACACTATATTTCCTGACAATCAGCAAGTTACATTTTTAACTAATTGTAACTTTTAAGCTTTAAACTTCAAATTAACCGATGTTTTACAGAATTAGCGCAGGGCCTACGGGATCTGGCACCAATGCTTATTTCTTATTTCCCGCTTGTTAATTGGTTGAACATAATGCGCTTTTAATAAATATATATCTACTTTTAGAATACATACATCTACTTTTAGTTGTATAAGTCAAGGCATAATAATTCCTTAATTTAACATTACTTTAAATGCAAGTCTCACCTAAATACTACCTGATATTTGGCGCCGTTTTGTTGTTGCCAATGATGATTGCAATGCGTGCACTGGCGCAAAGCGACCCCGAATTTAAACCAATACCAGCAGAAACTATAACGATTACCTCAAAGGTCCTGAATGAAAAAAGAAAGATATATATTTATACTCCGGCTAAAGATTCTTTAAACACCGGCAAACGTTACCCGGTATTGTATATACTGGATGGCGACAATCATTTTGGCATGGTAGCCGAGTATTGCAGGTACCTGAGCCGGCCGGATGTAAATGTGATGCCCGAAATGATTGTTGTTGGCATAGCTAACACAAACCGCACCCGCGACCTTACACCTACACATTCAAATACTGATTATTACGGAAAACCCGATACCAGTTCAACATCATGGCTTAGGCCAAGCGGGGGCAACGAACAGTTTTTTCAATTTATACAAAATGAACTTATACCTTATATAAAATCGAATTATAAAACCCAGCCGTTTAGTGTTTTCGCAGGCCATTCATTTGGTGGTATTACCGCCATTAATTGCCTTTTAACGCGCCCGGAAATGTTTAACGCTTATATTGCTGTAAGCCCGTCATTTTGGTGGGATAGAGAATATTTGCTGAAGTTGGCCGATAAAAAACTGCAAAAAGGATCAACCCTTAATAAGATACTTTTTTACAGCGATGCCAGCGAGGGTGTAGCCGATAAATCGGCATTTCATGCCAACCTGCTTACATTTGATTCGCTCCTTATAAAAAGGCAAGTCACAGGGCTCGATCATAAATATGTTCATTACCCGGAGGATATACATATGACCGAGCCTATAACCGCATATTATGATGCACTGCGTTTTATTTTTAAACAATGGGACCTTCCGGAGCAGGACGCCAGGCAAGTTAACAGCACTGTTATAGCTAAACACTATCAGCAATTATCGCAGCGATATGGATACACTATTTTGCCCGGGGAAACAGCTATTAACAACTGGGCATTATACCTGGTGCAAAATGCCGCAACTATTGATAATGCCATCAGTCTTTTTGAGATGAACACGGTAAATTACCCCCGGTCATATAAAGCTTTTAACAATCTTGGCGATGCGTGGTTAAAAAAAGGGTTTAAAGAAAAAGCAATAACCAATTATAAAAAAGCCCTTGAAATAAATCCTTTGGATACCGGTTTAAAGGGAAAAATCAGGATGATGGCGCAAGGGAAATAAAACCCTGAATTGACGTTGGCCTTTAGTCGAAAGTTTCAGAGGCTGTCGAAAAATAAAAAAAAACCGTCATTGCGAGGTACCACCAGGAAAATCCCGGAAAAATGGGGATCACGTGCTGGCTTTAGCGGGCTCACAACAACCATGTCATTGCGAGCGCAGCATGGCAATCGCGAACTGTGCAGGTCCGCCCTGTATAGCATGCGATTGCTTCGTGCCTCGCAATGACATAGATTATATTAAAAAATAGCACTGATAATCAGCAGCTTGCAAACACGTTATTATAAGGCACGAAGTAATCCCCGATTTACAGAGTAGCTGTGCAAATCCGATCTGCATAGTTGGGGATTGCTTCGTACCTCGCAATGACGGTCTGTTTTTTTATTTTTAGACAGCTTCTTAGCCAAGTCAAAAAAAGAAAAAATCCGACTTATAACTTACGACTTAGTACTATTGACTTAACACTCCTGCCTATCTCCATTTAAAACTTTTGATCAAAACCTGAAGGTCTTTCTTAACAAAATTAAGGGCAGGCTGAATGGAATCCAATTTTGGTTCGGAGTTAAAATAAAGTGCCCCCCTAAGATAGTTTTTTGTACTATCCGTCAGGAAAAACTGCACAGAAGATGCTGCATTACCATCAATGGTGTAATAAATGCCATAAACTTTGCGCCCGGGGTAAGCTATTATACCTTCATCAATTGAGGTTGCTTTTACCGTATGTTTAAAAGCAAAGGTGCGTGCATCCTCCACTAACTGATTGAATTCTTTTTTTGAAGTAACCTGCTGGTAGCTTAAATGCAGCGTTGCATTAAACTGCGGAAACTGCATATTTACCCAGCATGGTTTTGCATTTCTGCTCAGATCCGGCTCAATAAATGCATATTTGGGATAGGTAAATGTGTAAGGGCAGCCTGCCGTATAATCCTGGTATTCTTTTTTAGGGAACTTTATACGGAAATACCCGCGCGGCTTGGGTGAGTAATCATGATTGCCGCCACAGGCAGCAAACAACATCAACACTAAAACTATTAAACCTGTATATCTCATG
Organism: Mucilaginibacter sp. P5_A4; assembly: GCF_056400605.1. NCBI lineage: Bacteria > Pseudomonadati > Bacteroidota > Sphingobacteriia > Sphingobacteriales > Sphingobacteriaceae > Mucilaginibacter > Mucilaginibacter sp. P5_A4. Next base: position 78,770 of record NZ_JBFUKX010000004.1, on the reverse strand, counting down.
TGCGCAGGTCTGGCGTATTCCATATTTCCCATGATTTTTCTGCCTGCAACACCAACATTTCGTAGCCGTTTTTGATGGTTGCTCCCTGCTCACGTCCGCGTTTCAAAAACAGGGTCTCTTCTGGGTTGTAAATCAGGTCGTACAATAAATGCTCATCGGTAATAGCCTCGTAGGGAATCGGCGGGCATTCATCAATATTGGGATAAGTACCTACAGGTGTTGTATTAATGATGATTTTATGCTGCTTAATGTGGTGTGGTTTCAGATCGCTGAATAGCAAATGATCTGGATGGGGTTTCCGGGTTACTGTTTTATAGGCGATGCCCATATTTTCCAACACGCATCTTACTGCTTTTGCAGCCCCTCCATCACCCAATATAAGCGCCTCGTCATTTGTATCGTTGATGAGCGGCTTTATCGACATTTCGAAACCATACAAATCTGTATTATATCCTTCAAGCCTAAAATCGTGACCTTGTATTCCAACCTCGCCGGTAAAAGCCGCCTGCAGCGGGCTTTCGCTACTGATACAGATACAATTTACGGCTCCGGCCATGCGGGCATCATGCTCAACCCAATCAAGGTATGGTATAATGGAAACTTTGTGCGGTATGGTAACATTAAGCCCCACAAGGTTAGGGTTTTCATCCAGCAGATCCTGCAGATCTTTAACATGCTCAAGCGGATATAGATCATAAACGGCATCTTCAATACCTTCTGCTTTAAACTTTTCGGCAAAATACTTTTTTGAAAAGGAGTGCGAAAGCGGAAAACCTATTAGCCCGTAATGTTTCATGTATTATTATTTGTTATTGCCTAAAATAAACGCCTAAAGATATACACAGAAACGATAAGTGCCATACTCAAAATTATAATACAGTATTTATTATCAAAGAAGCTTATCTAAAAATAACAAACAGACCGTCATTACTGCAAATGGGGCTGTTGTAGAGACGCATAAGGACATTCAGGATTTGCAAGGCAAATTGCAAGTTCAATTTGCATGTGTGATTTGCACGCGGGAGACACAATTATGTGTCTCTACGTTGAAAACTCAAAAAAACATATTTAATAATCAATAACTTACGGTCACATCATTATAAGATACGAAGATAACCGACCGCAGGGAGCTCATTAATACCTGTAAAAATAAAAACACAACATTAATAATCCCCAACTTACAGAGTAACCGTGCAAATCCGACCTGTATTTTGGGGATTGCTTCGTCGTACCTCCTCGCAATGACGATCACGAGGCGATTGTGGTGTCCCCATACATGTAATTACTGTTTTTTCCAGCCTGGCTGGTGGATACTTGTATGACAAGCCTGTTTTTTATTTTTAAACAGCTTTTAAAGAAACGCTTGACTATGAATTTATTAGTATAAAAAAGCCCTCTGAATTTCATCCGAAGGCTTTGTCAGTATATGATAAGGTTAATTATAAGCTCAGAAAATGATCAAAGGTATCGCTCCGGATACCCAGGCGCAATGTTTCCAATGGGATAATATCCGAAGGAGCAATATTGCCTAAGCTTACGTTGGCCCCAATAAGTTTGATGAACCAAACCTGTTGCGCCTTTTGCGGGGCCTCCCAAATAATAGTACCCTCAGGAATCTGGGTAAGAATCTCGTCAACCAAACCCTGTCTTACCTCGCCAGAATCACGATAGATCCCCACATTACCACTTTCGCGGGCCTCGGCAATTACTTTCCATGAACCGGCTTCAATTTCGGCGTTCATCAATTTTATCCATTTATATGGGGCAAATATTTTTTGCACATCTTTTGACCCTACTTCCGATATCACTGTAACGTGCTTTGCCAGCTTGCTGATGTATTCGCATTTAACATCGTGTTCAATGGTGATCGAGCCATCTGATACTTCGCAATGCTCCATCTGGTATTTGTCGAGCAGGCGGCAATAATCATCAAACTGGTTACGCACAATAAAGGCTTCAAACAATGTACCCCCAAAATAAACAGGGATTCCCGCTTCCTTGTATAGTTTTAATTTCTCGTTGAGATTGGGTGTAACGTATGATGTGGCCCAGCCAAGCTTAACAATATCGGTATGTGTACTGCCAACTTCAATAAAATCCTCCACCTGCCTTAAACTTAAACCTTTGTCCATCACCATCGTAATACCTTTATCGCGGGGTTTAAATGTGCGCTCTGGTAAATTATTGATATTGTAATTCATATACATTGCTGGTTATAGCCTATAACTAAAAGTTCTAACGGGGTAAATGTCGGAAAAAAAATGCAAAGGATAAATGATGTAAATGTTAAATCTTAGACGCAGTTTAAAAATAGATCATCATTGCGAGTATCCCACCAGCCTGGCTGGAAAAAACAGTAATGACATGTATGGGTACCATAATCACCTCGTGATCGTCATTGCGAGTATCCATCAGGTAAGAACCTGAAAAAAACCTTGATGACGTGCTGGCTTTTGGGGCTCACAACAACCATGTCATTGCGAGCGCAGCGCGGCAATCGCGAACTGTGCAGGTCCGCTCTGCATAGCATGCGATTGCTTCGTACCTCGCAATGACATAGATTATATTAGAAAATAACATTGATAATCAACAGCTTGCAAACACGTCATTATAAGGAGGTACGACGAAGCAATCGCAATGACGCGTGTTTTTGAGATGCAGGCGCGGAATTTAAAATCGTGTTAATGATGTAAAATCCAGGAAATCGTGCACAAAAAAGCCCCGCATTACGCAGGGCTTAACACATATTAACTATTTATAACTGAAAAAACTTAAGTTTAAATAATCGCCTGCACCTATCATCCCTAATATTTTATTTGCTGTAGTAATTGGGGCCTTATTAGGGCATCTTATATCAAAAATATTATTCTTAAATTATCATTCAATTTTAGAGTTTTCCACATTGTGTTTACAAGTGCACGTTTTTACTCAAAATTGTAAAATTGTTGTCATAATTTTTAAGCACAAAACCCGTATTTCACTCATTTTATGTAGCTTACGGTACTTATTTACCGATGCCCCTTATGAAAAAACTGTTTTTTATAACTTTGATCTCTGCATTTGCCTTTAGTGCAAAGGCACAGGATAAACCCCATATTTACAATCCAGCCGCCGATGCAAAAGCAGATATTGCCGCTGCTGTTAAACAAGCGGCAAAGCTGCACAAAAATGTGCTTTTACAAATTGGCGGTAACTGGTGTAGCTGGTGTATCCGTTTTAATGAGCAGGTTACTACAGATACCACGCTGGATAAATACCTGAATGACAATTACGTTGTTTTGCATGTAAATTACAGTAAGGAAAACCAGAATGAGGACGTTTTAGCCAACCTGGGCTATCCTCAACGGTTCGGCTTCCCGGTTTTTATAGTGCTTGATAGCAAAGGTATACGCCTGAACACTCAAAATTCCGAATACCTGGAAGAAGGTAAAGGCTATAACCGGGACAAAATTTTAGACTTTTTTAAAAGCTGGTCGCCAACCGCGCTTGACCCTAAAAGCTACACCAAAACCAAATGATTTTTTTGATAAAGCACTAACCAACAATTCCTTACCACACATGCCTGTTTGCTTGACAGGTAATAAACCATGATTTGCTATTGTAATAAAGCTGATACAAGGGAAATTTAATTTTTTCAAAGGTTAAATATTTTCGCAAATGTTAATTATCTTAGGTTTTTATTGTTTCACCCTTTAAAACTCTAACTTATGGCAAAGCACACAACATTAAAACGTGGTCAGTTACTTAAGTACATTGGTAAAAGGTGGAAAAACCTTAACATTAGCAACCCCTTCATGAAATTTTTAGGTTATGATGGCAACGGCTTTGCCGATGTTTGGGTTGAATACCAGGGCCGCCTTATGTTGCTGGCTATTAAAGAGGTTGAGCTTGTAAGCTTAACCGCCTGATTTCTGCCGTGTAGGTATTCAAAAAGCCCTAATCAAATTATAAATTGATCAGGGCTTTTTGCTGCAGTATTTTTCAATAAAACTATCGGCTTTGTTGCTGCCAATATTGCGGATAAAATTCCAATCGGTGCAGGCGCCTTCGGTATCCCTTTGTTTTAGCTTTTGGTTAGCCTGGCCAAGCAAATCATTTACCAGTTCGTCATCAAATCCTAATTGTTTTTTAAGGGCAATAATGGTTGCTTCTTTAGATAGATCGGCCTTGCCCTGGTATTTATTGATGTAGTAATTGGTAACCGCGTTCTCCAGCTCCTGCCTGTTCTTATAATCGTCAATGGCGGCCTGCATATCATTTGCGGATGATGAGCTGCAACGTGTTTGATCGGGGTTAAAGCGGATAGGCTGCACCAGGTAAGTAGTTGATTTATAATCAGCCGGAATTACCCATTGCCCCGATGTTAATTTGATCACCCTTAAAGCTTCGTCATCCAGGTCGATACCAGGTCCTTTTTGCACCCTGGCATCAATCACCTTACCACTTTTATCGAGCCGGAAAGCGATATTAACAATCCCCGAAATACAATTTCGCCTCGAATATTCGGGATAAACAATTTTCGACAGCAGGAAATTATCCAGTGCCCGTTGGCCGCCTTTAAATGCTGGCTGAGCGCAGGCAGCAAATGCTGTGGCTATTGAAATAACACCGATGAGCAAACACCTTATCATAGTATAAATATCGACAATAAAACGCGGATAATGTTTGGGATTGTAAAGGCAGCTACTAATATTTATTATCAATATAAAACTGTAAATCTGGATTGTAATCTTTGGCGACGAGCTCAAACTCTTTATAATCACAGTTGAGATACCCTTCCTCGTCTAAGTGGATAATTCCGTTACCATAGCATTTAGCTATCACATTAAACATAATTGTTAACGAATTATATGTGTAATCCGGATCGGTACCAAATGTATTAGTCCAAAATATTTTGCCGAAGTTAGCTGTAGCGTCATTTAAGTCAACCCAATAACAATTGCCGGCATTGTCTTCTAAAAAAGGGAATAATTTCACATCTACAGAAAAGCCATACTTCCAATTATAGAAACTTTCTTTAAAGTCAATTCCTTGCTTGTAGTAGGTTATCGCGTCATTTAAACTTAACAAGTCATGAATTGGTATTAATCCGGTAAAGCCGGAAGGTGTGATGCCATCTAATTCTATTCCATCGGCTAATAGGTATAGCTCCTTTAATTCGTTGTTAAACTTAAATCCAAGCCGTGCATCCGCATCGGAAATATCTTCAATTCCAGCAGGAGATCTTAGCATTTCCGGCATAGGGTATTTCAATCCTTTCTGTTTAGAGATGATTTTTTTAAAACAATTTGTTATCGTTTCCATCGTCAGGGCTATTGGTAACTCATTTTCAAAACCCCAGTACCAACGCCGGATCAGGGACATTAGCCTTATACTTTTCCATCTCCGAATATTTACATACACCTGGATAATCGCCAAACTTGCCTTCCATATCAAACATCAGTTGAAAGTGCAGGTGTGGCGGCCATTGGCCATTCTCGGTATTGTTACCAAGTGTAGCTATACGCTGATTCTTTTTAACCGGCATACCTACTGTCAACCCGTCCAGGCTTTTGCGGCTTAGGTGACCGTAAAGGCTGTAAAGCGTTAGTCCATCCAGGTCATGCTCCAGTATAATTGCCGGGCCGTAATCACCCAGGTTATTATTATCCTGGAAACTGTGCACCTTACCATCAAACGGACTGTAGATAGGCGTACCATCGGGCCCCCAGATATCAACCCCTAAATGAAGCCGGCGGGGCTCACCTTCGGTATCAAAATGGGCGCTAACTGCATAAATAGTCCGATGTTCCAGGTAACCGCCAATACCGTACCTGCAACCGTTGGCCTTTAGCTTATCATTTACCCAATTGGTAAACTTTTGGGTATCGGCAATTATCGCGGTAGATAATTCTGTATTGGCAGCGGTAAAATCCAACGGAAAAAGCCGGTCGGTGCCGGCATTATAATCAACCACCTTGCCTGCGGCTCCGGGGTATTTTTGCAAATACGTTTTTAGCTTTTCGTGTCTATCCATCAGGATAAATAACTATTCGGTATCCGGCTGGCGTTCTTCTTTGCTTATCTTATCAAAAATTTTATCCATGCGCTCTACATATTCGCTGGTATCATCCACAAAAAATTCCAGCTGCGGTATTATCCTCACCTGGTCTTTAATACGGGCGCCCAGTTTATAGCGGATCTCCGACGCATGCATTTTGATAGTTTGCAAAGCCAGCTGTAAATTGGTATTGCCAAAAAAGCTTAAAAAGATGCGGGCAATAGCCAGGTCGGGGGTTACGCGCACTTTGGTTATGGTTACCAGTGTATTAGGCAAATAGTTCATGCCTTCGCGCTGAAATATAGCTGCCAGGTCCTCTTGTATTACTCCGGCAAATTTTTGCTGACGTTTTGATTCCATGATGATAAGTTAACGCCAATTCAGGCAGATGAGTTTTATTTATTTTGATTTACCAATGCTGAATATCGTGTTAATTACACATATCCTGCGGTATCTCTTTTGTTATTTTTATTACTTTTTTTACAACAAGGGTACTGTCATATTCAGACCCCATACCCTCCTTACCCGATTTTGATTTGAGCCCTTCTACCTCAACGTAAACCGGCTCATAAGGTTTCTCGAAATTCATTTGCGAATATTGCAGTTCAAGTGTTGCCGAGCTATCGGTAACCCAAAATTCAGTCCCGCTATCGCAATCTTTAAACGACTTTATTTCGGGACCAAAACTGTATAAACCTTTGAAAACAACAGGTGTTTTTGTTTTTTGCGACTTTTGGTTACATGAGCATGCCGCTATAAAAAGAATAAATAAGAAGGCGAAATATTTAATATAGCTTATCCTCATATAACAAATTTACAAATCCTGTTTGATTTCATCCAGTCCTTTGATACTTAATCGTGCACTAATACCCGATGCAATAACCGAAATGGCCCCTACTGTTAAAAATACCAGCCCAAAATCGGATACTTCCAGGTCAACCGGGTAGGCATCAATCACCGTGTTAGCCGCTCCCATCTTTATTAATCCAAAATGCTGTTGAACAAGGCAAAATGCCAGGCCCAGCACAATCCCCACAACACAGCCAAATACCGATATCATCATTCCCTCGAAAAAAAATATGCCCTGTATAATTCGTTTATTGGCACCGAGGCTGCTTAAAATGGCTATATCCTGTCGCTTATCAATAACCAGCATGGTTAACGATCCTATAATGTTAAATATAGCAATGATAAGTACAAAGGTTAATATCATGAATATACTCCAGCGTTCGTAGTTCAACGTTTTATACAGCTCGGTATTTTGTTCCTTGCGGTTTTTTACAGTAAACTTATCGCCTATGGCATCCTTTATCTTATTTTGTACAGCCGCAACGTTGGTACCCGGTTTGTACGTAAGCTCAAGCGAGGTAATTTCTTTTGGCTGATCGAGCAGATCGCGCGCAAACTCGATGGGTGTAACCACAATATCATCAAACTCCTGCTGAATGCCAAACACACCGGATGCATTGATGGAGCGCACAACAAATTCATCAAGCGGATTAGCTGAGTTTACTACGGTGCGCCGCGGTGAAAATATTTGAATAGGCGACAGGTCATCATGAACATTGATGCCCAGGTTACCCTGTATGGTTCTGCCTATAACCGCAAAATACCTATCGCCGCTTTTAAGGGTAAACGAGCCGTTTTCAACGGTACTATCCAGCTGTTTATTTTTTAAAAAATCATCACTTACACCCTTTATAGTACCTATTAATGGCTTATCTCCATATCTTATCAGGGCCTTTTCCTGCAATACCTCCGTAAATGAAAAAAGGCTGGCATCCTTATGCAATGCTTTAAAATAAGGCGTATTAGGATCAAAGGTTTTACCCAGCCGGGTTTCGATCTTTAATTCGGGCGTAAAGTTGCTATACAAGGAAAGTATAACTTTCTCGAACCCATTAAACACCGACAAAATAATGATCAAAGCCGCGCTGCCTATCAAAACACCCAGCATAGATATGCCCGATATGATATTAATGACATGCATTTTCTTGCCCGAAAACAAGTATCTTTTAGCTATATATACCGAGGTGTTCAAATTAGTGACAAGTATTAAGTTATATGCTTAAGTAAGAAACGGGTTGTTTTGTTTTTCAAAACCAATAGTAGTTTCGGGCCCATGACCCGGATAAACGGTACAATCATCGGGCAGGGCAAAAAGTTTGGTTTCAATATTAGCTATCAGCTGTGTAAAATTACCTCCCGGCAAATCTGTACGGCCAATACTCATTCTGAATAAAACGTCGCCGCCTATTAAAATATTGGTCGTTTTATCATAAAAGCATAAATGCGCAGGTGAATGCCCCGGCGCGAAGATCAGATCGAGGGTAGTATTACCAAACAGGATAGTTCCTGTTTCAGCCAGGTACTCGTCCGGCACCGGCGATACCTCGTACCTGATGCCCATTTGAGGAGCGTAAGCAACTACAGCCGCTAACACCGGCAACTCACCCACATGAAATTTAGGCTTTAGTCCGTATTTATCAAAAACAAATTTATTACCAAGCACATGATCTATATGGCAATGGGTATTCAGCAGCAAAACGGGGGTTAAATTATTATCCTTTATAAAATTCACCACCACATTTTGCTCGGTGGCGGTATACATTCCGGGATCAATAATTACACATTTACCTGTTTCGTCATATAAAATATAAGTGTTTTCCTGGTAAGGATTATTCACAAATGATTTAACTTTTGCCATGGGGTAAAAGTACGGATTTAATTTATTGGGTATGAAGGTTTGAAAAAAACGTGATTGGGGTTGTAAAATTTGGGGAAACAGAAAGAGAAAGGACGTTTTGAAAGGTTTGTCATCCTGAACGCAGTGAAGGATCTAATCGCAGACTTTACAGGGCGAAGAAGCATGGCGAATAACAGATTCTTCACTGCGTTCAGAATGACAAATCTTTTTTATAAACCCCATTGACAGGGGATTATACTTTACCCTCAACCAACTCCACCTCGGCAACCGGGCTAAACAGGTAAACCCGTTTGGTTTCTATTTCCACACATTTAAAACGCTTGCGCAACTGCTCCTCCTTCCGAAAAACGCGATCGCCTTTTATTTTAAACAGGGCTTTAAAAGGCACTTTATCTATAGTAAGTACCGATTCTTTTGGTGCATCATATTTGCGCAGGGAACGGTACAGGTTCAGGTCTGAACAACTGGAAGCCGCAGGGTTATCAAGGTAGCTGGTTATGGCATGCTTTACATCGTGCGGAAAAATGTCCTTTTCAAAAAAGGGCTGCATCATTTTTTTGAAATTACTTTTCCACTCGGTGCCATGCGGCTTAGCCTTTTGTTTATGCTCGTTCCAGGTGTGCAGGTGTGCAAACTCATGTACGGTGGTAACCAAAAAAGCGTAGGGGTTAAGATCATAATTTACCGAGATCCGGTGACCTTTACCGGCATGGGGCGAACGGTAATCGCCAAATTTTGTGCCCCGGTTGCGCGAAATTTTAAATTCGCATTTAAAATAGTCGATCCAGCGGCCAATGAGCGGAGCAGCATCGGGTGGCACATATCTTGCTAAAACTTTTACTTTATCCAATTTTTACCTCAATACAAATATATGTTTTGAAGACCATAGTCCATAGACGATGGTCCATAGTTTTAGGTTGTAATTAAATAAAATAACAATTGATTGATAATTACCCTGGTCTATGAACTATCAGCCATGGACTACGAACCTATTTAAGCAAATTGTAAACAATAAAACTGGCCACATATGCCAGCGCTGTCATGTAAGCAAATTGGGTGGCCGGCCAGCGCCAATCTTTGGTTTCGCGGTATACCACAGCCACAGTACTGGCGCACTGCATGGCAAAGGCGTAAAACATCATGAGCGAAAACGCCACAGCCAAAGTAAACACAGGCTTCCCGGTATCGGGGTTAGTAGCACTATGCATTTTTTGCTGTACCGATTCCAGCTTGTCTGCATCGCCGTCCACACTATAAATAGTGGCCATGGTACCAACAAACACTTCGCGGGCGGCAAAGGAGCTGATGAGGGCTATCCCTATCTTCCAGTCGAAGCCCAGTGGTTTAATAACCGGCTCTATCACATGGCCAAACACACCGGCGTAGGAGTTTTCTAATTTTTCGGATGCCACAACTTTGTTCAGGCTATCGGGCTTCATGGTTTTGGTGTATTGCGGCTGGCTGTATGTTTTATCTATCTGCGCAAACCTGTCGCCAGGGCCGTATGATTTCAACACCCACAAAATAATAGATACCGCAATGATTACCTTACCCGCCTGCAGCACAAAGGTTTTTGAACGATCGTACATGGTAAAAGCCACATTTTTCCATCGGGGCATGCGGTAAACAGGTAACTCCATAATAAAGTAACCACGCTCGCGGGCCTTTAAAATGAATTTCATTACAAAAGCTACCAATACTGCCGATATGATGCTCAACAGGTACATGGCTGTAAGTGCTAATCCCTGAAGGTTAAACAGCCACCAAACATTGCGGTTTGGCACTACAAGGGCAATTAACAAAGTGTAAACCGGCAAACGGGCCGAGCAGGCCACCAATGGGGTAACCATAATGGTTATCATCCTGTCCTTCCAGTTCTCGATGTTACGGGTGCTCATGATAGATGGCACGGCGCAGGCAAAGCCGCCGATTAGCGGCACTACCGATTTACCGTTGAGGCCAACCTTACGCATTACCTTATCCATCATAAAAGTAACACGCGACATATAGCCTGTATCTTCCAGTATGGATATCATGGCAAACAAAATGGCTATCTGCGGTACAAATACCAAAACACCGCTTAAACCGGCAATAATACCATTAACCAGTAAGCTGGTGAACGGACCGGTTGGTAACGCCTTATTTACGCTGCTTTGCAGCCAGATAAATAAATTTTCGATAAGCGACATCGGATAGGCCGACCAGGAAAATATAGCCTGGAATATGAACATTAGTATGGCAAAAAATATCACAAAGCCGAATATTTTGTGCGTAAGTATCTTGTCAATTTTATTGCTTACAGATTCGTCATGTGCTGTTTCTGGTTTTTTAACGGTATCGTACAGCAGATCGTTAATAAAACTGTAGCGGGCAATGGTTTCTGTAGCCTGGGCTTTTTGGGAGTGAAAAGAATGCTCTTTTTCCAGGTCTTCTATGCGATCGCTTTCTTTGGCAGACAAAAAATCAAGCGTTTCGTGCTGATGGGCAAGCTGCAGGGCGAAGTACGGATTATCTATTTTTAATTCTTCCTGTATCTGCGCTATAAGTTGCGGGGCTATGGAATCAATATCAATGGTATCCTGCTGCAGCGCAATTTTATTGGAATAAGCTATAGTGCTTTTAAGCAGATCGATCCCTTTTATCTTGCGGGCCGAAATAGGAACAACCGGCACGCCCAGCTTTTTGGCAAACAGATCAATATTGATAGTAATACCTGCTTTATCCGATACATCTATCATGTTAAGCGCTACCACAACCGGTATTTTTAAATCGGCTATCTGTGTATACAGCAGCAGGTTGCGCTTAAGATTGGATGCATCAAGTATTACCACGATCAAATCGGGAACAAGCGCTTTGGCTTTGTCGGCTAATACAGAAAATACAATGGATTCATCCTTACTTTTTGGATAGATGCTGTAAGTACCGGGCAGGTCGATAATTTCGGCGGTACGCCCATCGGGCAACTGGCAAAAACCTGTTTTTTTATCAACAGTAACCCCCGGAAAATTTCCTATTTTTTGATTAAGACCGGTTAAAATATTAAAGAGAGTTGATTTACCGGTGTTTGGATTTCCTACAAGTGCAACTCTTATATCGGCTTTCAATGTTTACAAAAACTACTGCAAAATAATGGTGGAGGCTTCAAATTTACGCAAGCTTAACTGGTAACCCGAAACATGAATGGCTATAGGATCGCCAAGCGGAGCAATACGTGAAATTTTAATCTCTTCACCTGGTAAACATCCCATCTCCATCAATTTTACCGACATTTCCAGATCAGTAAATTCCTTTACAATTCCTATTTCGCCTACTTCAAGTTGTGAAAGTGTCATCCTATATCTTTTTAACCTGAGCAAATGTAAGCTTATTTATATTAAATCCAAATAAAGCAGGCGCTTTGATGTGCAAATTTTAGATGTGCAGATATGCAGATGAAAAAACTGATTTTCAAATGAGATTTATGATTGCGCTCACGCAGTCTGAATCAGATTTCAAGAATGAACAGAATTTCAATCTATCAGCACCAAATCTGCATATCTGCACATTTGGAATCCGCACATCCATTTTTCCCTACAGATTTTACCTTCCCAAACGTAGGGCATCCGCAGCCCTTTTTAAATATACCGCAGGATGAGCAGCTGAGCAGCAGGGCAACTCCTATTATGATCAGTTTACTTTTTTTCATTACCAATTGCACTTAATGTTAGCATAACACCAAAAATCCCCATACAAATTCCAAGCATATCACAAAACATATCATTCCAGTCGCCGCTGCGCCAGGTAAAAACAGTTCTTTGCAATACCTCTATCAACCCACCAAAAAATACAGAGGCCACAGTAACTAACAGTACCTGCTTATACGAGAATGAGCGGATTTTTTGTTGCCGTATGATACCATTGCAGAATAGTACAATCAGCGTAAAAAATAACCCGGTATGCGTAAGTTTATCAAAGCCCTCGAAAAACATTGGAGAATTATCTACCGAATCCAGTTTAGCTGAGCACATGATGAAAATAAATAAGGCCCACAAAATTGTGAGCCCATGATATTTTAATGTCGCTTTCATTTAAGCGCCAACAACAGCTTTATAATCACCGGCAGATAACAGGCTATCTATTTCTGATACATCAGCAATACTGATTTTCACCATCCAGCCTTCGCCATACGGATCAGCGTTTACCAGGTCGGGTTGGTTGTTAAGTGCAGGGTTAATTTCAGTTACCGTTCCTGTTACAGGCATAAACAGGTCTGATACCGTTTTTACAGCTTCAACAGTACCAAAAACTTCATCTTTAGCAACTTCTTTCCCTAAGGATGCAATATCCACATAAACAATATCGCCAAGTTCGCTTTGCGCAAATTCGGTAATACCGATAGTAGCTTCATTGCCTTCAACCTTTATCCACTCGTGGTCTTTAGTATATTTTAATTCAGCGGGAAAATTCATGTCGTTAATTTTATGTGCTCAAAAATAACAAAACTTTAGGCTATAGCAATAATTAAAGATTTATTGTAATACAGCTTAGGGTAAGCTACAAAACCCTGACTACACCCCCACAAATTGACACCTCGAATTTAAAATCATTATGAGTTGTCATAATGTTTAAGGGTGTGCTTTTTCTTCCCGTGTTTAATTGTTAATTTCCATAAACGGTTTAAAAAATTTATTTTGCACACTTTTAATGACCAATTTTATTAAACCAGGAAAAACAGCCACATCAACCGATGACCAACTGCTTAACACCTACCGTGAAAACGGCGATGTAGCGGTGTTAGGAAAACTATATGAAAGATACATGGTTTTACTATATGGGGTTTGTTTAAAATATCTGAAAGATGAGGAACTGGCCAAAGATGCGGTGATGGGAATATTTGAAGAGCTGGTAGTAAAGGTTAAAAATCACAATATCAACACATTCAGAAGCTGGTTATATGTATTAGGGCGCAATTATTGCCTGATGCAGTTAAGGGCAGGCAAAAAAATAGAGACGGTAAATTTGCATGATGTTATGGAATTTACCCCGCTTTTGCATCCTGATGATAGTAACCGCGAAGAGGCCTATAAAGCATTGGAGCAATGTATTGATAAACTGGCCGGCGCGCAAAAACAAAGCATTGATCTATTTTATTTAAAAGAGAAATGCTATAAGGAAATAGCCGAGATAACCAATTTTAGCCTGAATGAAGTAAAAAGTTACATACAAAACGGGAAGCGCAACCTTAAAATTTGCCTGGAGAAGAAAAGTGAATACTAAAAAAGCCGACATATTGCAGATCAGGAAGTACCTTAACGGGGAACTTGATGCCAAAGCTATGCACAAGCTTGAACGGGAAGCGCTTGACGATCCATTTTTAATGGATGCCATTGAAGGATTTGAAACAGCACCCAAAGATCAACAAGCTAACCTGGCCGACCTGGCCGGAAGGTTACAACAGCGAATTGAACCAAAGAAAGGCCGTATTATTTCATGGCAGATGTGGTCAATTGCCGCATCGGTTGTGGTGGTATTAACCATTGGCGGTTTGTGGTTAAAGAAAACACCCACTCTGCCCGAACAAAAAACCAATGACATTGCAATAATTAAAGAGGATAAGACCAAAGTTGAGCTAAAGGACACTGTGGCTTTAAGTGTTCAGGGTACAAAACAAGCACCTTTGCTTGCTCAAAACACCAAAAAGCACCCTCCCATATTAAAACCGGGAAATAAATCCGTTTACCAACAGGAGATCTCCTCGGCAGATAATGCAGATAATAATGTGGCGGCGGTTTACAAAGCTCCAACAACAGCTGCTCCAAAACCCGTAGTGCAAACTGATGATGATTCAAAAGAAGCTGCATCGGTAAGTGAGATAGTAGCTTCAAATTACACGCAAACCCGAAAAGAAAAGGATAATACCGATAGTCTCGCAGCTGTCGCTAAAAAAGCACGTGATAAGGCATCAATGCCCAACGAATCTAAATTACAGGGAAAGGTTGATGGTTTAACCATAGTAACCTCAAAAGATTCAAAATCGCAGTTTGGCTACACAAACATTAACGGCGTAATATACGGCAAACCCGATGGCGCCCCTGTTATTGGCGCAGCCATCCGCATAGCAGGAACCAATAAGAGTACAGTTACCGATGTTAATGGCCATTTTTCTATGCCTGCAACCGGGAGTAAGCAAACATTGGATATAGCATCTATAGGGTTTTTGCCCAAACAGGTAAGTGTAAAGAGCGGGGATAGCCTAAAAGTAGAACTTAATCCCGTCAGCAGTTCCCTCAACGAGGTTGTGGTTGGCTATGGTACGCAAAAAGCTGTGAGCGCGCACCCCCAGGGAGACATGAGCGCCCTTAAAAAATACCTGCAGGCCAATGCCGTTTTACCCGATAGCGACATTACAGGTACAGTAAGTGTAACATTTACCGTTAATGGCGATGGCGCATTGAGCGATTTCAAGATCAAAAAAAGCCTTACACCAGCAACCGATCAAAAAGCGATAGATTTGATAAAGGCGGGCCCCACATGGATTGGTAACAGTACAGGCAAACCAGAGGAAGTTACAGTTAAGGTAAAATTCCAGAAACAAAATTAAGAATCAAGAGGTTAGCGCCAGGAATCAAGACAAAAAGCAGTGTTTGATTTAAAGGTAATCGCTCAATACAACCCGCAATATCTCCACTAGTTCAGGATCATTAAACCGGTAATTGTCTTCAATTTCAAGCACAATTAATTGTTTGCCATTGAGTTGAAACCGCTGCTTGAGTAATTCTTTATGCTTATGCTCCATTACAAATATCACATCTGCCCTGTCAATCATTTTTTGATTTACCCTGGTACGCGCCTTATCACTTGTGCCGGCAGAATATGCCTTGTGTTCCGGGTGATCTTTAAACAACAGCTCGGCAGTAGGGCTGCGCCATTGGTTTTTACTGCAGATGAAAAGGAGATTGGCCAAACAGACTGGAGATTATTTTATAAAATTATTGACTAAAAGCCGGCGCTACTCGATAAATAATACAAAGCACGGTAACTGCCGTGGCTATGTACAAGATCCATTTTCCCTGCTGCCTGTCGTTTTCATTATAGGCATATACTCTTTCGCCATCGGGAAGTGTTTTTTTGCAGGTTGCCAGGTACCACCCTATAAAAATGCCAAATACGCCACCGGCCATGGCAAATATATACCCTACAATTATCCATGAGTTTTGAGGCGGTTCCGGCTTTTTTAATTTTTCCAGGCGATCATTTTTAAGTTCGGTTAACCTTTTTTCACTTATGGCAGCGCCACGTTCGGTAAGTATTTTACGGGCAAGCTGGTAATCAAAGGCACTCCATTCATCGGCCTTTGCAAGTACATCTACCAATTCCTCGTCAGTAAAACCATACAAATAATGATCCTTGTCTGCATTGTTAACGTTTTCCGTTTCGCTATCTTGTAGCAATTGATTCACCAGTTCAAAATCCCGGGCTTTTATTTTTACTGAGTACTCTGCTGCCAGGTCATTACTCCTGAATGCGGGATCAAATGATGCAGCACTTTCTTCAACGGTATATTCAATACCATGCTCATCCAATACCGTGGTAAGGGCATTGGCCAGGGCTAAATCATTAAACCTTTTAAACAATATAAACACTGGCTCCATAATAACAGATTTTGGGGATTAGATAGATCAGAGGCCATTTTTGGGCACCCAGGCCTGGCTTTTGATCAGCCATTTACCCCCTACAATACGAAACACAAAAGAAAACGCTCCTTCCTCATTAAACGGGTCGCCATTAACTGTACCGGTATATTCAACAGGTACAATTAAATAGGCTATTTCATCGGTTTGCCTAAAAATTTTTATGCGTTTAACAACAACCATAAAATCTTTTATCTTAAACTCCTTAACCGCCTTTTCAACCGAGTTTACCCATTGTACACCCGCAAGCTGACCATTCCATGAATAGGGCATCTGCTCATCGGTAACAACCGCGTTTGGCGCATACATATCGGTAACCTTATCAATATCAAAAGTATATGAGGCCTTTAATACAGTATTAACTGTTTGCAAAACTTCGGGGTTTAGCTTTTTTACAGTATCGGCAAGGCTTAAACCTGTCGCGATGGCTTTTTGTCCCGCCACTACAATTAGTAACAGCGTTATGTAAACCATTGTTAATATGTTTTTCCTCATCTTATTCAGTTAATATACTTCGCGCCTTTTGCCATTAAGTTTATAAAGTTAAACATCAATTACAATAAAAAGACAGCTGCGTCTATAAAACACGTCATTATTATCACTTCCCTTTTGATGCCATATAATCTAATGTTAAATTGCATAATGCCTTAACACCTAAAGTAAAACCACTTTCGTCAATATAAAAATCAGGGGTATGGTGCGATGGGGCTTTAAGCGGGTCCTGTCCTTTTGGCATCCCGCCTAAAAAGAAAAACAGTCCCGGTACTTTTTCCTCGTAAAAGCTAAAATCCTCGGCCCCGGTAACCGGCGGCTTTAACATTACATTTGCTGCCCCCGCGGTTTGCTGCAAGCTGGGCAACATTTTTTGTGTAAGCTCGGGGTTGTTATATGTAACCGGGTAGTGATTGCTATAGGGTATCTTAACTTCGGCAGTCGCGCCTTGTGCTTCGGCGGTTTTGGTAGCTATTAGCGTAACGCGGTCAATCAGCATCTTTTCGTCGGCAGCTGTAAATGAACGCAGGGTACCCAGCATTTCAACGCTCTCGGGAATAATGTTTGAGCGGTTACCACCCTTTATGGCTCCAATGGTTACCACCGCCGGGTTTTCGGTTATGTTGATATTACGGCTTACAATAGTTTGCAGGTTGTTTATTATCTCGGCAGAAACCACTATGGGATCAACGCTCGACCACGGCGCGGCTCCGTGTGCCGACCGGCCTTTTACAATGATCTGCATATCGTTAACACCGGCCATCGTTCCACCAGGGCGGTAGGTGATCTTGCCAACCTCGGTTTGCGAGTTAATATGCAAACCAAATATCACGTCAACCTTTGGATTTTCAAGTACCCCTTCTTTCACCATTTGCTCAGCGCCGCCCTTTTGACCCGGCTCAACGCCTTCTTCGGCGGGCTGAAAAATAAATTTAACGGTACCATGTAGTTCGCTTTTCATAGACGATAGCACCTGGGCTACCCCCATTAAAATAGCCATATGCGAATCATGACCGCAGGCATGCATTACGCCAACTTGTTGTCCGTTGTAAGTAGTTTTTTCTTTTGATGCAAATGGCACAGGAGTACGTTCAATTACCGGCAATCCATCCATATCGGCACGCAATGCAACTACCGGGCCTGGTTTACCTCCTTTTAAAATGCCCACAACCCCGGTTGTGGCTATACCTGTTTGCACCTGGATACCCAATGATTGCAAATGTTTGGCAACAATTGCCGATGTACGTACCTCGTGGTTACCAAGTTCGGGGTGTTCATGAAAATCGCGCCGCCAGGCAGTTACCTGGTCTTTTAAGGCATCGGCTTTAGTATTAACCTGTGGTAAGCGTGCGTTTTGCGCAAATGCCTGTACCGAAAACAATAAAAAAAACAGGATGGAAAATATTTTCATAGGGACTTTTTTGGAACAGTTAATATAAGAACAATACTTCAAATCTAATAACCTGTGGCTGATGATATTTCAGCCGCTGTTCCAACCCGCTCAACAAAGCAGCATTATGGGATGATTTATTTAAAATCGATAAGGTCGATATCAAATATCAATACAGCGTTTTCTGGTATCGGACCACCGCCGCTCGGACCATAACCCAATGCTGATGGAACAAATAACTGGATATTACCCCCTTTTTTAACATGCGGAATTCCAATTTGCCAGCCTTTTACCAACCTGTCCAACGAGCTCGAAAAACCATCAGCGGAATCAAAGGGCGCTCCGTTGATGAGCTTGCCATGGTAATTTACTGTCACCGTTGAATTGCCGTCGGGATAAGCGCCTGTACCTTGTTTAACTACCTGGTAGTACAGTCCAGATGGATCTTTAACCGCCTTAATCATAGGGTTGTTGGATAAATAAACCCGGATGATAGAATCATCGGTTTTGGCTTGCTTTATCATTTCTACAGATGGTGCTCTTGAGCAGGATGCCAGCGCGATTAATGCGATAAATAGCAGTAGCACTATATTCTTCATGCGTTAATAAGTTAAAATTTGGTGCCGGTTTACGGCTCGGGAAGATACCCAAATAAAGAGGTCCGAAATGATTAATTCCGGACCTTCTTTATTTTATTTTTCTATTTATTGATTAGTTACCGGTAGAAGCTCAACTGTAAAAAGCAGCTCCGAATTAGCGGGGATAATGCCATTAGCTGCATTCCGGTAACCATAAACAGATGGCACGATCATTAAAATTTTTGACCCTGTTCTTACATGCGGCAGCACAATTTTCCAGCCATCTATTAAATTGGCCAAAACTGCAATAAAGTTTGTATTGGAGTCAAACTGGGTACCATCAAGTAGTTTGCCGGTATAACTTACCCTAATAGTTGAATTTATGCCCGGATAATCACCTGTGCCCTGTGTAAGGGTTTGGTAATATACCCCTAAAGTATCTTTAACGGGGCTTATTTCGGTATGTATTGCAAGATAGGCCTTAATAGCGGCATCATCGGCGGCAGCCTGTTTTACCACATCATAAGATGACGGGTTGTCAAAGCCTTTAGAACAGCCCGATAAAATGACCATGGGAAGAATTACAAATAATAAAAAATTTTTCATTGTTAAAGATCAGTTTAATATGGATACGTTTTAACCGCAATAAACGCTACAATTCAAAAAAACTTACTTATACCGTTGTTTTAATTTTAAGTTCATTCATCTGGGTATCAGCAATGGTTGATGGTGAATCGATCATCACATCGCGGCCCGAATTGTTTTTAGGGAATGCGATTACATCACGAATAGAATCCAAACCGGCAAAAATAGACACCAGGCGATCAAACCCAAGGGCCAAACCACCGTGCGGGGGTGCGCCAAATTCAAAGGCATCCATTAAAAAACCAAACTGCTTTTGCGCTTCTTCTGCAGAAAAGCCTAAGTGCTTAAACATCAGCGACTGGGTGGCACGATCATGGATACGGATAGATCCGCCGCCAACCTCGGTACCGTTAATTACCAGGTCATACGCGTTTGCACGTACAGCTCCCGGGTTGGTATCAAGCAGGGCGATATCCTCTGGTTTTGGCGAGGTGAACGGGTGATGCATGGCATGGTAACGGCTGGTTTCCTCGTCCCACTCCAGTAAAGGAAAATCCAATACCCAAAGCGGTGCGAATTTATTTTTGTCGCGCAACCCTAAACGACTGCCCATTTCCAAGCGAAGCTCATTCAGTTGTTTACGTACTTTATCGGTTGGCCCGGCCAATACCAGCATTAAATCGCCTTTTTCAGCTTCAAACGCGGCAGCCCAGTTGGTCAGCTCATCTTCACTGTAAAATTTATCAACCGATGATTTTAGCGTACTATCATCGTTGTAGCGGCAATATATCATGCCGGTAACACCAATTTGCGGGCGTTTTAACCATTCGGTAAGCTCGTCTAATTGTTTACGGGTGTAGCTGGCGCAACCTTTGGCATTAATACCAACTACCAGTTCGGCATTATCAAAAACGCCAAAACCTTTACCTTTAACTATATCGTTCAGCTCTACAAATTCCATCCCAAAACGCACATCAGGTTTATCCGAACCGTACAGGCGCATGGCATCTGCATATTGCATACGCGGAAAATCGCCCAGATCGATACCTTTTACTGTAGTAAACAGGTGGCGGGTAAGGCCTTCAAAAATATTCAGGATATCTTCCTGTGTAATGAACGATAGTTCGCAGTCAATCTGCGTAAATTCCGGCTGACGGTCGGCTCTTAAATCTTCATCCCTGAAACATTTAACGATCTGGAAATAACGGTCGAACCCGCTCACCATCAGCAATTGTTTAAATGTTTGGGGCGATTGCGGCAAGGCGTAAAACTCGCCCGGATTCATGCGGCTTGGCACCACAAAATCGCGTGCACCTTCAGGTGTCGATTTAATCAGTACCGGGGTTTCTACCTCAATAAACTCCAGGTCGCTTAAATATTTACGAATCTCCTGTGCCATTTTGTGGCGAAGGATAAGGTTATTGCGTATTGGCGCACGGCGCAGATCAAGGTAGCGGTATTTGGCGCGAAGCTCCTCGCCCCCATCTGTTTCGTCCTCTATCTGGAATGGAGGGGTTTTAGCCGAGTTAAGTATTTCTATATCCTCAACGGCGATCTCGATCTCGCCGGTTGGTATTTTTGTGTTTTTATTGGAGCGCTCAAGCACTTTACCTGTAACCTTTATCACAAACTCACGACCAAGCTCGCGGCTTTTTTCGCGCAGTGCGGCATCAGTATCTGTATTGAAAATTAGTTGAGTTAAACCATAACGGTCACGCATGTCAATAAACGTGGTCCCGCCCAAATCGCGCGATTTTTGTACCCATCCGCACAAGGTAACAGATTGGCCTAAGTTGCTGATATTTAATTCGCCGCAGGTATGAGTTCTAAGCATAACAATATTTATAAAAGTTTGCAAAAGTAAGTTTTTGATTTCGGATTTCGGATGTTCGATTTCGGAATTTGAATTTATCAAATCAGAAAAATATTTGGCGCTGCAACTTTAAAGCCACAATTTCAGTTCCTTATACCCAAAATAGAACATCCGAAATCTCAAATATTCCCAAATCCGAAATCAAATCCTATCTTTGCACCATAATTCTCAAGGGGTGCCTTGCTTTGGTGAAATAAAAAACAAACAATTTGTTTTTACCAAACTGAAAGACAGGCTGAGATCAAACCCATGTCCCCCCAACCCCCTAAAGGGGGAGTTTTTAGTTTAAAGCCAGCCTTTAGCCTACTTGCTCCCCCTTCAGGGGGCTGGGGGGCTACACCTGATCCGGGTAATGCCGGCGTAGGGAGAGGTAACAAGTTAAGTATACTGCCATTGTACCCTGGTGAGCAGTTTAACTATTTTATTTTTTAAAACTTTGAAAAATTTATTCGCGGCTGCCATGGCCCTGCTGCTGCCCGCCCTGGTATCGGCCCAGCTTTCCATATCCGGAAAAATCACTAACCAATCCGGCGAAGCGCTGCCCGGCGCAACCGTTACCATCACCAACCCGGCTATCAATGCTATTGCCGATGCAACCGGCAAGTATCAATTTACCAATTTAAAGCCTGGCAACTACACATTAAAAGCCAGTTATATTGGCTATCAAACCACCGGCAAAAGCATCGTTTTAGGCAGCACGGTGATTATTAATATAAAACTTAACAGCAATACGTTTACAGCCGAGGAAGTTACCGTTAGCTCAACCCGTGCGGTTAAAAACTCACCTACCGCATTCACCAATTTAAGTAAAAAGGACCTTGCTAAAAACAACTTCGGGCAGGACTTGCCTTACCTGTTGAGCCTTACGCCATCGGTAGTTACCACATCTGATGCAGGCGCGGGTATAGGCTATACCGGTATCCGCATCCGCGGTTCTGATGCTACAAGGGTTAACGTTACCATCAATGGAATTCCGTTGAATGATGCTGAAAGCCAGGGATCATACTTTATTGATCTGCCCGATCTGGCCTCGTCTGTTGATAATATCCAGGTACAGCGTGGTGTTGGTACATCAACCAACGGTGCCGGTGCATTCGGCGGCAGTATCAATATTCAAACAACCACGCGCAGAGACACCGCTTATGCCGAAATCAATACATCGGCAGGCTCCTACGGCACTATCAAAAACACAGTTAATGCAGGCACCGGTTTATTAGGCGGACATTTTAGTTTAGATGGCCGGTTGTCGCGCATCCACTCCAATGGCTATATCGATAGGGCAACGTCCGACTTAAAATCCCTTTACCTGAGCGCCGCCTGGTATGGTAAAAACAGTACCATAAGGGCCAACGTAATATCGGGCCATGAACGCACCTACCAGGCCTGGAACGGCATTGCCGATTATGTTATAGGCGATAATACCCGGGCCGATAACCGTACCTACAACGAATTGGGCTTAATGGCCGATGGCTCGTTTTATAAAGACCAGGTTGATGACTACCTGCAAAACCATTACCAGTTATTGTACGATCAAAAGATAAGCGATAAACTATCGTTCAGCGGCGCCCTGCATTATACCAAAGGCAAGGGTTATTACGAGGAGTTCCGCCAGCAGGATGCCGTAGCCAATTATGGTTTAAAACCAGTGATCATTGGTACAGATACTATTACCACAACTGACCTGGCCCGCCGCCGCTGGCTGGATAATGAATTTTATGGTGTTACCTATGCCCTCAAATATCAGCCCGAAAGCAACCTGAACATGACTTTGGGCGGCGCTTATAACCAATACTCGGGCGCGCATTACGGCAATGTTATTTATACCAAAGAAAGTGCCGGCATAGGCCCCAATTATGAGTATTACCGCGATAATGCCAAAAAGAACGACTTTAATATTTTTTACCGCGCAGAGTGGCATTTAAGCAATGTTTTGTTGTATGCCGATGTGCAATACCGCCATATTTACTACAATTTTTACGGTATCGACAGAAACCTGAACAATGCGCAGCAAAGTGTTGAACTTAACTTTTTTAACCCTAAACTGGGTATAACCTATCAGCTTAATGAGCAAAGTAATGTGTATGCATCATTTGCGGTAGGTAACCACGAGCCAAATCGCGATGATTACATCAACTCTGTTCCGCAAAAAAGGCCAAAAGCCGAAAACCTTAAGGATTTTGAAGCAGGTTACCGTACCGTAGGCAAATTTTTTAGCGGCGGCATTAACGGATTTTACATGTTGTACAAAAACCAGCTGATATTAACCGGCGCGCTAAATGATGTAGGGTCGCAAATACGCACCAACGTTGCCAATAGCTATCGCGCAGGCGTGGAGCTTGACGGCAAGGTAAGGTTAACCAGCCAGCTCAACTGGGGGCTTACCGCCACCTGGAGCGCCAACAAGATCAAAAACTATCACCAGTTTTTCTCCAATTATGATGATGGCACATTAGTTGAAGAATCGTTTAAAACAACAACCATTGCCTACTCGCCATCGCTTACCGGCGCAAGCATCATCAGCTACAGCCCCGTCAAAGGCGGCGAAATTGCTTTCATCAGCAAATACGTGAGCAGGCAATATTTAGATAATACAATGAACCAAAACCCTGCAGGCTTCAACATAGCACCAGATAATATTGGCAGCCCGTATGCGGCCAACCGTTACCTGAAAAGCTATTTTACAAGCGATGTGAGGCTGCGGTATAATTTCAGCATCAGCGGGGTTAAAAACATTGGTTTGGGCTTACAGGTAAGTAACATCTTCAGCAAAAAGTACGAGGCTAACGGCGCTACTTATCCTGATATTGAAGGTGGCAATGTGGTTAACTACAACTACTATTTCCCGCAGGCGCCGCGCAATTTTATGGCATCGTTGAATCTTAACTTCTGATACAAATATTCACGAATTGAATCAACACGAATGGTCACGAATTTAAGCGAATTTCACGAATCTGGGCGGGTAATATTCAGACGGAACAGTGATACTAACGAAAAGGGGAGTTATGAATGATTTTATATCGCTTTTTATAGACCAAATAAAGGAAACCACCTGGGTGCAATGGCTTGCCGTTGCCCTAGGTGTTGCCGAAGTTTTGCTGGCACGCCGCAATAGCATCTGGCTTTATCCGGCAGGCATTTTGAGCACCGCGATTGCTATTTATCTTTTACTTAATGTTGGGCTTTATGCCGAATCCATCCTGAACATATATTACGTGGTAATGAGCGTTTACGGCTGGTGGTACTGGATAAAACGGCGAAACGAGCCGCCGGTACAAATTTCATGGAGCACCGGCACCGAGTGGAAAATAAGCATTGCCATATCTGTTGTTGGCTGGGTATTTTTTTATGTATTGCTCAAAAACCTGCCAGCTAAGTATTTTACACCATCAAACGTGCCGGTTTGGGATGCATTGATAACTTCAACGGCCTGGGCGGGCATGTGGCTGCTGGCAAGGCGAAAAATTGAGAACTGGATTTTTTTAAATATATCAAACCTGTTTGCCGTACCTATTCTGTTTTATAAACACCTGCCCATGTTTGCCCTGCTGACCATCTTTTTATTTGTAGTTGCCGTTTTTGGATATTTTGACTGGAAAAAGAAAGTCAAAGAGGGAGTTGAAAGCCGAAAGCTAAAGGCCGAAAGCTTTTAACTTCAAACTTACAAATTGCTTTGTGCTTTAAGGCGTTAGCTAAATGCGCAAAGTTTTCATGAACTTTAAAAATTGCTTTAAGCTTTTTGCTTTAAGCCTTTAGCTAAAATGAATCATCCATCATATTTACTAAAACCCGAATGGGTAAAAACCATTCGCGATGCGGCACCCAAAGCCGAAAAACTGGGCATGCTGCATCCTGATCAATTGGCATTGATATATGAACAGGGCTGGTTTAAATTTCTTGTTCCTGAAGCATACTCGGGTTTGCAGCTGGCCTTACCTGCTATGGTACGACTGGAAGAAAGCCTGGCCTGGGCAAATGGCAGCCTGGGGTGGGTGGTAACCCTGTGTAGCGGGGCAGGGTGGTTTGGTGGGTTTTTATCGCCACAAATAGCGCAGGAATTAGCTGGTAATCCTTATTTATGTTTGGCCGGGAGCGGTGCATCTACCGGCACGGCAACCATTACCGATGATGGCTACATCATAAACGGAACCTGGAAATATGCAAGCGGCGTACACCATGCCACACACATAACGGCCAACTGCATTATCAAAAACGGCGAAGAAACTGTTTTAAATGATGATGGCAGTGAACTGATCCTTCCTTTTATTTTCGACAGGAAAGATGTTGAAATTTTACCTGCATGGAAATACATCGGCATGATGGCAACCGGCAGCGATGCCTATAAAGTGACTGATCTTTTTGTTAAGGCCGACAGGTGTTTCAGGATCGATCCGGAATTTACGGTGATAGATGAGCCACTATACCGTTACCCGTTTTTGCAATTAGCCGAAGCAACCCTTGCGGCAAATATTTCGGGTTTAGCGGTCCGCTTTCTTGATCTTTGCGAACCACTGTTTAAGGAAAAACAATTGGACAAACGGGTAAGCACAGCCCAAAAAGAAACCATCAAACAGCTACTGGATGAGTTGACCGCCAAATTGCATGAAATCCGCCAGGAGTTTTTCATGGCAGTTGATGCATCATGGCGAAGTGGTTTAACAGGCAATGCCGGGTATTTAAACGAGGTAAGTACAAATAGCCGCAAACTTGCCAAAACAGCAAGAGAATTTGTAGACCAGCTGTACCCCTACTGCGGTTTGCAAGCCGCCAACCCCGATACCGAAATCAGCCAGGTATGGCGCGATCTGCACACCGCAAGCCAGCACTCCCTGCTAAATAGCCTCAGTTAAATTCCGGGTACAACAGAAGTGCTTTGAGATACCCCTGCATTAAAACCCGGTATTTTATCCGGCCGCCGATTTTAATGATTTGTTTTTTGCTTTGTAACAAAACCCTATAATTAACACAAACTTCACACAGCTTTTTAATTTCATTGCTGATATTTGGCCGATTCAAAGCAATATAAAAATGAAGTTTAAACATCTGCTGCTTATTTCCTTATCTGTAATCACCGTTTCTGCATCGGCACAAAAAAGAAAAACCACTACCACCGCCGCTTCAACAACTTCGGTACCCCGCCCTAAATTAGTTGTTGGTTTGGTAGTTGATCAAATGCGCTGGGATTACCTTTACCGCTATTATGACCGTTACCAAAGCGGCGGATTTAAACGGATGCTAAATGAAGGCTTTACCTGCGAAAACACCAATATTGATTATATACCTACCGTAACAGCCGCCGGCCATTCGTGTATCTACACCGGTTCTGTGCCTGCAATCCACGGAATAGCAGGTAACGATTTTATTATACAGTCAACCGGAAAATCTGTGTACTGTACCGATGATAGCACGGTTACCGCTGTTGGCAGCACTTCAAAAGCCGGGCAAATGTCGCCCCGCAATTTGCTGGTAAGTACCGTTACCGACGAATTAAGACTGGCCACCAATTTCCGCTCGAAGGTTATTGGCATTGCATTGAAAGACAGGGGAGGCATTTTGCCCGCCGGTCATACTGCAAACGCCGCCTATTGGTTTGATGATGCCACTGGCAACTGGATAAGCAGCACCTATTACATGACCGATCTGCCTGCCTGGGTTAAAAAATTCAACGATCAAAAGATCCCCGAAAAATACCTTAAACAGGATTGGAACGCGCTTTACCCGCTCACTACATATCTGCAAAGCGCACCCGATAACAGCCCCAGATACGAAGGCAAATTTGCCGGGATGGAGGCGCCAACCATGCCAGTTAAAACATCAGCATTGTATAAAGGCCATTTAGGAATGATCCGCTCAACCCCTTACGGAAACTCCATGACGCTTGATCTGGCCAAAGCAGCTGTTGAAAGTGAGCAATTAGGCAAAAACACCGTTACCGACTTTTTGGCCGTGAGCCTTTCGTCAACCGATTATATAGGGCATCAATTCGGCCCCAACTCTGTGGAAATTGAGGATACCTACCTGAGGCTTGACCGCGACCTGGCCTCATTTTTTACATACCTTGATGCTACTGTTGGTAAGGGCAATTATTCGATATTTTTAAGTGCCGATCATGGCGCCGCGCACAACCCCGGCTTCCTGGCAGATCATAACATCCCGGCCGGTACCTGGGATGACGGCCTGGCCCAAAAAGAAATGAACACTATGCTGAACGATAAATACAAAGCCGACAAGCTGGTTATCAGCATGGATAATTACCAGGTTAACCTCAACAATGCCGCTATTAAAAAAGCTGGTTTAAGCGAGGAGGCCATAAAACTTGATTGTATCCAGTATCTGCAAAAACAGCCGGCAGTTCAGTTTGCCGTTGATATGCAAAAGGTAAATGCTGCAACCATTCCTGAGGATTTGCGCACCCGTATTATCAACGGTTATAATACGGAGCATAGCGGCGTTATCCAGGTTGTTTTAAAACCCGGCTATTTTTCGGGTCATGGAGCAACCGGTACTACGCATGGAACCTGGGCGCCATATGATACCCATATTCCACTTGTATTTATGGGCTGGGGCATTAACCATGGCAGCCTAACCCGCCAAACCCATATGACCGATATTGCCGCTACCATAGCATCACTGCTACATATACAGGCTCCAGACGGCTGTATTGGGAAGACAATCAGCGAGGTGATAAAATAGGAAAGTCCGGATGTCGGTTAAGTCGGAAAGTCCGGAAGATGAATTTTCAAGACGTTCTTCCAAAATAAAAATTAAACTTTCGGTCTTTCCAACTACTTAAAATCATGAAAAAATACATTTCCAAATTTCATTATATAACACAGGATCTGCCAAACCGCAGTCATGCAGAACAAGTGCAGATAGCTTGCAGCGCCGGAGCCAACTGGGTACAATATCGCTGCATGACCAAAGCCGGAGATG
The DNA here is from genome assembly GCF_056400605.1 of Mucilaginibacter sp. P5_A4. Taxonomy (NCBI): domain Bacteria; kingdom Pseudomonadati; phylum Bacteroidota; class Sphingobacteriia; order Sphingobacteriales; family Sphingobacteriaceae; genus Mucilaginibacter; species Mucilaginibacter sp. P5_A4. Next base: position 50,505 of record NZ_JBFUKX010000004.1, on the reverse strand, counting down.
AACTTATAGATGAAATAAACCAGATAGCCGAAATTTGTGACGAATGGGGCACTACACTTATTATAGCTAACCATTACCACCTCCTTCACCGGGTTGATGCGCAAGGTGCACACATAGAAGATCTGGAAGCTGATTTTGTCGCCATTCGCAAAGCCATAGGCGAGGATAAAACTTTAGGAGCTTCGGCAACTAACCAGGCCGAACTCCTAAATATACAAACCCTGGGTGTGGTTGATTACTGTGCATATGGTCCGTTTGCATATACGGATACCAAGCCGAATGATTTTCCCTTGTTAGGTTATGATGGTTACCGCCAATTAGTAAAAAAATCTATTGATATTCCTGTCATTGCAGTAGGCGGCATCGGGTTAAAGGATGTAGAGCAACTGCTTAAAATTGGAATTTATGGCATCGCTGTTTCGTCCGCCATTAACCTCTCGCCCGATCCTGCGGGTATGGTGAAGGAGCTGTACAGAACACTATATTGAAAAACGGAGCAGGGCACCACTTAAAGCCCTTATTTTTCCTCCAAACAAACTAAACAACACATCGTAACACGCTAACACACAATATTTTCATTGGTAAGATCAAATTAGCTATTGAATGCGTAAATTGCATATTATTCCAATACCTAATTCTAAATACCATGGAAACCTATAATAAAGTATGGCGGGCATTCTTTGCCGTTTCGCTAATTGCGATTGCCGTACAGCAATTTATTTACACCGGTTTCAGACCGGTGATTATGCCCCCGGAACCAGCGTTCATCGAACAAAGCACTTTCTGCATGTGCGTGGTAAGTATCCTGCTAATATTAATATCAATAGCTATTATGGCGGGTATCAATTCGCACGTAGTAGCCGATTATTTAGGTGCTTCGCTGCTCCTGATGCTGGTCCTTTTTCATATTCCTTACAATATAAAAACCAATTTGAGTAACCTGGGTGGCTGGACCAACGCACTGAAAATGTTAGCCTTTTGCGGCGGCGCTTTAATTGTGGCCACATCACTCCCAACCCACAAAATAAGCGGTATTGATATTGTAACCGAAAAGTTAAGACCAGCCGGCCCGTATTTCTTTGCAACCACTGTAATCGTTTTCGGTATCATGCATTTTGTTTATCCCACATTTGTAGCAACGCTTGTACCGGCATGGCTTCCTTTTCATCTATTCTGGACATACTTTGCCGGCGTAGCGCTTATTGCCGCAGGGGCAGCCATTGTGCTCCGGGTTAAGGTAAAGCTGGCAGCCACCCTCTTAGGTGTCGCGCTTCTTTTATGGCTTTTTATGCTGCACGTTCCCCGGGCCATTGCCGATCCGCACAGTGGCGATGGCAACGAGTGGACCAGCGTTTTTGAAGCTTTAGGTTTTAGCGGCATAGCGTTTTTAATAGCCGGAATGTATAAACCCAGGAGACCTGAAACTGGTCAGTAATTGGTCAAAACAGTTGTAGTTGTTTTAGCTGATTTGGTTTTGTTGTATATTCACGCAAAAATTCCATAGCATGACAGCTTATAGCTTTTTACAACATCTTCATTCCGGGTTCAGGTATATTGTACTGGCATTAATATTGGCAGCCATTATTGGCTCATTGATTGGCTGGCTGGGTAAAAAACCCTATACCAATGGCAACCGCAAGCTCAATTTGTTTGCCCTGATATCGGCACATACACAGTTGCTTATTGGCATAGTACTGTACTTTATTAGTCCACTTGTACAATTCAACAGTGAAACCATGAAAAACAATGTGAGCCGTTATTTTACTGTTGAACATTGGGTTATGATGGTAATAGCTATCGTTTTAATCACCATTGGCCACAGCAAATCTAAAAAAGCAGCAACTCCCGAAGGTAAGCATAAGGTTGTTGCTATCTTTTATATCATTGCTTTATTACTTATTTTGGTGGGTATTATACTAATCCCACGTAGCTAATAGGATTTAGCAAATAAATAGTTTCTAAATAAATTTGATAATTCATTTTTCTTTATAAATTTGTGACCTCGATGATTAAAAACTCACATAAAAACAGCTGGTGGCACCAATTAAATTTGGCAGCCGGATATGTTTTTGGTCAGAGATAATCTAATCAATTGTAAACCTAAGTAGGAAACCCGGCGACCCCAATTCGTCGGGTTTTTTTATTAAAAATATATTTTGAACGTAAAACATGAGCACTTTTAAAATAACCACCACCCATAAAAAACTACTTGCCGATACCACCACCCCGGTAAGCATTTATCTTCGCCTGCGCGATGTATTCCCCAACTCGCTGTTGCTGGAAAGTTCTGACTACCACAGCCGCGAAAACAGTTTAAGTTACATTTGCTGCGAACCAATTGCCGGCCTGGTGCTCAACAATGGCATTCTTAAAAAACAATATCCCGATGGCAGCCAGGAAAGCCATGAAGCCGGAACATTTGAATTAATAGACCAGCTTAACCAATTTATTGGCAGCTTTGAAACTGATCCCAATCCGCTTAAAATAATTTCGAATGGCTTGTTTGGTTATTTTACACACGAGGCAGTTGAACATTTCGAAACCATCAAACTAAAGCAAAGTGACGATGTTAGCCGGCAGATCCCGGTGATGCAATACCATATTTACCGTTACATTATCGCGGTTGATCATTTCAAGAACGAGCTATACATTTTCTATAACCAAAGCGAAGGCGGACCAACCAACGGCGGTATCGAGAAACTGGAATACCTTATCAAAAATAAAAACTTCCCCGAATACAGTTTTAAAAGCAGTGCTGCCGAAAAGTCAAACCTCACCAACGAGGAATTTATAGCCATTGTTGAAAAAATGAAGCAGCATATTTTCAGGGGCGATGTTTTCCAGATAGTACCTTCAAGAGCCTTCTCCCGCACTTTCCAGGGTGATGAATTTAATGTTTACCGCGCGTTACGCTCCGTTAACCCATCGCCATATTTATTTTATTTTGATTACGGCGATTTCCGGATCTTTGGTTCATCGCCCGAAGCGCAAATCACCATAAAAAACAACATAGCCAGCATATTCCCTATAGCGGGTACCTTTAAACGCAGCGGCGATGATGAAAAGGATGCAGAAATAGCCCGCAACCTGGAGAACGACCCCAAAGAATCTGCCGAACACGTGATGCTTGTTGACCTTGCACGTAACGACCTGAGTCGCCATTGCGAGCAGGTAAAAGTTAAGGCTTTTAAAGAAGTACAATATTACTCGCACCTCATCCACCTGGTATCGCACGTAAGCGGAAAGCTTTTGCCAGGCGTATCATCATTTAAAATTGTGGCCGATACCTACCCCGCCGGCACGCTAAGCGGCGCGCCAAAATACCGGGCAATGGAGATTATTGATGAGAACGAAAAAGCCAAACGCAGCTTTTACAGCGGCGCAATAGGGTTCATGGGTTTCAATGGAGAATTTAACCACGCTATCATGATCCGCTCGTTCCTCAGCAAAAACAACACCCTGCATTACCAGGCGGGAGCAGGCATTGTAGCAGGCTCTGTGGCCGAAAGTGAACTGAAGGAGGTTGATAACAAAATAGCGGCTTTAAGAAGGGCTGTTGAACTGGCGGAGGAACTTTAGATATTTCGGATTTGGTTTTTAGGATTTAGAATTTACAACATGAACAAAATATTAATAATAGACAATTACGACTCCTTCACCTATAACCTGGTACATTTGGTTAACGAGCTTGGCCTTCAGTGCGAGGTTTGGAGGAACGATAGATTTGCAATTGAAGATGTGGATGCTTATGATAAGATCATCCTATCACCGGGACCTGGCATACCTTCAGAGGCAGGGTTGCTGCTGGAGGTGATTGAAAAATACTCGCCTACAAAAAGCATTTTTGGTGTTTGTTTAGGCCAGCAGGCTATAGCAGAGGTTTTTGGTGGCAGCTTATACAATCTTAGTCAGCCGATGCATGGTATTGCTACCCCGATAAAGATTACCGATAACCAGGAGGAGCTTTTTAAAGGGCTTCCCGAGAGTTTTAAGGTAGGCCGCTACCATTCATGGGTAGTAAATAATGATGATTTTCCCGAAGTATTAAAAATTACTGCGATTGATGAATCTGATAATTCAATAATGGCATTATCACATCGCGAATATGATGTACGAGGTGTACAGTTTCACCCGGAATCTATACTCACCGAGTATGGGAAAGAAATGATGCAGAACTGGTTAAACCTGTAATTGACGGATAATGATAACTTTGTGTTAATAAACACACAACTGTTATTGCGAGGTACGAAGCAACAGCGAATTATGCAGATCCGCCTTGTAATCTTCGCGCTTGCCACGCTGGGCCCGCAATGACATTGTTTTTTAAGATTTCTGATACATGACAATACTTGATAAAATAGTTGCCAATAAAAAAAGGGAAGTGGAGTACGCCAAAAAACGGACTTCATATGTCGAACTGGAAGAATCTGAATATTTCCACCGGGAAACCTATTCATTCAAAGAATTTCTGCTTGACCCTGCCCGTACAGGCATTATAGCCGAATTCAAACGCAAATCGCCTTCGAAGGGCATTATTAACGACAAGGTTAGGGTTAGCAAAGTAACAACCGATTACGCGGCTGCAGGGGCTTCAGCGCTCTCTGTTTTAACCGATAGGGATTTTTTCATGGGGCGTAAGGCCGACCTTAAGAAGGCCCGCTCAGTAAACGCTATCCCGGTTTTACGTAAGGATTTCATGATAGATGAGTACCAGGTAATAGAAGCTAAATCATTAGGCGCTGATATTATCCTGCTGATAGCAGCTATACTTACGCCTGCCGAGATAGATAAACTGGCCACATTGGCCAAAAGCATCGGCTTGAATGTATTATTGGAGGTACATAATTTAGAGGAATTGGAGCGCAGTATCCACCCCAAATTAGATGCCATTGGTGTAAATAACCGTAACCTGGCCGATTTTTCTGTTTCGGTGGAAACATCCTACAAACTGGCCAAACACATCCCGGCCGAGTTCATGAAGATCTCAGAAAGTGCCATTAGCGACCCTGAAACCATAAGGCACCTTAAGCTGGAAGGTTTTAATGGCTTTTTAATTGGCGAAACCTTTATGAAGCAGGAAGACCCAGGGCAGGCCATGAGAGAATTTGTAGCGCTGCTATAACGTCCGATAGCTATTTTTTTAAAAAAAAGAGGGATTTGCCGATCGGCAAATCCCTCTTTTGTAACAGAGCAATCATTAATTCTTATCAAAAAACAATTTGGTTGTTACCAAATCGCCACCAATGGCAGCAGAAGCCTTATCGTAGTTTACTACGTTTACGTTTTGCTCACCTACAGGATATGTAAACCTGGTTGGGAAATCGCTTACCGGGTTAGCGGGTTTTGGCAATACAGGGTAATCTAACCTCCTGCTTTCTATCCAGGCATCCCATCCACGGTTGTACAAAGCCAACCATTTTTGATAGCCTATTTTTTGCTTATAGCTGCCTGTCGCTGTTGCATAAGCAACAGCTGGTTTACTAACGTAGGCTACAGCCTGGGCAGGAGTACCCCCCCAATATTCAATTGATGCTGTTATTGCATTTGCGTAATGGGTAGCTGCTGTGCCACTTACGTTATAACCCCTTTCAGCCGCTTCGGCCAGGTTAAATTCGGTTTCAGCATAATCCAATAATAAGCCTGGAAAATTGGGTGCGGTTAAAGTTGTGCTTGGCTTTGAGAAGGCATCATAGCTGTTTTTGGTGCCGACCTTGCCGCCAGAGTATCCTCCCGCTGCATCTGTTGTAAAGTATAAAGGCAGTCTTGGATCAGCACCGCCCGTCAGGTTATCAACTATCGTTTTTGAGGCTATAAAATCAAGCCTGCCACTTTGTACAAGGTCAACCCATATTGGGTTTGTGTTTGGCGGTGCCGAAGCGAATTTAAATTCTGCATTATCTGCATTACTGGTAAATACCCCCCCAGCCACCGCAGATTCAACAGCAGCTTTTGCTTTAGCATTATCCGCATCGGCTAAAGTGATGCCCATTTTTAATTTAAATGTATTGGCAAACCTTTTCCAACTGGCAATATCGCCCCCATAAACCTGGTCTGCATCACCTAAACTGCCCTGCCCTGCATCAAGGGCAGCTATGTCGGCATCTAACCTTGTTAATAAAGCCGCATAAACAGTAGCAGCATCATCGTATTTAGGAAATTTGTTGTCAATATTTAGTGCTTCAGTATAAGGTATATTGCCAAAAGTGGTCAGCAGGTAATAATACGTATACACCTCCATAATATCCGTGATAGCAATATCATTCTTTACTGTTCCGGCATCGAGAATGGTGGTTGGGAATTTTACTTTAGCCTGCTCAAATGGTTCCAGTACATCACGGTAATAGGCAGTCCAGATGCCATCAGGAATTTTATTATTCTTTATATCATAGTTACTTTCGGTAACATAAGTGGTTTCCTGCCATTGCTGTTCTATCAGCCTGAAGGTATTTAAAAAAACATTTGAAGATGCAAGCGTGCTTGCCAAAGTGTTTTGAGCCTGTGTAAACAAGGCTGTTCCAGGCACCGTTTGAAACCCCTTGGGGTTGGTGTTAAGGCTGGTTATATCTTTTTTGCAGGCCCCCAATAATAACATTGGTATTGCGGCTGCTATAATGATTTTTTTCATTTGAGTAGTTCTTAGAATGTTAGTTTGGCATTGAGTGAAATTGTCCTTACAGTTGGGTAAGCACCTGATTGATACCCCTGGAGGTTACCAGAACTCAAACTTTCTTCCGGATCGGCATAAGGCAGATTTTTGTGGATAATCCACAGGTTACGCCCGATCAATGAAAGATCAATACCTTTAATCGGACCTAATTTTGATACCGTTTTTTGTGGAAGGCTATAAGTAATCTGTGCCTGCCTTAATTTAATATAACCGGCATCATAAACAAAGCCTGCGTTAGGGTTATATTCATAACCATACAAACCCGAGCCTGTGTTTTCAACACGCGTAGTGTTTGGCTGACCATCTTCGGTAACACCTTTTAAGATAACACCGCCCCCATCTGCTATAGGAAGACGTGAAGGCTTGCCTTTATCATTTAAGCCCGCGGTGAGCGGATATAAACCTGTGTCATAACCATAGTAGGTATCTAATGAGAACACGCTTCCGCCTTTCCTGATATCGATCAGGAAGCTCAATGTAAAGTCTTTATACCTGAAACTGTTGTTGATACCACCTATCCATTTAGGGTTGCTGTTACCAATTACATTGTTTGCAGTATTTGTTTGCTCATAGTAGCCATCGCCGTCAACTACTTTTTGCCCGTTTTTATAAATAAAATCGGTACCGCGAATAGTTCCCAACGGCTGGCCTAAAGTGGCGTTGATTGTAACCCCCCCCTGGAACGTACCGATCTGGAGGTTTTTTGCCTGCTGACCTGTTGCATCGGTAAACAGCTCAAGTACCTTGCTATTGTTTTTGGTAAAGTTCACATTAATTTTCCACGAAAAATTCTTGGAGCTTACCGGCGTTCCATTTAATGAAAGCTCGATACCTTTATTCTGTACCGTTCCCGAGTTCAGGAATGCTGCACTATAACCTGTTGCTGATGAAACCGTAACCGGGATGATCTGGTCGATGGTTTTATTAACATAGTATGTTCCATCAAAACCTAAGCGATTGTTGAAAAAGGCCAGCTCAATACCGCCTTCAGTGCTGCTTGTACGCTCTGGTTTTAAATTTGCATTGTTTTTAGTGGTGCCTACAACAGCCTGCGGCGCACCGTTAATTGGAGTCCCTAAAGTGTAGGTGTCAATTGTGCTATAAATTGTGGCATCATTACCAACCTCAGCATAGTTGACCCTTAATTTACCATAAGATAACCAGGTATATTGTTTAAGTAATTCAGAGAAAACAAAACCTGCAGAAACTGCTGGGTAGTAGTAAGTGTTATTCCCTTTTGGCAATGTTGAGGACACATCCCGTCTTAAGGTACCATCAAGGGTGTAAGTATTTTTCCAGGTTAAGGTTGTACCTGCATATATACCATCAACCTCTCTCTTTTGATCTGCCTCTATAGGTGCATCAGGAGTATTTAACGAGTTTGATAAAGTATAAACCCCCGGAACAATTAAGCCGCCATTTGTTATCGCATAAATATCCTGGTATCTCTGTTTTCTTATGTTTGTACCGGCAACAGCTTTCAGGTTGAAATCTTTACCGATATTTTTATTCACGCTGGCAATCAGGTCATAATCTGTTTCATTCCAGCCTGTGTTCCTTCTTGAATAGCTTGAAACACCCGTTGTACCAACAGCGCGCCTTTCATCCTGTAATTGGTTCCAATTATCAACGGTTACACGGCCCAATATATTTAACCAGCTTGTAGGTTTATAATTGGCGTAAACATTACCAAAGTAACGGTTACGGGAGTCGGATTCGTAGTTTTGATAACGCATAAAATATGGGTTATCCCAATAAATAGCGGTAGGATCATCAAAGTTGCTCAAGTTCCAGGTAGCATTACCATTTTCCCCCTGGGCAAGGCTATTATAATAAGCACTCTTCAATTGCTTAATATCATTGTTCACCTGCCACCATTGTCTAAAGTTACCCAAAACGTTCTCTGACGAATAGCCTGTACCATACCGGCCAATACCATCGGTACGGGTATAATCAACAGAAGCTCCGGCAGTCAGTTTAGTGGTAATATTGTATGTTCCGGCAAAGTTGATAGCATTTTTCTGAATATTACTGTTTGGCAAAATACCATTGTCGTTATTACGGGTATAACCCAATTTAAATGACCCGTTATCGCCGCCATTTGTAATAAATATACTTTGGTTATTTGAAACCGGCTTTTCAAAAAATGTAGAAGGGTCATTTGCTGCTGCAACCCACGGGGTAGCCTGGCCGTAAGTTGGTAAGCCTTTGTAAAATGCATTCCATTGATAAACTTTCAGGTTAGGATTAAATGCATGGCCATATGAGGCATCTTCGGTTAATGGATCAACCAGGTCATCTTTCCCATCGCCATTAACATCCCTAAACCAAAAATAGCCCGAATCATCTTCATAATACGGACCGTAACCGCCACCATATTCTTTTTGGTACTTAGTAAAGGTTGATTTATCAATTGCCCCTAAACTAACACCGGCATTGACAACTATACCTAAACCTTTTTTAGCTTTTTTTGTGGTGATCAATATTACACCATTTGCACCTTGTGAGCCGTACAGCGCACTTGCTGCCGCGCCTTTTAACACGGTAACAGACTCGATGTTATCAGGGTTAATATCCTGTACCGGGCTACCGTAGTCATAACCACCACGACCTGTCCTTTGGTCGGATGAGTTGATGGTTGAACCAGAGGGGGCACCATTATTAAATGGCACACCATCAACCACAAATAAAGCCTGGTTTGAGTTAAATATTGATTTTGAACCGCGGATCACCACGTTGGTTGACGAGCCAAGACCATTATTTTGCCTGATTTCGAGACCCGAAACTTTACCAGATAAACCTTCGACAAAATTTGATGAGCGTGTTTTACTTACCTCTTCGCCCGATACCTGCTGGGCAGCATAGGCTTGCTGGTTACGCGTACGGGTTAAACCAAGGGCGCCTGTTACAACCACTTCGCCAAGTTGCTGGCTTGAGGTAGTTAATACAACATTCAATGGAGTAACATTTGCAGGTACTGATTGAGGAACGTAACCAATAAAGCTGAATGTTAAAACTGTGCCATCAGGAACCGATAAGGAAAATCTTCCGTTTGCGTCGGTTTGGGTTCCGGTTGTGGTGCCCTTAATGCTTACTGATACGCCTGGCAGCGGTAAGCCATCTTCTTTAGCCGTAACCTTTCCGGTTACGGTATGGTTTTGCGCAAATAGCTGCGTTACAGCCAGCCACAAAATRCACAAAGTCGTAAGTAGACTTTTTTTCATGAATAAATAGATTAGTTATTAGTTAAAACCTTGGGGGATAAACCTACTGGAGATTTATAATAAAATCAATTAATAATTGTAACGTTTCCTTTACATAAATATTATTAACCGCAAAGAATATTTTTCAGTGAGATAATAAAACATTTTGTTCTTTTGTGCGTTCTAATTCGGTAACTAAACCATTTAGTTAATAATAAGACAGTTAATTAAGTTAATTAGAACGGGGAAAATGCGCGAGGCATTTTCCCCGTTTATTTTAATATCGGTTTAAAATAAAATTTATTTAATCAACTAATTACAAGTGTATTGCAAATGAAAAAATGATTTACCCTTCAAATGCAACGCCGTTAACACTCTCCGTGAATGCCGAGGGGAGGGTATTCAAACGGTATATTTATCTCGATAATAATAATCATAGCTGAAAGCCAAAACGGACTATTATCAAGTATGTATTATATAAAAAGCCACTATTTAATACTTTTTTCTTTAAAAGTAATTAATTTGTTACAAAATTCAAAAACCTAATAAATAACGGGTTAATAAAAAAAGGGTGTTGGTAACACGCCCTTAGTCAACAGCAAACAATATTGGCAACTATTTCTCGCTGCTCATCGAATATGGTACGTCAGCATCTCTTGTACCGCGCGGTTTTAAAATACAGTATTGGGGATGAAATTAAACTGAGCGCCGCGGATTTCTCGCTAAAATTGAGTGCAATTATCATGAACAAGAAACTGCGCATATTCTATAAGCTTAAAGCTTAATCATCTTGCCATTATATACAACATTCCCGTTTAAGGCAATTACGTAAACATATACACCGGGATTAAGATTTACGGGAATAACATTTTGAAGGTTATTGAGTACTTTGGTCATACTAAGCTTACCGCCTGCGTCATAAAGCTTAAAATCGTAATTATTAATATCGCCGCTTAAAACAGTAAATTCTGTATTTACCGGGTTAGGAAAAACGGCAAACTGCCTGCTTTGCAAAACAATGGCCCTGGTCAGGTCCGAATAAATAACCTGGTTATCGGCTGTTGTTAATTTAGCCCTGTAGTATTGAACATGCTTTGGCGCCGCATCTGTAAACTGGTAGCTAAGCTGGTTTGTTACTATGGGCATTGTACCTATTGCAGTAAAGGTATCGGCCCCGGTCATTTTTTCCCAGGTGATTGTTTTAAGGTTTAACACGCTTCCCAGGCTAAGGTTTAACAACACCTTGTTATCAGCAACATTTGCCAGCAATGTTTTAACATAACAGCCTACACCCTGCACCGTAGCATCTATAGTATAGCTTTTTAACCCTTCAAAACCGTTCCCTTTAGCGCTTACCGCAAAATACTTTGATGTTTGCTGCTCCGCAGGAATAATGAGCATTGTATCGGTTGTTGTTTTAAGTTGCTGCAACAGGTTATCTTTTATACTATAAACAACGTAGCCTATACTGCCTTCCTGGGGCGACCAGTGCAGCAAGGTTCCATTTGTGCAATTATAACCCACATTAAGATTTATAGGTTTTGAAATATTAAATTCTGCGCTCACCAGTGCTTTGCCATCAATATCCATTTTAAACATAGCAGTACCGAATATATCCGGAGCCGTCCAGGTATAATTGTTGCTTTTGAGGTCAACTGTTTTGATTGCCTGCCAGGTTAAACCATGGTCGTAGCTTACGCTAAGCTTGCCGGTTGTTGTATTAAATGAACTTTGCCAACGCAGGTAATTATCATCAACTGCAAAAAGCTGACTATTGATAGTGGGATATATCCACTCAAACTTATCAGCTGGAGCCACCAGAAAAGTAAAATAGAACTTTTGCGAACCCGAAGGAACTTTGCTTCCCTTTACGTGTATAGTATAGGTACCGGCTGCCGGGTTTATCATGGATACTTGTTCGGTATTATTTAATGTGTCCCGTTGCCGTTGCGCTGGCTTTTGCAGCGAGTCAATAGCGGGGTAAGAGCTTAAGGTCCAGGGTAAAATAGTTTTTCCATCGGGAGTTGAAACATATAGATCAAGGTCATTAACCAATGCATTGGGAGCATTGAGCACTGTAGGCAAATCATTCCACGCAATTGATACTTTAAGCTCGCGGCAATTTGATGGCACCGTTATGCTGATGTCTTTTTGCTGGCCATTAATTACAGTGCCATTGCCAAACCTGCTCTCCTTTATGGTACGCAAAGCTTCAAGAGCATTTAGCCTGCCATAGCCGGTTTTAAAATCAACCGCCGTATTGCCAATATCATCCGCTGCATTAATAAGCACACTTTTAATTAAAGCAGCCGAAGGTAAGTGCCCATATTGTAATTTATATGCCTGTTGCAATAAGGCAATAGTACCCGATACCAGCGCTGCCGCGCCCGAGGTGCCATCCTCACCATCAGCTACAAGTTCGGGTTTTATACGGCCGTCATAAGCCGGGCCTGCCGAACTCAGGTCCTCCGGTAAGTTGGTACGACCAGTTCCGCCTATTACAAAAACATTTTTAGCCTGTTTAAAATCGCCCGATAAATTTGCTGTACCCGCCAAACCGTTATAAACCCCGGTTGATGGCGCCGTTGAACCAATATTTCCAGAGGAAAATACGTGGATAATGGTGTCATTATCTGCTACCTGTTTATCATAGGCTACAGCTTCGGCTCCATAATAGTTTTCTATGCCGGTTCCATAGGAGTGATTTTGCAGGCTGATATGGAATGCCTTAAAAATGGCTGCACTATCGGGGAATAAATTACTAAAGTTTGAAGAGGTAAAGCGCACCTGGGGTGCAGCACCAAGTCCTTTTATAAATGAGTTTCCATTACCGCCAATGAGTGTGGCCATAGTGGTAGCATGGCCCGAATTTGTTGCAGATGCCGGAAAAGAATCAAATGACCTTCCAAGCAAATCAAGATCATCATCGTACCGGTCTTCTTTAATACTTACATTTATGCCCTGCCCGTTAATTTCGGGATAATTACTACCGATAGCATTTATAGCATTAGCGCCCAGGTCAATATCGCTTATCGATAGTTCTTCATGCGCCTGCCGGGTATTATCTGCAAAAATCACATATGGCTGCTGCAGTATTTCCTTTAGCTTATTTATGGGAAAACTTACTTTAACCCTATTTCCATTTGTGCCTGTTATCTTCCCATACTGCGCTACCTGGTTGATAGCAGCTGGGTTACTCACCGTAATATCAACGTTGATCAGCTTATTGCTATTGGGATGTTTTTGAGAAAAAAGAACCAGGTTATCTGATGCTTTCCATAATGAATTAGCCGGTGCCGCGGCGGCAATATTCCCGCCTGGCTCAACAGGTATAGTTGATGCAACTATATAATAGTTATAAGAAATCCTTTTAATAATACGGTTTCTTTCCTGGCCGGCAACTGAAGGTTTTAAGAATTTAACCACATAATATTTAAGCGAATCTACTGCAGGTGTTTTATTTGCCGCCGCATAAAGATCAATGACCATTTTATCGCTGATTGGTTTTTGCGACCAGGAATATTTAAAGCATAAAATTAGAATAACACAAAACAGGAACTTTTTACCCATGCTTTAAATAAATAAAAATAAGGAAGGGCAATGCCCTCCCTTATAGTAGATCATATAATACAAATGTATGAGCCGAATACTTTTTTAATACAAATAATTTAAAGCAATTTTATCGTTTGGATTAAAAGTACGGTCGGTGCCGTCAGAGCAAGCCAGCATCCATGATGCCGCATCGGCTTTAGTTGGGGTGCCTGGGATATTAATTGCACCAATACCAGCGCTTCCTTCATTTGATCTGCGCCCGCCGCAGCTAAATGCGCGGTTCATGTAATCGGTGTGCCTGAAGCCAATGCAATGCCCTATTTCGTGCTGTAAAACCGAGGTAAGGTAATTCACATCGGGGTTGGTACCATAAGCCTGGGCATTGGTATTCATTTGGATTTCATTGTAAGGATTGCCAGATGATGTAGGAAAACCAGATGAGCCCAATGTGATATAACCGCCGCTTGGCCCTTCGTTAAACCCAATAACCTGGATATTGCCGCCGCTGCTTACTATCTGAAAAGTGATGGTAAGGCCTAAAGCATTGTAGCGGGCAACTGCGTTACTGGTAGCCGTTGCGTAAACGGTTGGTAAATTAGAAACAGAGACCGTAATTGTTCTTGGCAGGTTTTTAACCAGGTTTGTGGTTCGGTATTGCTCTGTTTCGGCAATCCTTAAATTAGGGCTGGTGCTGGTTTCTGATAAGTTAGCTGTTGTTAAAAGAATATCCCCCTCAACCAAATAACCACCGTCCCGTTTTTTGACATCATCGGTGCTAAACCCAAGGTTGGCTATGCTTTTTAATACATCGGCCGAAACTTCGTCGTTCTTTGGAGCCGGTTTGCTGCTATTCTTTGTACAGGAAAAGAACATAGATGCACTAAAAGCTACACCTAAAGCAATTGTTAGTAATACCTTTTTTTTCATGTTTTTTTGTGTTAAATTATTTTCATAAAGTTTCCCTCTTAAGAATTATAATTGGCTGGCCAGCAATTGAGAACAGTATAACTTTATCAAAAAGTTATACCTCCTCAACAATTAATTTATAATTACAAGTTAATTCTCAATTAATTGTAAATTAACTTTAATTTTTCAAAAAACAAATGTTGGATAAAAAAAGTTATCGGTTTCATCATTATCGATAACGCTAAAGAATAGATTCTTTTAAGAAACTGTCAAAATTTGATTTATTACTCCTTCTAATGAGACAGATATCCCGTTACTGCAGGGTGGGTAAGCAACGTTTTAAAAGGTTCCTCAGGCTGACAGGCCTTAACACCTTGAAAATCGAATATATCATAGGCACGCAGAGATCGGTGGCTAATACCTCTAAACCGGCTTAATCACTTCTATTTAATAGCGGGTGTATATTGGTAAACCACTTCATAAGGCTTGCCTTTCAATTTATCTGATAACTGCCCTATTGCTAGGTTCTGGCTTTGAGGTGTTGGTTCGCAAAGCGAATAAATTTTTCCTTTGTAAATTATTGGGCTGCCAACCGGTTTATCAAACTGTACAGCCATGGTAATGTGTGTAGGATACAAAATGGCAATCATGGGTAAATTATAAATTTCCTTAACCAGKTAAAAAAACAAAGCGGCCCTGTCATCACAATCACTATATTTTTCAAACAATGTTTCTTCGGGCGATAAGCGTTTTTCTTTCCCAAAATTCTGCTCATCAGTTTCATATAAAAAAGCATAGCGGGTAAACCGCATTAGGTAGTCCACCCCTTTTTTTTGATTCATCCCTTTTATATTTTTTCGTAACAGCGGGATAAGCGATCCGTAGGTTTCCTTAGTCAATGGAATATTAAAATACGATCCAAAATCAACTACCGGGTAGTTTTTAAAAATGGCTTCCACCTCCCTGTTCAGTTTTATATTAAAATAATAAACCTTATTATGGTAGGTAAACTGTAATTCCTTCTCAAAGTAATCTTCCGGTTTAAAGTCGGGCATCGTCTCTATATTATAGGAAAAAGCATTTACAGCTTCCGGAATATTTAGAGGCACAGGTACCGGTGAATCCTGGTTCAGATCGGTATTTGCATAATCATGATAATTTAGACATACGTACTTTTTATTATCAATCTCGAAGAATGGAATATCTTCCACCTGTTCATTATTAAAAACATAAAATATTACCTTATTTGATGTTAAAGCCAAACGGGCATCGTAACCCGATTTGGCCAGCAAAAACCATTTATACAATGTATAACTGCTATAGTTAATTTCCTTTGGACTAATTTTTTGTACTACTTTACGAATCAACTGATAATAAAGCCAGTCGTTTAAATGATTCCTTTGCTTATAGGCCGTTAATGAATCAATTACAGGTTTATAATTCCCGGCATTTACTTTGGCATAAAATKATGTTACAACCTGCGGTGTTAATTGTACCGGAACATCCACCCATATGGTACTGTCTATTTCGCTATTAAAAGTTCCCTGGTAAAACTCAAAACAGATCCTTTGATCTTTGCCCTGGCCGTAAACTGCTGACAGTGTAAAGATCAGCAACAATGTATATAATACATTAATACGCCTGATCATGGAACTTTATAATTGGTTATATTAAAGCTACTGATAATTAACAGCTTTGGTATATTATATTTTAACATAAAATATACTCCCACTTAACATTAACTCAACATATCATTTAGCTTCTATAAGCCTTAAATTCGAATTAAATCAATAAAAAAGTCCTCCAGGGCTTTCACCCTGGAGGACTTTTATTTAAGCGGGACAAAGGAGATCCCGGTTTAAGGTATCATTATCATGTTATTTACTTGCGCTCCAGCCGTCGCTCCATCCATTGCCGCCAGAGTTTTTCGCGCCTTTTACCAGTGCATCATATTTTACACGCTGTTTAGGTGTTAAAACAGTTTTGATCTTTTTAATAGTAGCCGTACGCAAAGGCTCAATGGCAACCACCATTTTTGCGTTATCGCCGTGAGTATCGGCTTTTATCTTTTCAAATTTTTCTGATGACTCCTTGTAAATAGCCGCTATTTTAGTGGTCTGCACGTCAGTAAGTTTCAACTGTTTTTGCAACTCTTTAGCTTTTTCTTCGGGCTTGGCAGCAGCTACATTATTTTGTGCATTACTTGCTGCTGTTAATCCGATTAACATACAGCACACTAACAATAATTTTTTCATCGTTTAAGTTATTTTATTTAAATGTAGCTGATTTTAATCGAATATTAAAAAATGCATGCAATGAACTTTTAATATAAATATACTGCCTACTTCATTTTGGCTGTCATGGGCATACAAAGCGACATATCCTGCTTATCTATAAATGTTAATTTGGCAAGCTGGTTTGCTTTAAATTGATCTACCCCTTCGGTAATGTGCAAAAACTGGTTGGGTAATACATTTTTAAAATATTGAACGGTGCCGCTTCCGGCCCACTTTATTTCAATTTCATCAATTGATTTGGCCTGCCCTATCCCTATTTCCTGCCTTAAAGGAGATGCCCCAAAACTCCCGCCAGAATTTACATCTTTATACACGCTTCTTTTAACGCCGTTTTCTGTAAACGTTAGTTTAATATGGCTGCCAATGGCTGCTTTATTTGCTTTTACGCCATCAAGCTTTAAACTTATCCAGTTATTATCATTGGTTTCGGGATTAAGGTATAACGAACTGGTATAAGAATCGCCGATATAAGCTCCCCCCATTTCGGCAAATATATCCTGCCTGCCAACATTTCTCAGATCGGCAAATGCAATACCATGCCCTTTTTGCAAATTGCCTAAACGCGAAGATGTTGTTATATCAACAAATTTTTTCCCGCCAGCATTCTTAAACATTTTGTTAGGCACCAATGACCTGAAATCGGGGTTGCCTGTTCCAAAATACATATCCAGGTAGCCATCGTTGTCAATGTCGCCAAAGTTGCCACCCATGCTGTATACCACTTTATCTAACCCAACCTCTTTGGTTACATTCGTAAAAGTACCATCGTGGTTATTTTTATATAAGAATACATTACCTGCATTAGGTACGGGATGTCCTGATGCTGCAGCGGCGCTATAATATCCCAGGGAGTATTTAAACTGGTAGTCGCTTACAATAATATCCTGCCAGCCATCATTGTTGTAATCATAAAACCAGGTTGTAAACGTCCGCTCTTTATTTTGTGCAATCCCTGCCTGTTCAGTAGCATCTTCAAAATCAACACCCCCGCCTTTTATACCTTTATTTTTGAGCAGGTATTTATTGCCGGTCATGGTTGAAATAAATATATCCGGGTAACCGTCATTATTATAATCGGCCGATGTAACGCCTTTTACAAATGATACGATATTGCAATGGGCGGTCTCGGTAACATTGGTAAATGTGCCGTTATGGTTATTAATATATAATGCACAGGGAGATGAATTTGCATCGAGTACCTGGGTTGAGGTTTCGGTACCCACAAAAACATCAAGCCAGCCATCATTATTAAAATCGGCCCAGGTGGCTGTTTGGGTAGGATGAAAGAAAAGCAAGCCGCTTGGTATGGTTACATCGGTAAAGGTGCCATCGCCGTTATTACGTAATAACGAGCTCGGCTGATTTCCAAATCCCCGGGTGAGCCAGGCTCCCCTCAACACAAAAAGATCGATGTTGCCATCATTATTGAAATCTGTTTGCTGGATATTTAACCCTCCTGTTATTCCGGTTAACCCGCTTTGCTCTGTTTGGTCGCTAAATGTGCCGTCCTTGTTATTTTTAAAGTAGTGCATAGGATCGCTCAGGTCCCATCCTGATGTTATGATATCCAGGTATCCATCATTATTAAAATCATCAATAGCAACACCGCCCGCGCGGCCATTAACGTTAAGGCCTAAGCTTGGGGCAATGTCTTTAAAAGGTTTTATGCCTGCTACGCTATCAGCATTCAAGCCTGGGATCAACAAATTTTTGGGCACCTTTTGCGGGTATTCGCCCAGCGTCATATAGGCGATGTTAATGAGCCATTTTGATTCCAGGTCATCCGGATGCATTTTTAACATGGTTTTATAGGTTTCAATTGCTTTTCTCGAGCCGGTCTGGAGCTTATGAACACCATCATTTTTAATTGGGAATATACAGGACGAGCCGGTATGATTAAGCATACAATTGCTGCGCTCGCCTAGGCGCATGTAAGCAATGCCCGATTCAGAGAAAACGGCATCTGTTGGCATAAAATCCAGTTTACTCAATACATTTTCATAAATATTAACGGCCTGTTGTTCCTCCCCTTTCATGAGCAGAAGCGATGCCTTTGAAGCCCACAGGTATGAATCCTGGTTATTAATCCCGATTTTGAGTACCGAATCGCAATATGCAATCTTAACTTCGGGGTTAAATGGGTTTTGAATATTATTATTCTTTTGCTTAATTCTTTCAAGTATTTGAACCATTTCGTCATGCGAAGAGCTTTGACTTGATGCGATTATAGTGAAGCCCAACGCTACAACGAGCGTTGATGCCAGTATTATTTTTAATTTCATATGGTTGTTTTTACTGCAGTTGTAAACCTGCCGGCTTACATTACTTTAAAGTATTTATAAATTAGCCTAATGCCATGGCATACAAAGCATCATAACAAATTAAAGCTGATTAACGGGTTGCCGGATTTGAAGTGGAATGCCGTAATTTATTTGCAGGCGCCAAACGCTGGGCATAGGTACCTGTCAATTAAAATGCATTCAATAACATCAAATGGGCATACCCAATGTGAAATAAATGAAAAGGAATATTAGCAGGAAGTTTTGGGTGGTTGTTCAGGAATATCCTGGTGGTAATGAACCAGCGGCTGTACGGGTTGCACAATATTTTGCCGCACCTTTTTTATAGGGCAATTAAACTCAAACTGTACAAAGGACAAGCTGAGATTATCCAGCATTATTGATTTACCATACGGAACATGGTTTTTTTGAGATACCGGTATATCTTTAAGTCTTTTGGCATTAACTACATTATTATCAGCCGGTCGGGTAGTTTCGTAATTGGGAATGCACATCAGGTGAATGGCATTCCGGGTGATCTTCATTTTTACGTAATTGTAACTGGTTTTACCAAACATAATCTGGCCGGCGATGTTTTCAAAGCGTTTCCAGTCATGTATACCAGGCAGGTTAATAGGAATTGCTATTTCGGTAAGATCTTTAACATCATATAAACCTTTGCCAATCTGTTGGTTGTAAAACTTATCGGTTTTATAAACCAAATATTGATGCATTGCCAGTTGCCCCCCGATATTGAGGAGGTAAATGTTTAGCAATAACAAGGCAATAAACTTTTTCAAGCCGTTTTTTTCAGGTAATGATTTATAAATATGGGGTTTATTATTTATAAATCAAAATAAGTTGAATTATAAATATCGCGCTTAATAAAATACATAGCGTTTCCGCTTAAACCTAAATCGGGTTTATATAAGCCTAATCATCATCGTCCTTACCGGCCAGTTTTGCGGGATAAGCTTTTTTGCCTTTGGCTGCATACCATAGTATCCGGTTCAACACATCATCGTTTCCGCCGTCAATATGGTCATACTCGGGCAATGATGATAATTGTGCATAATGCAGTGCCGCCCCCTTTAAAGAGGACAGCTTTGGATTAATGCTATTGATTGCAATCTTGTTCTTTAAGCTTTTATAGGTATAATTTGATGGTTTATCTGTAAAGCAATCAAACATGGGTATGGCCGTAGCATCTATAATATTCATTGGTGKTATACCTAAAATTTGTTCAATAGACCTTACCATGCAGGTTTGATTATAGTTTTTAGAAACCTTGCCCTGCAAACGACTGTAAGGACTTATCACAAAACCGGTGGTACGATATGCCGATACATGGTCCCAGCCCGCCTGTGAGTCATCCTCGGTAACAAAAATCACGGTGTTTTTCCAGAACCTGCTCTTTGATACTGCCTCCACTATGCGGCCAAGGGCCAGGTCGTTATCGGCTACCATAGCTTCGGGTGTTGGCATGCCTGGCCTGGTGCCAACGGTATGGTCTGATGAAAGGGCCATTATCATTAAATTAGGCAGCTTGTCGCCGGGCTGCTTTTCATAATCATTGAGTTCTTTAATAAAAGCCGATGCCCGCAACTGCTCATTGATGCGGTGATCATCAGAACCGGGAAAGTTTTGTGACAACATGGGCCTTACCCGCGATATGGTGCTGGTATTGGTAAACTTAAAGGGGCTCCCAGCCATGTAATTATTATAAATATCCGTCCAGGTGAGTTTATTATCAAAATGTGGCTGGCAGGCCTCGCCATATATCCTCACCGTTTTTCCGTGGTCTGCTGCATTGTTCCAGATAAAGCCATTGCCATCATAAACCAGGGCATCTTCCTGCACGTGGGGATAACTCCTGAACCATGAGCGTACACTTTTTTCAACATAATCGGTAACCATGGCGGCATCCGTCCATTGGTGCCCTTCGGCCGAGCATTTGCCCGATGCGTAATAATTATCCAGCAGTAAAAAATTACGTGCAATGTCATGCTGGTTTGGCGTGATGCTATCGCCATAAATGCAAAGCGATTTCATTCCGTTACCTTCGGGCATATCACCTAAAACCTGGTCGTAGGTACGGTTTTCTTTGATGATGTATAGCACGTGTTTAAAAATCGAAGGCTCGCCAATACGTTCGGGAACAGGTCGTGCCGGGATATTTTTGCGGGGCAGCAGCTGTGCAATTTCCTGCCTGAAGCTTAGGTTAAGATCCTTTACCCTTTTAGTGTATTGTTGCAGCTGTTTATCACCGGGTAAAGAGATGATAGATACTGTTGCCTTTTGATGATGCGAATTATAAACCCCTGCCGGGTTATTACTTAATTCGGCATCAAGGCCCGCTTTACTTACTTCTTTGCTGCTTACGCGCGCGCCTTCGCCCTCAAGGTTAGTAACAAACAAGGTGTTATCACTTACAGCAAGCCCGCCGGGATAGGCTTCCGTTGGGATAAAACCCTTTACCTCGGTGTTACCAGAACCCTTACCGGAAGATTTTGAACCCAGCTTTACCACGGCCACCGCGTTATCAAGCCCATTGGCTACGTACAAAGTGGTTCCCGATCCGTCAATTGCTAAAGCATTTGGTGTATCGCCTATATAACTCTTTTTACCCGGATTCAATTTTACGCCGATAGATTCCACATTTTGAAGCGAAGCGGCAGCAATCACCGAAACCATATCGCTATTGCCATTGGCGATATAAACAAACGCTTCATCGGCACTGCTGATAATGGCATTAGGGTGTAATCCAACCGGGATCTCTTTTATAACCTCACCATTAGCCAGGCCAATTACCATAACGGTACCCTGTGCTGTGGCGCCTGTTTTTGGATCAATATATGTTTTACCGTAAGGCACACCTGCCGTTTCGCGATTAAGGGTGTCTACCGCTTCGGGACCCGCCCAGTTGGTTACAAATGCCTTATTTTTGGCAATTACAATTCCATAAGGCGCAACACCTGTAGACTTGGTCCATACTGTTTTATTGTTATCGAGGTTTATTTTTACCAGCTGGTTATTCCCGTTTAAAACCACATACAGGTAGTTGGTGCCATTCTCGTTATTTATGGCCACATCATTAGGCAGTGCCAAAGGTGATTCGCCTTCGGGCTTAAAATCAAAAGTGTTTTTTATGCTGATTTCTGCACCATTAAATATCGCCTGGAAAACATATGATCTCGATTCTTTACCCTTACCTGCCGCCGCGCTCCAGAAGATCTGCGTTTGATTATTTAATTTCACCACTTTTAAGCCCGAGTAGGTACTCGAAAGCCCTTTATACTGGCTACTCGCCTTGTAGGTCCACCGGGTAACAACTTTACCCGATGCCGTATCAACTATAGCAACTCCATACCTGTCTTCTACAGCTATCTGCGGACTCCCGGGAATAAGCCTCACATCCATGCTATGATTTTCATCATCTGCATCGCCAAAGGCTACCACTTTACCGGCCGGGTCTATAATCCGGTTGTAAGGCATTAAAACAGGCAAAATATTCCTGCTTAATGTACTATCGTCATAAGCGCTATGCATGTTTACTTCTTCATTATCAACAGTTTTTTTATTTGTTGATAATGAATGGCATGCCGCCAATACACTTATTATACAAAGCGTAACCGGATATAATTTTAATGATATTTTAATCATGATTTTTTGATAGTTCCCAACTGATAAAAATATGCCATTAATATGTAAAGCCGGTTATCAAATAGTAAATTAATGAACCGGGGATTACATTTGGTTATAAAAATAACATTTGCCATGCGTTTACCAGAACCAAGAAAATAACAATAGAATTATCTGCCTATTCAAACATATCTATAAATTCAATTAATTTTTATATAACTATAGTATTTGTCTATATCGCGCTATCTTTTCCATATTTAATCGTCTCTTTATATTGATTTAGTACCTTTGGGCTTGCAATAATTAAAATGACGTCTCTCAATTCCCCTAAATATAAGACCCCCGTTTTTAAGAAAAACCAGCCCGACGATACCTATAAATTTCAGCCGCTGCCTGCTCCTGCGGGCAAATACCCATACCATTTACAGTTAAAAGATATTGTGCCCAACTTAAATAATGAGCGCATAATGTTTCACATGATTGGCGATACAGGGGGCCTGGGCAACCCGGCATTGCAGCAATTGATAGCTAATACCTTGGCCGGTCAATGTAATAAAGAGGGCAACGCGGGCGATAGTCCGCAGTTTTTATATCACCTGGGCGATGTAGTTTATCACTACGGAGAGGCCGAACAATATGACCCGCAATTTTTTCAATCTTTCAAGAATTATCCCTGTCCCATTTTCGCGATAGCCGGCAATCATGATAGCGATGTTAATCCCTTAAACATTCATCCATACAAAAGCCTTGATGCTTTTACAAAGGTGTTTTGTGATACCACATCCCGGCCTGTTATTTTCAGCCATCAAACCCACCGCAAAAGTATGGTTCAGCCCAATATATACTGGACCATGGAAACGCCTTTGGCTACCATAATTGGCTTGCACAGTAATGTACCCAAATTTGGCATTATAACCGATGAGCAAAAAAATTGGTTTATTAATGAACTCCAGCAGGCCAATCTTGATCATCCTGAAAAAATGCTGATAGTTTGCATTCACCATGCGCCTTATTCTGCTGATATCAACCATGGCTCAAGCCTGCCAATGATCAATTTTTTAGAGGATGCATTTGAGGCCGCGGGCAAAAGGCCCGATATTGTTTTCAGCGGGCATGTGCATAACTACCAAAGGTTTTGTAAAAATTATGCTGATGGCAAAAGTGTTCCCTTTATTATAGCAGGAGCAGGCGGATTTGACGAATTACACAATGTTGCCACCCTGGACGATGAGCGTTTTACAGCCGATATTCCGCAATTTGATGATGTTATGCTGATGAGCTATTGCGATATCGGGTATGGATTTCTCCAGATCACTATAAGCAAAGATGATGATGAGGTAGTACTCAATAGCAAATACTTTAGTGTAACACAAAAAGAGACTACATTAATAGATTCCGTTACCATTAGCAAAAACATTCAACAAAAAAACCTCCAGGCTTACGACTGAAGGTTTTACTGATTTGGTTATGGCTGCCTGATAAAAAAGTTTATTATTTTACTTTTAAATCACTCCCGGCTATATCTTCCCATCGGTAATAATGAAAAGTTTTATCATTACTCATTACTACAAAAATACCGTGTTTAAATGTTTCGTTAAGCGGTACAGCTATTACATCAGATCCATCGCTTTGACGTGCAGCCACATTTGCTACTTTTAATAAGCGGTGTTCAAAAGGATTGTTTTTTGTACCCTCGCGGCTAAATATCTGAAATCGGTTTGCCCCCTGGTCTGATACCAGAATATACCCCGTAGTATTGGTTAATTTGTAAATCGAGATCCCTTCATGGTCGGCCATAAAACCGCTTGTTCCAAATATGGCAAGCTGTTTATCGCCTTTTTCAGGATCTGCATAATATTGCCTTACACCGGTTTGTTCGTCGGAGTAATAAATATAACCCAGCTCATTATCTACTGCAATAGATTCGATTTCCTTTTTACCGCTATACTCACCAAACTTACGTACAAGCCGGGCCTTAACATTCCCCGTACCATCATCAGTAAGCAGATATTGCCAAATATATCCCCCTTTAAGCGGACCATTTTTACGCCCGACAATGGCGTACATCTGGCCATTTTTTGCAGTATAAATTGATATACCCATCAAGTCGCGGTACTCATTACCGGTTTCGCCGGCAAATGCTTCTATCCCTCCGTTATCTATGGGTTTCAAATCAGGCAGGGAGTATATGCGCAGCTTATGTGTTATGCGTTCTGTAGTAATGGCAATATCTGTTGGTTTGCCATTTAACATTAAGCCGTAGGCTATATCAACATTATTAGGGCGCTTAAGGCCTTTCGCTGTTTTGTTAGCTATTATTTTCCCTTCCAGGTTAAAAACATAAAGCGCGCCATCGCTGTTTTTATCCGTCCCAATAATAAGGCTTTGCGCCGGGTTACTGCGGTCAATCCAAATTGCAGGATCATCTGTATCAAACCCAACCGGATCTGTAATAACCGCAGGTTTTATTTCCGGCGAATTTATGCCTGGCAAATTGATATTACTTTTATTGGCGGCAGTTTGTCCGCAGGCCGTGTTAAATAGCAATAAAGCCAATGGTGCTATATAAAAAATATTAAATCTGTTCATTAAATTAAAATAACAGGCGGTCGCTATAAAGAAACCGCCTGTAGTGAATTATAAATTACCTGCTATTTTGTTCCGAAGGCTCCTACAAATACCGATGGGTCGGGCGATTTATAAGTTATACCGTTTATAATGATACCTGCCGCATGGTGGCGGGTAAAAGTAGTTATGCCTTTTGTTAATGCGGGCGATCCTGCTTTTAAATGAAAATCCCAGCTGGTGTTAAAATCAGCGTTGCTGGTTGATGTGCTAAGTGGATAATTTACAAATTGCGGATCATTCTCACCTGCATTTTTGCCAATCACATCATTTACACCTGCCACAATTTCGGCACTGGGCTGAAACTGGTTAACCGTCGTCTGATCAAATCCATAATACCAGTTATTGCTATACACCGACCGCTTATCCTCCGGCTTCTTGGTATCTCTTTTAACACCAAAACGGGTGTTGGCAAAAAGATTATTGTATAAATCGGCCCTAACGGTACTTTCCAGCCAAACTGATCCGCCTTTTGCGGTAGGCCTTCTCCAACCGGTATTTATCATGGTATTATTATAGGCTATAATATAAGCCTGTGGTACACGGTCGCCGGTGTTTGATAGTTTAAAGGCATTGGTATTGGCACTGTATACCATGTTATAAGCCAAATCTGCCAAACATCCCGATTTAAAGTTCATAGCCTCGCCGCCGGTTATACCTGTAGTATAAAATAAATTGTTGGCAAAAATCACTTTACCACCTTCAATATAGGTACAATCCTCATTAAAGTTCCTGATAGTGCTGTTGATTACTACCAGTTTTCCGTTAACGTTTGAAAACCATAAAGCAGGCAAATTTTCGCCGCTAACCGCTTTGTACAAACCTTGCTTTACCGATGTTGAAGCATCAGAAGTTGTGGAGCCGCCATATTCCAATATGGTGTTGTCAAGCACCAGCTCGGCGCAGCTTTTCGCAGCAAGTATCCCTCCCCAAAGCCTGCCAAATTTTTTGGCGGTGGTTTTATAAGCATCGTTCACGGTAAATTTAACCGGGTTTTCTGCGGTGCCATAGGAGTACAGGTTGCCTTTTACAATAATTTCGGGCTTGGCAACGGTATCCATCAATACGGTAACACCTTCTTCAATGGTTAATGATTTTCCTTCCGGGATAATAATGTCTCCCTTGATCATCTGTGTACTTCCTTTTGCCCATACACCCGATACCTCACCAATGGCCGATCCATCGGCCGGGGTTGTATCAACATCAATATTTGCTTTTTGGCAACCTGCAAAAATCACAACCGATAATGCGATACCTGCAGAAATTTGTTTTAAGTTCATTTTATATATTTTTAAATGATGATGTTTTTATAGTTTATACCTGATGCCCAGCAGGTAGCTTTGTTTATAATAGTCTTCGCGGATTAACGTTTGCCCGTTTGATACAAGCTTCTCCTGAACTCTAAGGTTTTCGGGATTGGTGCCTTTAATGAACAGCTTAGCTGGTGTATTAAGCAGGTTTCCGGCTTTTAAAAACACACTTATACCGCCTTTAAATCTTTTTTCGGCCGAGAAGTCCATCTGTATAAACCCTTTTTGCCACAGGTCATTATTTAAAAACTGCGAAACAGTATTGATACGCGGCCCGGTATAAGCGCCTGCCAACTGTGCATCCCAGCCTTTTTTGGTATCCTTATAGAGTATAGAAATATTACCGATATGCTCCGATTGGCCGTAAAGCGGGCGCGATTGCTCAACAGAAAGGGGCTCAACATCCCCTGTTGAGCTGTTAATTGCCCTTGAGGTTTTAACGGTTGTGATGCGTGAGTGGGTATAGGTATAGTTGGCTTTGATACCAAATTTATTAAAGAATTTAATGTAATCGATCTCTGCACCATAGTTGCGCGCGGTACCAAAATTGCCCGGAATATAATAAATATCCTGTCCGCGGGTGGCATCAGCCTGGAAAGTGTATTCAATAGGGTCTTTAATTGATTTATAAAACGCGCCTATCAGTAATTGTTGAGATGCATCCGGGAACAGTTCATAGCGCAAGTCGAAGTTATCCGCTTTGGCGCGTTTCAAATCGGGGTTACCGCGTTCCTGATATTCTTCGGTTACAACCTTACTTGGTACTATTTCATAAAACCCAGGGCGGTTAAGCGATTTGAAGTATGATGCATGCAGCTGATCTTTATCGCCCAGTTTATATTTCAACGTTAAACTTGGCAGTACGTCGGTATATGCCTGGCTGCCCTTAGGCCTTAGCTCACCTGCCGGAAACAGCAGGTTATATGCCTGGTTGGTATGCTCAACCCTAGCACCGCCGGTTACCTGCAAAGCATTAACAGTAAATTTAAACATTCCGTAACCAGCGCTTGTTTTTTCTGAAGCATCATAGGTTAATGGGTTATTTACAGCGCCGGTAGGATTTTGAACGACCCATGCTACATCTGTATAGTTTTGGAAATCGGTACCATATTGTGCCGCAGTGTTAACCGGGTAAAGGGTGTAGTTATTAAAAAAACTACTGCGTTGCTTATTCCTGTATAAACCACCTGCTGTAAAATCAACATTTACATTGCCAACCGGTACGGTGTAGGTAATATCCAAATAACCTGCTTTATCTTCATCGGTGTTGCGCTCCCAGCGATGTGTGCTTTGTTCAACCACAGTACGCCTGTCAACATTATTATCACGCACGCCGCTTAGTGAAATAGTTGTATTTTCGGGCACATCGTTTTTTGCTGATGAATAAACGGCCGACCATTGGATCTTTAGTTTGTTATCAAAAAGTTTATGATCGCCATGTAAAGTACTGTTGTATATCTGCTGCTCGGTTAAACGGGTACGTGTGGAGTAACTTAATTCCGCATCGCCTGTTGACGGATTATAGCCGGTGGAGTAATTGGTAGATACCGCGTCCCGGGCCTGTATATTATCAAGCTTTACGTATACATTATATAAGCTCAGTTTGTTATTTTTATCAAACACATAATCAACTTTTCCATGTAAACCGTATCGCTTTTGCTGTTCTGAATATTGCCGGCTGCTTTTACTGGTGATAACTGCATACTTGTCGGTACCGTTTACATCCGAACTGTAAAATGTGCTGTTAC
Organism: Mucilaginibacter sp. P5_A4; assembly: GCF_056400605.1. Lineage (NCBI taxonomy): Bacteria > Pseudomonadati > Bacteroidota > Sphingobacteriia > Sphingobacteriales > Sphingobacteriaceae > Mucilaginibacter > Mucilaginibacter sp. P5_A4. Next base: position 22,276 of record NZ_JBFUKX010000004.1, on the reverse strand, counting down.
TGCCCCTATAGGTATTTTGGTAGCTGCCTGCTAAAATAACACCCAGCTTATTATCAAAAAAACGCTGACCTATTGATAAGCTTCCTACCAGGTTTGGGGCTGGTTTCTTTGAATCGTAGTTTAATGTACCTTTAGGAAAATCACTTTGGGTTGCCTGGTAATTTTTGCCGTTAATTTCGTAAGGCGACTTATGGTTTATTTCTGATGATTGGTAACTAAGAAAATTACGGTCAAAAAATAGCTGATTGTATCCGCCGGCTATATTTGCATTCACCTGGAAACGGCTTGGGGCATCTTTCATTACCATGTTAACTACACCACCAACAGCATCACCTTCCATGTCCGGTGTAAGGGTTTTGTAAATTTCAAGCCTTTCCAGTAAGTCGGCAGGAAATATATCAAGCGGAACATAGCGATACTGATTATCGGGACTTGGAATTTTAACTCCATTTACCAGCGTATAATTGTACCGTTTATCCATACCCCTTAAAATAGCATACTGTGCATCGCCATTACTGTTACGCTCAACCGATACGCCGGATACGCGTTGTATAATGTTGGCAACCGTAAGATCGGGAGAGGCTTCAATAGCCCGGCCAGATACTATATTCATAACCTGTACAGATTGCTGCTCAATACGGCGGGCCTCATGCTCTGCCGATCCGTCTTTTTTTGATGTTATAGAAACCTCCTGTAAATCCTTTCCATCAGCCTGAAGATAAATTTTTACACGTGGATTATCTTCCTTTTTAATATCAAGTTCCTTAACAACAGTTTTATAGGAAATATAGGAAACCCGAAGTGAAAAGGAGCCTGCGGAAACTCCCTTTAACTCAAAGGAGCCATCAAGCCCTGTTACGGTTGCTTTATTAGCCTTGTCGAGGGTAATGGTTGCCCCAACAAGCGGCTCACCCGTGCTTTGATCATAAACATGACCTTTTAATGTAGTAGCGCTTGCAGCTGTTGCGCAAAACACAAACATCAATAATATCTGTATAAGTTTATTCATTTTTCGAAATGGATTTATTCAACAATGTGTTCTCTTTTTTTATGTCGCAAAGGTGTAACAGGAACAGGCATTAACTGAAATTTAGGCTGTTACAAAAAGTATACACCGTTACATACACCATATACAGCATGGCAACAAAAAATCATAAAAAACTGAAAATAAATTAGATATGAATGATAAAAACCGCCATTATCATTTAATTACCGTTACATTAAGATAATGTTAAGTGATTTGTGAAGCCGGCGCCCCGCTTATAGTGTTTGTATAAATGCGGAAAGATTATCCCCCTGGCTAAGATTAAGTTTTTTACGCAGTCGGTACCGCGAAACCCGGAGGCTATCCAACGATATTCCCAACAGGGTTGCAATATCTTTGGAGTCGAGGTTAATCTTAAGCAATGCGATTAACCGCATATCGGCTGAGGTAAGTTCGTTACTGTATCTTTTCAGGTCTTCAAAAAAACGTTGATGTACCTGTTCAAACGCAGCGGTAAATTCTTTCCAGTGCTGTTCGTGGTTAAAGCTCTGGTTTATCTGGTGAATGATCTGCTGCATCTGTTTCTTTTGATCGCGTTTATCATCCTTAACCATTTCCTGGAGTGTGTTACGCAAACTCTCCAGCAGCTGATTGTTTTTTATAAGATTTAAGGTATGGTTGGATAGTTCTTTACCTTTTAGCTCCAATTGTTGTTTTAATGCATCTTCCTGTAGCTGTCTGTTTTTTAACTCCAGGTTCATTAATTCGCGCTGAGCCTCAAAAATCGATTCTTTCTGTGCTGCCAGTACGCGTTGATCTTTAATTTTTAAACGTTGCCTGCTAAAAATAACCAGGCCTAAAACAACCAGTAAAACAACCACAATTATTTCGGCTATGGTAATCACCTGGTTTGTTTTACGTATGTTGTTTAACCTTGCTATTTCGTCGCTTTTTTTATTAATATCATAAAGCACCTGCAAAAAAGCCGTTTGATTAATCCCTTCTTTTGAATAAACCTCAAGCGAATATTTCCGACTAAGTTCAATATAATGGTAGGCGCTATCCAGCCGGTTCATTAACTGGTAGGCCTTACCCAGGTCTCTGCAGGCGGCTGCAAGCTGATAGGTGTTACTGGTTTGTTGTGCAAGTGTTAATGCCCTGTATGATAGTTTTAAACCATCTTCATACCGGCCAGTTTTACGTAATATATCGCCAAGGTTATTTACAACCTCAATACTGCCTATTTCGTTATGAGCTTCCTGGTAAAGCAGCAAAGATCTGTTGAAGCAATTATAAGCAGAATCATACCGGGCCTGATCTTCATAAATGCTTCCTAAATTTTCGTATATCTTAGCCGCGCCCTGTTTAAAATTGATTTTTTGATACCTGTTTAAAGCAAGGTTTTGATAAAAAAAGGCGCTGTCATATTGCTGATGCTTTTCGTAAAGATGACCGATGTTTCCAAAAATGTCAGCCTGTCCCTTTAAATTCCCCTCTTGCTTATATATTGATAAGGCCTTATCATACAAAGCACGCGATTTCCCTATCTCTTTGTTGTAATAATACAATATACCCATCTGGCTCAAATTGGCTGCTAATAACTCCTTGTTTTTTGATGCCTCAAAGATTTTATCGGCATGTAAATAAAAATCAAGTGCCTGGGCATAGTGCCCCTGGTTAAAACAAATCATCCCCATTTGCTGCAAACAAATACCAGTTGTTAAAACATCATTTTTTTCTGTAGCAACAACATATACTTTCTTTAAAATAATGAGTGCAGAATCGGGATGATTTTGACTTATCGCCATTGTATAGGATAATTGCTTATCCTGGGCACAAAGGTTTCCTGGCAGAACACCCATAAACAAACACAGGCAACTCATGAAGAAATACTTAACAACGTGCCTGCACATACTTATCATTCTTTATATCCCGTTAATTTTCTTTCGATACAGCCTTAAAATACAAAAGCTTTTCTAAACAAAGTAAAGCAATCAGTATGATGATAATGTTAACAAGCATTTTACAATAAATACACACAGGCTAAATAAAGTTAATTACGCTACCCTTACGTTTTTTGCTATAATCATAAAACTTAAACACTTGCGTAAGTTAAACTCGGCGTTCTTCATCAATATTTTATGATGACCAGCAATTGCCTGCCCGGCGAAAATTAATTCTCTCCTTAGCTATTCTGCGCAATGGGAAGTATTAATGTTCATTTTGCCTGAAATGATTACCATCTAATAAGTTTTAACTATCGGATATAGAATTAATTGATTGTGATTGTGTTATCTAATGTCATAATTTTATATCGCTGTACAAATCAATAAGTGCAAGTAAGTGTTCAATATATAAACTCATAACTATGGAAAGAGAATCAAATGACATCAGTAAATGTCCGTTCCACAACGGCAGCATGAAACACAATGTTGGCGGTGGTGGCACCCGGAACCACGATTGGTGGCCTAATCAGTTAAAGCTGAGTATCCTGCGTCAGCACTCTTCTTTATCAAACCCGATGGGTGAAGATTTTAATTATGCCGAAGCTTTTAAAAGTCTCGACCTTGCAGCAGTGAAAAACGACCTTCATGCACTCATGACCGACTCACAGGACTGGTGGCCGGCAGATTTTGGTCATTACGGCGGGTTGTTCATCCGCATGGCATGGCACAGTGCAGGAACCTATCGCGTGGGCGATGGGCGTGGAGGCGCCGGTGCAGGGCTGCAACGTTTTGCTCCGCTTAACAGCTGGCCCGATAACGTAAGCCTCGATAAAGCCCGCAGGCTACTTTGGCCTATAAAACAAAAATATGGCAGCAAAATTTCATGGGCCGATCTGATGATCCTTACCGGTAACGTAGCGCTGGAATCCATGGGCTTTAAACCCTTTGGCTTTGCCGGTGGACGTGAAGATGTATGGGAAGCCGATGAATCTGTGTATTGGGGCGCTGAAAACACCTGGCTGGGTGGAGATTTGCGTTATGGACATGGTTCACCCGGCGTAAAAGAGGGGCATGGCGTCTTGGTATCAGACGATGATGCCGATCGCGACATTCACTCCCGCAACCTGGAAAAACCGCTTGCAGCTGTACAAATGGGGTTGATCTATGTAAATCCAGAAGGTCCTGACGGCAATCCTGATCCTTTTATGGCCGCTAAAGACATTCGTGATACGTTTGGACGCATGGCGATGGATGATGAAGAAACCGTTGCACTAATAGCCGGAGGCCATAGTTTTGGCAAAACCCACGGCGCCGCGACCGCTGACCATGTAGGCAAAGAGCCCGAAGCTGCCGGCATCGAAACGCAGGGCTTCGGCTGGAGCAACAGTCATGGTTCTGGCAAAGGTGCTGATACAATTACAAGTGGGCTGGAAGTAATCTGGACCAAAACGCCTACCCAATGGAGTAATAATTTTTTTGAAAACCTGTTTGGCTTTGAATGGGAACTTACAAAAAGTCCGGGCGGCGCGCATCAATGGGTTGCTAAAACTGATGAGGCCATTATTCCGGATGCTTATGACGGCACAAAAAAACATAAGCCTGCAATGCTTACTACCGACCTTGCTTTAAGGCTTGATCCGGCTTACGAAAAAATATCAAGGCGCTTTTTGGAAAATCCCGATGCGTTTGCAGATGCTTTTGCGCGTGCCTGGTTTAAATTAACCCACCGCGACATGGGCCCCCTTGCGCGTTACCTGGGCCCGGAAGTACCACAGGAAGAACTGTTGTGGCAGGATCCTATTCCTGCAGTTGACCATGTATTAATTGTTGAAAGTGATATTGAAGCTTTAAAAGCAAAAGTATTGGAATCAGGCTTGAGCGTATCTGAGCTGGTTTCCACAGCATGGGCTTCGGCTTCCACTTTCCGCGGTTCCGACAAGCGCGGTGGCGCCAATGGCGCCCGCATTCGTCTTGCTCCACAAAAATACTGGCAGGTGAACAATCCGGCACTGTTGCAAAACGTATTGAACATACTCGAGGCCATTCAAAAAGAATTTAATGCTGCGCAGGCCAACGGCAAGAAAGTTTCGCTGGCAGATTTGATCGTGCTGGCCGGTTGCGCAGGTGTTGAAAAAGCAGCTAAAGATGCCGGACAGGCTATAACGGTTCCGTTTACACCGGGCCGTATGGATGCCTCGCAGGAGCAAACCGATGTGGAATCGTTCGGCTACCTGGAGCCTGCGGCCGACGGTTTCCGTAACTATCGCAAATCAAAAGTACCTGTATCTACCGAAGAGTTGCTAATAGATAAGGCGCATTTGCTTACGCTTACGGCACCTGAGTTAACCGTATTGTTAGGTGGGTTGCGTGTATTGGGTACAAATTTTGATGGCTCCAAACATGGTGTTTTCACTTCACGCCCCGGTGTACTCACCAACGATTTCTTTGTAAACCTGCTCGATATGGGCACGGCCTGGAAAGCGGCATCTACTGACAGGGAAGTTTATGAAGGTAGCGACCGCGCTACCGGCGAAGTAAAATGGACAGCAACCCGTGCAGACCTTGTTTTTGGTTCCAACTCAGAATTAAGGGCGGTTGCCGAGGTATACGGAAGCGCCGATACCCTGGGTAAGTTTTTGAAGGATTTTATAGAAGTCTGGAATAAAGTGATGAACCTGGACAGATTTGACTTAGCTTGATTGTAAATCATGAATCACCTTCGGTTTCTCTGTTGACCACTAATGGTGATGGATCAAATAGATGAACAAGATTAGGTAGTATTTTAAATAAGGTGCCGTTAGCCGGCGCCTTATTTAAAATATTTATATCAATCCTTTTTTAGCTGTAGTGTTATCACAAATGGCTGGGTAAATTTTGCATCACCTAAATGCAGGTAATAATCGTTCCCGTACGTTTTCTCGATCCGGAATTTTTGATGGCTGTCAGTTAAAAGGGAGTTATCTGCAATTGTTGTTTTTTCGGGAAGTTTTAATTTTAATGCTTTAGAGACAGGTATATTAAAAACGATCATATAAAGCTTGCCATCACCCGGCTTTTGCGTAAAATAACCCCAATCCTGTTTTTCCAGGCCGGCATTATCGCATCCATATATTGCGGCCGAATTGATCTTCATCCATGCACCGACTTCCTTAGCCAGGTTTTGCTCATAAGTGCGGATAGTGCCGTCGGGCTGGGGACCGAAATTGAGTACAAAATTTCCGCCCATGGAGGTGCAGGTTGCAAGCATTTCCTGTATTTCGTAAGGGGTTTTTACATGGCCTTCCCATATTTTGTGGTATCCCCATTGATTTTCGGGAACGGTCATGCATGCCTCCCAGTCAAAATCCAATTTTTTTACATTGGACGGCAAACGGCGCTCAAAACTGCCGTCAAAATCTCCAAAATGCCGCCCTTTATAGTCATGGTCTACATGGCCCTGCGCATCTGTACGAATGCGGTTATTAAGGATGATACCCGGTTTTAATGCCCGGCAATATTGTTCCAGCTCATAACCCATTTTATAGTTCTTTTTGTAGGATGCTTCCCATTGCCCATCAAACCAAAGGCCTTTAATATTGGGATAAGTGGTTATCAGCTCTTTCAGTTGGTTTTCAACAAATGCAAAGTACCGTTCAAAAGCCCTTTGGTCTTCATCAGATTTTATCACTGAACGATAGTCGGGATGATGCCAGTCGAGAATGGAGTAATAAAAATAAACATCGATACCCTCTTTTTGATACGCTTTTACAAAAGGCATTAGCAGGTCTTTTTTATAAGGCGTTGATGCGACTGAAAAATTTGTAAAGCTGCTGGGCCATAGACAAAACCCTTCATGATGTTTGGTTGTAAGAATGACGTATTTTACGCCCATATTTTTAGCGATGTGCGCCCATTCTGTTGGATTATATTTTTGAGGATTAAACTGATGGATGAGTTCGGCATATTCTGTGGAGGAAATGCCCGCATCTGCTTTTAACCATTCGGCGGCGCCCGGATAATTTTTACCTTTCCATTGCCCGCCTGGAACCGCATATAAACCCCAATGAATAAATTGACCAAAACGATTGTCGCACCATTTCTGCATGGCCGAATCGGGGCGCTTGCTTAACACCGAAGCTCCCATTAATGAACCTGCCATGGAAATTGTTTGTGCAAATGAAAACGCATTTACAACTGTACAAACAATAAGGGTAATTATAATTTTCTTCATTTTTTTAATAGACGTAGGTATAGCAATGACGGGCGCGCCATTTGATAAAATATCGCCTTGGCAATACAATGGTACCAAAATAATAATCTAAAAAAATAGTGAAAAATAGCGCAACCGTTTGCACAGGCCATATCAAACGTTTGCGTAAGTTTTATAGCCCAGGGGCATGGTTCTGCGCTTTATTTTTCAATTAAATTTTAGTTAGTTTCGAGAATGTTAACCCTCAAAATCAATACTTTCATATGCGAAAACTAACTTTTCTGCTTGTTTTATTTTTACCGATACATCTTTTTGCCCAACAGTTTGAACCAGTAAAAGCATTGGTTAAAAGGCGCGCTCCCTGGTTAAGCGATCATATCATTTTTAAAGCCGTAAAAACCAGCAGCCCCGAAATAGTTGAACTGCAAACTGTAAAAAACAAACTGGTTATCAGCGCATCCGGAGCTAATGCAGCCGCGGTTGGTGTAAACTGGTATTTAAAATATTATTGCCACCGATCTATGTCGCATATGGGCGATAACCTGGCGCCTGTGTTTCCGATCCCGGCTGTTGGCAAAAAAACAACTGTACAGGCGGAGGCTAAGTATCGTTATGCATTGAATTATTGCACCTATAATTATACCATGAGCTTTTACAGCTGGCCCGATTGGGAACGGGAACTTGACTGGATGGCCCTTAACGGGGTTAATACAATGCTTGCCGTTGAAGGGATGGAAGCGGTATGGCAAAATACCCTGAAGAAGATAGGGTACACCGAAAATGAAATTAACAACTTTATAGTTGGCCCGGCCTATACCGCCTGGTGGCTGATGGGCAATATTGAGGGCTGGGGAGGACCAACGCCACAAAGCCAGATTGACAACCGGAAGCTGATTCAGCAAAAAATGATAAAGCGAATGCAGGAGTTGGGTATAGAGCCTGTGTTGCAGGGTTTTTATGGAATGGTGCCCAGCTCATTAAAAAATAAGAGTAAAGCGCATATCATCGACCAGGGTAACTGGGGAGCGTTTAAAAGACCGGACATACTTGACCCTACAGATCCCGAATTTAGCCGCATAGCGGGCATATATTACAGTGAAATGCAGAAATTATATGGCAAAAACATTCCCTTTTTTGCAGGCGACCCTTTTCATGAAGGCGGCAAAACCGATGGCATAGATCTCAAGAAAGCAGGAGCCTCCATACAGGCATCAATGCAACGTTATTATCCGGGTTCGGCATGGGTGTTGCAAGGTTGGCAGGATAACCCCAAACAGGCTATGCTTGATGGTCTTGATAAATCAAAAGTATTGGTGCAGGAGCTTTTTGGCGAATTTACCAACAACTGGGAAAAACGTAATGCCTATGATAACACGCCATTTATATGGTGCAGTGTTAACAATTTTGGTGAACGCCCGGGCGTATACGGTAAATTACAGCGTTTTGCCGATGAAATATACAGGGCAAGGCAAAGCACCTACAGCAATTATCTGAAAGGCGTAGGAATAATGCCCGAGGGCATTAATAATAATCCTCCGGATTATGACTTGATGCTTGAACTGGGTTGGCGTAAAGAACATGTAAATACCCGGAACTGGATTAACGAATACGCCAAATATCGGTACGGTAAAAGTAACACACATGCCAGCAATGCCTGGCAGGGCTTTTTACAAACAATTTACCAAAGCCTTCCCGGTTACCAGGAAGGGGCAGGCGAATCTATTTTTTGCGCAAGGCCGGCACTTAAAGTTAAATCAATCTCCAGCTGGGGTACGCTTACCCGAAATTATGATACTGTAAAGTTTGAAAATGCAGTAAAGGAATTTGCCAAAGCAACACCTGCTCTTATAAATTCAGCAACTTATAAAATAGACCTCATCAATATGATAAGGCAGGTACTGGCCAATAAAGGAACCCTTGTTTTTAATGACCTGACAACGGCATACAACAATAAGGATCTGCAGGCCTTTAACAAGGCCAGCGAGAAGTTTTTGCACATGATAAAGTTAACGGATGACCTGTTGAACACCGATCCTTACTTTAGGCTCAACACCTATCTTAAACAATCTGTAGCTAACGGAAATACAGCCAAAGAAAAAGCAAATAATTTAAAAAACGCGCTGATGCAGATTACTTATTGGGGAGAAAACGTGCGTACAGAGGATAACCTGCATGAGTATGCCTATAAAGAATGGGCTGGCCTGATGGATGGTTATTACCTGCCCCGCTGGGAAATTTATTTTGATTACCTGCGTGGCAACCTGGATGGCAAAACCACTCCCGAACCCGATTACTTTTCCTGGGAACGCAAATGGGTGGATGAAAACCAGAAGCTAAATCCCGAAAAGCCACACAGGTCTCTACAGGAAGTAGTTAACCAAATTTTATCGATGTAAACTTAAACACCCATTTTAATTCAAACTAACAGACCGCTATGCGTCAATTCAAAAAAACGGCCTTCATTATTTTATCAATTTCCCTGGTATTTTCTTCTTTATATGCTCAAAAGAAAATAGGAGCAGAAACACCCGAACAAAAAGCGAAACGCATGGCCTGGTGGACCAACGATCGTTTTGGGATGTTTATCCATTGGGGCCTTTACTCGCAGGCGGCAAGGCATGAATGGGTAAAGAGATGGGAACGGATGACCAATGAACAATACCAGCCTTACTTTGATGAGTTTAACCCCGATTTGTTTAACCCTAAGGAGTGGGCAAAGAAAGCCAAGGCAGCCGGAATGAAGTATGCCGTGCTTACCACCAAACATCACGAAGGGTTTTGCCTGTTTGATTCAAAATATACCGATTACAAGGCCACCAATACCGCCGCTAAAAGAGACCTTGTAAGAGAATTTGTAAACGCATTCAGAGCCGAAGGCATAAAAATAGGTTTCTATTATTCCTTGTTAGACTGGCATCATCCGGATTTTACGGTCGATGTTTTACACCCATTGCAACCGGCAAGCGAAAAGGATGAGGATTATGATAAGTTGAACAAAGGCCGGGATATGGCCAGATACCGCACGTATATGCACAAGCAGATTAAAGAACTGCTTACCAATTATGGCAAAATTGATATGCTGTGGCTCGATTTTTCGTACCCCGACAACGGCAAACACGGTAAAGGCAGTAAAGATTGGGGATCTGTTGAATTGGTTAAAGAAATAAGAAAACTACAGCCCAATATTATAATTGATAATCGCCTTGATATAAACGAATACCAGGACGGATGGGATTACCTTACACCCGAACAGGTAAACTTATCAGAATGGACAAAAAAAAACGATTACAAAACTTATTGGGAAACCTGCCAAACGTTTTCGGGTTCCTGGGGATATTTCCGCGATGAAAACAGCTGGAAAAGCACCAAACAGTTAGTTACGATGCTGATAGAGGCTGTAAGCAAACGCGGTAACCTCCTGCTGAATGTAGGCCCTACTGCACGTGGTTTATTTGATAAACGTGCCAATGAGAGGCTGGACGGAATAGCAGCCTGGATGAAATACAACAGCCGGGCTATTTACGGATGCACCGAAGCCCCGGAAACATTTAAAGCTCCTGAGCATACCATGCTTACCTATAATGCCAATACCCGGCGTTTGTATGTGCATTTGCTGGAGTATCCGGGCAAAACCATCACCTTACCGGGCTATAAGGATAAGGTTAAATATACTCAGTTTTTGCATGATGCATCAGAGATACAGCCGAATAGCAAATCAAAAGCTTCGGGAAACGACCTGGTATTAAACCTCCCCGAAACAAAACCTGATACTGAAATACCTGTAATTGAACTGGTATTAAACTAATGCAATATATCCAACTATTAAAATTTATCCATCATCAATAATTTTATCATGGTTCAGAAATTTATACTTGGTCTTTGTTTGCTGGCCTGTAGCCAGGCAGCAATCGCGCAAAATGAGCATGAAATGTCCAACACCTACCAGGTTCCTAAAGATCCCCTGGTACGGCAAAAACTTGCCCTATGGCAGGACCAAAAGTTTGGTTTGTTTATGCACTGGGGAACATATAGCCAATGGGGTGTGGCAGAAAGCTGGACTATTTGTCCCGATGACTGGGTTACCCGAACCGGCCCCTATGGCAATGATTATTTCGCCTATAAAAAAGCATACGAAAACCTACAAACCACCTTTAACCCGGTTAACTTCAACCCCGAAAAATGGGCCAGGGCGGCCAAAGCTGCGGGTATGAATTACATGGTATTTACAACCAAACACCATGATGGCTTTAGCATGTTTGACACCAAACAAACAGATTATAAAATTACAGACACTAAAACGCCTTTCTCAAAAAACCCGCGAAGCAATGTCACCAAAGAAATATTTAACGCCTTTCGTAAAGACAATTTTATGATCGGGGCATATTTCTCCAAACCAGATTGGCACAATCAAAACTATTGGTGGTCTTACTTTCCCCCTAAAGACCACAATGTTAATTACGACCCGCTACGCTACCCCGAACGCTGGCGAAAATTTAAAGATTTTACCTATAACCAAATAGAAGAACTGATGACGGGCTACGGCAAAGTAGATATTTTATGGCTCGATGGGGGTTGGGTGCGGCCATCACCAACAAAGGGGAACGATCCGCAGCACTATAACCAGGATCTTGATATGGCCAGAATAGCAAAAATGGGCCGCAGTTATCAACCCGGTCTTATTATGGTAGACCGTACCGTTGCCGGCGAATTTGAAAACTATACCACACCCGAACAAGAAGTACCGGATAAGCCTTTATCCTACCCTTGGGAAACCTGTATGACCATTGGTAAGTACTGGAGTTACGTCCCGAATGACGAATTTAAACCCAGCCTGCAACTGGTTCAAACACTTATAAAAATAGTTTCGCGGGGAGGCAATCTCCTGCTTAATATCGCCCCAGGGCCCGACGGCGACTGGAACCCCGTTGCTTATCAAAGACTACAGGATATTGCCGGCTGGATAAAAATTAACGGCAAGGGCATCTATGGCTCTGAACCGGTTGCGCCTTACTCTGCCGGGAATATTTATTTCACCAGGTCGAAAACTAAGAAAACGTTATATGCATTTTGGTTATCCGAAAAGGATAATGTAACCCTCCCGTCCATGGTAAGTTTCCCTCTTAACAAACAAGTAAAAAAAGCAAGCTTGCTTGGCAGCACTCAAAAATTAAAATGGCATTACCAAAACGGGCTGTTAAGCATTCAAATACCTGGTGCTTTACAAAAAAGCACCGCCTTAAAATACAGTGGCACTTTTGCATTAGCATATTAGGGAAGAGATTTTTATGTCCTGGCATTAACTGCATGAGTAACCATACTGAAATCAAAAATGCCCACCGTCTTTATATCTATCCGGTGGGCATTAAGCCTCTTTCTGCATTTGATAATTAAACCATGTAATTATTGATAAGCGCCTTTGTTTATCTGCTTATTTACAATGCGCCCATTACCATCAAAATCAGTATTACCGTTAATTGTTTCTGATATTACTAACCCGCTGTTTTTTGCAGGCGAGGATGATTGCAAATGAAGATCGGGGCCGGATGTATTTACGAATAAAGGGTCGATGCCATTTGTTGAATTAGCATCTCCGCTGCAGGCTGCCTTCCATAAATTATAATCGGTATATAAAATGCCATTCCAGGTCCATTGTGCAGTGCCTGTTGTATAATATAAATTGTAATCGATGATATTACCAGATCCTTTCGCGGTGTATTTATGAATAAACATATCTGATGCTCCGCCATAAATAATGTTATTTTTTATAACATTGTTGGTGCAATCCTCCCTGATACTAATCTCTCCTTCTATTTCACCAAATGCGCCTAAAACCTGGTTGTTGTTATACAATGTATTATTTACAATAGCCGAATTGTTTGTACCGCCACCTGTATAATTTAAATACCCTCCCATATAAATACCAGAGCACCAGCAGTTATACACCAGGTTGTTCCTTATGGTGACATGATCAGTAGGGAATCCATTGGTTTCGCTTACCGCGCCAATACCCCTATCGGTAACAGATACTTTATTTTTCTCCACCACCACATTTCTGCCGCCATCAACATAAATACCAATAGCGCCATGCCCGCCAAGCGGCCCCCTTTTACTTTCAATGTTATAGAGGGTATTACCACTGATAATACCATTGCGCGCATAATTAAGTGCAGGGTTGGTATTTGCCGCATAACCACCGGCCGCATCAATACCAATATTCTGGGCGTTATATATTGTATTGTTGGTGATGGTAAAACCATCAACATAGCCATTGATGGTTAGGTTTTCCCCATACCCGGTTTTACAATCATGTATGGTATTCCCGGTAACGGTAATATTGGTTACCGGATCGGAAGTATTCCCGATAATTAAAATGGCATTACCCCCTCCGTTAAGCGGCAGCTGGGTATAATCAATACCGTATACGGTGTTATTTTTTATGGTAATGTAATCAGAGCCACCTTCAACCATAATGCCCTTAGGATCGCCGGTAGATGTTTTAAGATTGCGTATTTCAAATCCATCAACAACTATAAACTTTGCCTTGTCAATAGTTACCAGCGCCTCCCGGCCATTAACGCTAAAAGCACTACCATCAATTACAGGTTTTTCGCCACGATACGCTTTTAATGTAATATACTTATCCATTACCCCCGATTTGGGGAATACTACTTTTTCACTGTACGTTCCGCCCCTTACTATTACAGTATCACCGGGCACGGTATGACTTAGGGCATTATTAATGGTTTGGAATGGCGCATCAATTGTTCCCTTATTTGACTCTAATCCGTTGGCCGCTACATAGTAAACATGCACATTGCCGGCAGGCGTTACAACCTCGGTAGCGTTTTTTTTGCTGCAACCCAATACCTGTACCGCAAAGCCAAGCATCAAAAAAAAATTAACATTATGTTTCATTCCCGTTCGTTTTTAAATTAAGAACCTCTTACTGCTGTGCGCCCTTATTTATTTTATTGTTCACAATACGCGCATTTCCATCAATATCTGTTGCCCCGTTTATATCAGCTGAGATTACCTGCCCGGAATTTTTTGCAGGCGAAGATGATTGTATGTGAAGATCGGGAAGTGAGGTATTCTTCAATTGTGGGTCGGCGCCGTTTGATGAATTGGCATCATTGCCGCTGGTTGTCTTCCAGGCATTCAAATCGGTGTTTGGAGCACCATTGGTACTGTTCCAGATCCATTGCGGGGTGCCTGTGGTATAGTATAAATTGTTATCAATAATATTATTGCTCCCCGTTGAAGTATACTTGTGAATAAACACATCAACCGGCCTTGCGTATACAATATTGTTTTTTATCACGTTGTTATCGCAATGCTCTGTAAGCCTTATCTCTCCTTCTATCTCACCAAATGCCCCCACAACACGATCGTTTTGATATAGTGTATTATTCACTACAAAACAGTCTTTAGTTCCGCCGGATGTGTAGTTTAAATAATCGCCCATGTATATGCCCGTACGATAGCAGTTGTATACAAAGTTGTTTCTTACAATGGTGGTTTTTGTTGCATATACATTGCTTTCGCTCACCAGCCCGATACCTCTGTCGCTATTATATACCCTGTTTCTTTCGATGATAGTGTTAGCTCCGCCGCAAACATAAATGGAGATGGCGCCATACCTGTCGGGCCCCCAGATTTCGGGAGTCCTGGTCATGGTATTATCATGAAACTCGTTATCGCTTATCACGCCATTACGGGCATAATTGGTAGCAACATCTCCATCTTTATTAAGGTTATCGCCGCCAGCAACAATTATCCCTATGTTTTCTGTATCGTATACTTTATTATGGCTAAAAACAAAGCCGTCTATATTACCGGCCAACGTTACATTTTCGCTTGTGCCTGTTTGTGTATCATGCACTGTGCAGCCTGTAATAACCAGGTTAGTAATGGCTGTGGCTCCGTTACCTATTACCAGTATGGCGTGGCCGCTTCGCCAGTCGGCTAATGACGCGTTGCTTTTTATATTAAAAATATTACAGTTTTTAATAGTTATATCGCGAGAATTGCCATTAATGGCTATGCCCTCAGGATCGGTATTAAAAGTTGCACTTGTAAGATTGCAAATATCAAAGCCATCCAGCGCTATATACTTTACATTACTTAGTGTAACTAATGACACCCAGCCCGAAACTATTATTTTGCTGCCGTCTATTACAGGCTTTTCTCCGCGGTATGCTTTCACTGTAATAAGCTTATCCTTTACCCCCGACTTGGGGAACACCACTTTTTCATAATAGGTGCCGCCTCTAACCATAACAGTATCGCCAGGTAAAGCATGGCTCAGTGCGGTATTGATGGTTTGGAAAGGGGCATTAATTGCACCTGCATTAGCATCAGATCCATTAACTGATACATAATAAATATGCGTATTACCTGCAGAAGGCGTTACATCATTACCAGTGCTTTTTTTGCTGCAAGCCATTCCCTGCAATGCAAAAACAAGCATAAAAAAAATATTAATATAACGTTTCATACAGTACATTTTCAAATTAAAACACCCGATATTTTTCATTCAATAAGTTTATTGGTGTTTGAAGATGCAAAGCATAGAACCGAAGCAGAAACATGTTTCTGCTTCGGGGACTATACCAATCAAACAAAACAACCATCAATTATTATTTGCATTGCTCCCCGGGCAACAGCATTTGTAAGGATAGACGATTAACTGATATAACAGTAATTACGAGGGGTAATGCTGTTATTGGCGATTACCATTATTCGGACACTATTTTTCTTATCCTGTTATTATTTTTGTCCAGTACATACACCGTTCCGTTTTTGTCAACGGCAACACCTGTTGGAGCGCTAAAAAGGGCCGATCCTCCTATAGCATCGGCATAACCAGCCGCACCGCTTCCGGCAAAGTTGCTTACCTCAAAGGTGCCGGCCTGGATATAACGGATACTTTGATCGGGATTAGAAGTACTGCCATCCCAGGTTCCGTTACCGGCTACATATATATTGTTGTTATTATCTACGGCTATACCCCATGGAGCAGAGAATTTTGCTGCTGTAGCGGCTCCGTTCACATACCCGGCGCTTCCAGGCTGCCCGGCAATAATGCTGCCCTGCCATGTGCCTGCAGCAAATTTTTGGATAACCTGATCTCCATTATTCGATACGTATAAATTGCCGGTTTTATCAAACTTAATTCCCGCCGGATAATTAAGACCAGATACAACTTGTTTTGTAGTCCACTGAGCTGATAACTGGTAAATGTTTCCCGGGCTGGAGCAGCTTGAATAATAAACGTAGCCGGTAGTTTTATCAACAGCTACACTCCAGGGCGACTGGTTTCCCCATGCCCAGGTAACGGCAGTACCATCGGGAGATATTTTGCGAATATCCCAATTCCCCGGATCAACAGTGTATACGTTGCCCTGAGCATCAAGAGCCACATCATAAGGTAAAGAAAAGTTTGCTGCGCTTCCTTTCCCATCCGCATAACCAGAAACCTGGGGATTGCCCGCAAGTGTGGTTACGTTCCCCGCTGTGTCAATTTTTCTGACACAATGGTTCCCTGGATCGGCAACATAAATGTTCAGATTATCATCAACAGTTATACCGCAGCTCCTGTACCAGCTTTGGCCGCCAAAATCAAACATAGCATCTGTTCCCTGGCCATTGGCAAAGCCTGCTTTGCCCGATCCGGCCAATGTGGTAACGGTCCTGGTATATTGGTAAGTAAAATTACTTGTACTTGTGGCGGTTCCTTTTCCTATGGTTACAACCAGCGGCCCCGACCCTGCCTTTTTGGGTACCACGGCAATCATTTGCGTAGTATTGGCGCCAATGATCCTAAGCTTTAAACCATTCAGCGTAACTGCAATTTGCGAAGTGTCGGTTGAAAAATTGGTCCCCGTAATCAGTACTTCCGTACCTCCACCACCCTGTGCCGGAATAAATGTGTTAATACTGATAGGCGAGTCGGCATTATGCGTAGGTGCCTTTTCTTTTTTGCAGCTTATAAAAGCCACCATTATAAAAACCCCGCCGGCAAGTAAGTATTGATTTATACTTTTTGCCATTATGTTTATGAATGTTTTCATTTGAATAATTATTCTTTAATTATTTATTTTTTACAATATCTTCTATTGCCTTTTGGGCAAATAAAAACGTGCATTACCAACCCGGATTTTGTACTAAAGCCCTGTCGCGGTCTAACTGGTACTGGGAGATGGGGAACAAGTACATTTTATTGTTCCATACCCTTTTTTGGAAAAGCGTTCTATTGTAAAAACCGGTAAACGAAAATCCCAGGCCCTGGTCGTCGGTATTTACATTCAGGCCATAAATGGTTTGGTTTTCATCAATGCCTAATAATAGTCTCCTTACCAGGGTATAGTACCTGTCGCTTTCAAAACACAACTCTACCTGTCTTTCCTTTAAAATGTATTTTCGCATTACATCCTTGTTGCCAACGGCGCCCGGATAAACAGTTTCTATACCGGGTAAACCGGCCCTGCTCCTGATCTGATCCAGGTACAGAACAATATTTTGATTTGATGGATCATATTCGTTCAAAGCTTCTACATAATCCAACAATATTTCGGCATATCTTATCAGTATAAAAGGTCTGTAATTTGCAGCATCCTGCCTTATATTATCAGCCGGGCTTACATTCTTCAGCACATCATATCCTGTAATATTGTTACTGGCCCCGCTTGCTTTTGCACCAGCTTTGCCATTATAATAAAACTCTACCCTGCCTGTTCCATCAATATTAGCAGCCGATGAATAATAGTTTTTGTCATCAACGGTTGGGGCGGGTAATACCGGCCTGCCATTATATTGTATATAGGCATAAAACCGGGGCTCGCGGTTTGCATACATATTCCATTGCCCCTTGCTGTGTTCCCAGTACTTATTACCATTGCTTTGAGCAAAACTTGTTCCTGTATATCCGGATAGCGGATCATCAATGGTTCTGCCATTATTCATATAAAATGCATCCACAACGTTTTGGGTAGCGTTGTACATGCTATACCCTCCCGGCCCTGGCGATACGCATTTTGTATATCCCCAATAATTCCATGAATTTCTTGAAAATATGATCTCGCTGTTCCAGTTGGTTAAGAAAAGATCCCTGACAGACAGGTAAGGATCAAACTGGGTTCCGCCATTATCAAGATTGGTAAATAACTTATATGAACCAAGGTCAATTAAAGCCTTTGCTGCATCTGCGGCTACCTTCCATTTATTGGCATCATATGCTGTTGGCGCCAGCTGTGTACCATCCTGGTTTTTAAAAGAGGAAAATGCAGGATTACCATTCCACAGCGGGCTCGCAGCCAATAAAGCAATTTGTGCTTTTACAGCAAGACAGGTACCTTTTGTTGGACGGCCATAACTGCTGGTTGAGGGCCACTGGGCTGGTAAACTTGCCGCAGCCTGATCCATCAACTGGTTAACATAGTCTTTGCAATCATCAAAAGATGATCTTGGATACTTGTTAAAGTCCTCGTTTAAACTTAACGCCTCGGTTACTTTCACAACCGGGCCGTATTGTTTTATCAGCTGCCAGTAAAACCATCCGCGTAAAAACCGGGCTTCGGCTTTATATTGATTTTTTAACGTTACACTCAACTGGGTGATTGGAACTTTATCAATATTAGCTTCAAAAATAAATGACGACCGGATTCCATTATAATAATTACCCCAATAATCAAAATAAGCATTTACAGGGCTCCAGTTACCTACAACCATTTGCCTCACGTTGGTACCCGGAATTGATACAGACGATTCATCACTTGCCCCCATGGCGCTAAAATTACCGCCATCAGTTTGTATAATATACCCATATATATTGTACAGGTACGATTCGGCATTGGCCCGGGTGCTCCAGATCAAATCAGATGTTAACAGGTTATCTGGTTTTTTATTAAGATAATTACAAGAAGATAAACCGGCGGCCAGGAACGATGCCCCGACAGCCATAATGAGTATATATTTTTTCATTTGGAACATTTTAAATACTTTTTAATTTGACTTAAATTCATTATTTCTTTAAAACGAAGCTCTTAACCCCAAAGCAAATATTCTTACCGGTGGATAGCCTGCGCCGTTTGAGCCAAGCTCAGGATCCCAAAGTTTGAATTTGGAGAATGTTAATAGGTTTTGGCCGGTTAAGTAAAAGTAAACCGAGTTAACACCCGCTGTTGTAAGGAACGATGGCGTAAGCGTATAACCCAATGTTGCCTGTTTTAAACGAACAAAACTTGCATCTTTTGACCACCATGTACTTGGCTGATAATTGTTACTATTTTGATTAGAAATACCCAACCGTGGATAATCTACATTTTGGCTCGGGTTTTCAACTGTCCACCTGCTTTCAAGATTGGCAAGCATTCCAGACGGATATGTACCCATACCAGTAAACGGAACAATACCCGCGCCGCCTGCACCAGCCCCGCTTATTGAAGAACCATTGGCCATAATAATTACATTGGCGGTTCCCTGGAAAAAGAGAGAGAGGTCGAACTTTTTATAGCCAACCGTAAATCCGGCGCCATACAATATGGTAGGTATATCAGATTTACCGGTAAATACCTTATCAAAGCTGTTTATTACGCCATCGTTGTTAACATCTTTGTACTTAATATCGCCGGGCCTTAACACTGCTCCAAATTGGGTAGGGCTTTTGTCCACGTCTTCCTGGGATGTAAACAACCCTTCGGCAACATACATCAGGTTATCGCCAAATTTACGCCCGGTTGATTGCTGGTAAGCGTACAGCTGCTTAGGTTCATCCCGCTGTACAATTTTATTATTGTTATAAGTAACGTTACTGTAAAGGCGAAGGGACACTTTACCAATATTGTCGTTATACTCAACATTGCCCTCAATACCATGATTATTCATTTCGCCCAAATTGGCAAATACAGATCCGCTTACACCCAATATGCCCGACAATGAGCTGCGTTGAACTAAAATATTGGTTCTTCTCTCTTTATAGGCATCTATGGTGATATTCAATTTATTGAACAGGCCTATCTCTAACCCAATATTGTCTTTGGTTGCTTTTTCCCATGTAAGATTCTCTACCCCAATTACGCTTTCGGTAGTACCACCATATATAGTTCCGTTAAGTCCTAAACCCACGGATCCGCCACTGCCATATTGATTAATATAAGGGAACCTGGTAATACCGTAGGCCGATCCAATCTGGTCATTACCCACAAGACCGTGAGAGCCCCTTATTTTTAGCAGTGTAAATGTTTTTGAAAGATCCTTAAAAAATGACTCCCTCGAAATTACCCAGCCTGCAGAAACGGCAGGAAAAAAGCCAAACTTCTTACCCGGTTCAAAATTTTCTGACCCTGTATAACCGGCATCAAATTCCAACAAATATTTGTCGGCATAAGTATAGGTTACCCTGGCCGCTAAACTCTGGTTGTTATAAGGGATAGAGCCTATAACGCTGCCTGCCGAGCTTACCACCCTCGACCGCATATTATACAAAATCAGGCCGCCAACATGGTGCTTGCCAAAAGACTGGTCATAATTAATATTTGTTTCGAGGTACATGGTTTTTTCGGCAGAGGATGACTGCGAATACCCCAAAAACTGGCTCCCGTATCTCGACTGGCCCAATACCAAATTACCTTGCGGATCTCTTGATGTAGCTAAAAAAAGATCATTCGTGCCGGTTCTTCCATTATCATTTTCGCTATAGGAGTCGAATGAAAACCTTGCCATAGCGCTCAAGCCTTTTGTAATAACATCCAGCTTTTGGTTGATGGAAAAAACAGACTGAATAGTGGGGCGAAACTCGTTATTATAACCGGAGTTTTGAATATCGTTTACCGGGTTTGAGCCCCCGTTATTATAAGGGCCAGCCCATATACCACCCGGATATTGTATTGGAAACGCGTTAGGCGGCGTTAAATACGATTCGTACCAGATAGCCCCGGCAGATATACCAGGATAGCGGCTATTTACCAGCATCGCATCCAGATTCATTGTCAATAAAGTAGTTTTGCTTAAATCAATATCCAGGTTAGATCTGAAATCATACCTTTTAAAGTTAAGATTAGGATTATAACCATGTTGCTTGGTAACCTTATAACTTCCATCCTGATCATAAAAAGAAGCAGAAACATAATACCTTACCGTTGATGCACCGCCGCTAACATTAAGGTTGGTGTTATACCCGGGAGCCCAATCCTTATAAACTGATTTTATCCAGTTAACATTTGGATACAGGTAGGGATCTAACCCACTTGCTGTTTTTTGAATAGTTTCTTCGGAATATGCCGATGGGTTACCATCATTTGTAGTTGCTTCATTATGCAGCCGCATCCATGATACCGCATCCAGCATTTTAGGTGTTTTAGTGAGGCCCGACATGGACATCTCTGTTTTGAAAGAAATTTTAGGCTTACCCGCAACACCTCTTTTAGTAGTGATGATTAAAACTCCGTTGGCACCTTTGGCACCATATACAGCGGTTGATGAAGCATCCTTTAACAAAGAAATACTTTGAATATCCTCGGGGTCTATGTTATTATAAGCCCCCCCATAGGTACTGTTTACATCATCGCGCTGAACCCCATCTATAATAATAAGCGGGTTTGAGTTACCAGTAAAAGTACCGATACCGCGAATAGTAAATGATGCATTATCATAACCAGGCTCCCCGCTTCGCTGCATAGATATAACACCTGCAACTTTACCGGCCAGCGCGTTAGATAAAGAACGATTTGGAGTCATCACGTCTCCAACACTCACCGTAGTAACAGCCCCCGTTATCGTTAGCTTTTTCTGCTTACCATAAGCCACAACTACCACTTCGTTTAGTGCCAGGTTATCTTCCTTCATTGTAACATTAAGTGATGTTCTCCCATTTAAAGGAATCTCCTGCTTAATAAAGCCCACCATCTGGAAAACCAGTACAGCATTCGCATCTGCCTGAATCTTGAAGGTTCCTTCGGTAGTTGTTGATGTAGCAATCTGGGTACCTTTAACTACTACGGTTACCCCGGGAAGCGATTCCCCTTTCGCATCTGTTACCGTACCTGTTATAGTAACAGCAACCGGGTTTATTAAAGCGCTTCCATTTATTGAGTTACGGGCATACCCCTCATAACACAACAAATTAAGAAGTAAGAACAGCCCGAAGCCGGGTTGAAT